>JANOBO010000001.1:0-6379 GCA_031411695.1 Verrucomicrobiaceae bacterium
GGGCAGATCAACGTGTCTTCGACACCGCAACTCGCAAATGGTTCCCGCCGACCTCCTCGCCGATGAACTCGATGTCGTCCGCTCTCCCGGCCAGCATCTGAGTCCACAGTGCTCTGCGGCTCTCGATGTGCTTCGCGGTCCAGCGCACCGTGACACCTGCCACATCGATCACACACACCAGCCGGCCGTCGGCGAATTTCGCCTGTAGCGTCGCACGCAGATCACCTGCCAGCTTCGCATGCACCTCTTCCTCTGGAGTCGTGGCGAGTTGAAAAAACAAGATCACCCGATGCGTCTGTGGCACCCACTCCGCCGCAAACTCGTCCTCCTCACCCGGCGGGATCGGCAGGAACTCCAAGTTCGACATTCCGCCCATCGTATCACGAAGCACGCGCGTCCAGCGCTCTAGCGCCGCATCTCCGCCCGCCACATCGTAGAGCAGCACCTGCACCACCTCCTCGCCGCCTTCGATGGACCGCAGAAGCCGGCGCGCGTAAGGCTCCCACCCGACCGCGCTCCACATCATTTCCACACGCCCCGCTCCCCTCCCCCTCGTCCACAGCGCGAGCAGCAAACGCGGAGCCACCACCAGCAGCAACAGCGTGGCCGCATACAGATGAATCCACGGCAGCGCGTCAGCGGCGCGCTCCACCAGCCCGCCTTTTCTCTGCATCGCCGCCACATCCTGCCTCGGCACCTCGATGTCCAGTGTCTTCGATGCGGGCCAGAACAGAGTGGAAAAAAAACGCTCCGCCTGATTCGGCTTCAACAGCGTGCTCTCCCACACCGCCGCGTATTCGTGTGACCACCCCTTGGCATACATCCCCACGCTACTGCCCAGCGCCAGAAGAGCCGCCGCCACATGCAGCCACGCCCGTGACCGCGACTTCATCCGCTCGACCGCCATGGGCCACGCTAGTCGGTCAAACGCCACGTTATGCGCGCCGCGTTCGTCGCCTGTGCGAGTCGCGAAGCGCATCGTCACCGCAGCCAGCCAGCCCGCGTGCTCGTCGCGGCCTTTGCCCGGCATCAACTCGAACACAACACTTCCCAGCATCACCACCGCATTCCAAAGCAGCAGACCCACCAGCGGCAGCGCCAGGAGATTGATCTCACGCTGCGTTCCAATTCCCGTCAGGCCGAACCCAGCCGCGAACGCCGCCGACCAGCCCGCCAGCGCCCACCACCAGCGGGCAGACGGCACCGTCATGCTCGTAAAAGCGCCGCGTGTCTTCTCTATCGTCGTCTCCTTCTCCAGCCACCCGCAGCGCCTCAACAAAAAAGCATCCACCCCGCGGGCAGGCATCACCTGCACAGCGGAGCCTGGCAAATCCCCGCGCGTCCTCGCCGTCGCCTCACGCCTCTTGTCCACGCTCAAAAACTCCGCCGCTGCATCCGCCTCCTCAAGCGACCGCCAACGCAAAATATCGAGCCGCTCCTGCCAGTTCATCGTTCACCTTTTACACACGCCGATGCACTGTGTCGAACGTGCAGAACAACCATTCGGCCAGCAGCGCAGTTCTGGATTCACGAAAAGAACACCCGCTCCGCTGTCCTGCGAAGCATCCACTCCTTGTCGTCCTCGCTCAGAAAATCCAGGCGGTCACGGATCAGGGCGATGGAGTCGTTGTAGGTGTGGCCGGGATCGACTTGAAAGGGGCAGTCGCTGGCCCACATGAGACGGCGGGCGCCGAAATGGTCCCGGCACTCGCGGATCATCGGCCCGAGGTCCAGGTAGGGCGGAGCCTTTTTTCCCAGCGCGTAAAAGGCGGAAGTCTTCAGCGTGACGTGCGGGTGCTTCGACAAATGCAGCAGGCGGTCCAGATCCGCGCGGGTGACCGGTCCCGCCATGCCGACGCGTGCAAAGTGATCGATCACCACCGGCGTTTTTGAATACCTCACGCACATCTTGTCGATGGCAGCCAGCGTGTCGGGATTGATGAGCAAGCAGATGTTCAACCCCTCGTCTGCCGCCGTCGTCCACATCTCCGCCATGCCGGCGGAGCCCAGCCATGCGTCGATGTCCTTTCGGCTTCCAGGTGTGACGCGAAAACCGCGCACGCCTTGCTTCTTCAAATCACGCATCCGGCCCGCCACGCCTGGCTCATCGGCGTTGATGATGGCCACACCCGAAAAGACTCCGGGATGCGCTGCCATCGTGTCCAGCATGTAGCGGTTGTCCGTCTTGTAATAGCTCATCTGGATCAGCACGATGCGCGACACGCCTTCGGGTTTGCAATGCGCGAACAATTGCTGCGGCGTGAAGATCGCCGGCTTCATGTCCGATTTCTTGAAACCGTCCGCGAGGGGATACCGGTCCGTGTCGGGCGTCCACACATGGACATGCGCGTCGATGTGTCCGGCCGGTTGGCTGGCAAAGGACCCGCAGCTTGTCAGTGACACAGCGGCTGCGGATGCGGACGATTGAAGGAAGGCTCGGCGCGAGATTGAATTCATGTGATGGATGCTAGGCACGGACGTGGCGCCCTGCCAAGCGGGAATTGATGCACAGCTATCTCGCGCGGGCACCGTCGCTGCCGGCCCGTGCGATCTCCCGCCAGGAGAATCGCCGCGCCCATGCATTCGGGAGCCGCTCGACGATGTCGGATACCAAGCTGCCTAGCACGGGTGCGAACTTGAACGCATGGCCGCTGTCTCCCGCAGCGATGACCAGGCCTTCGCGATGCGGATGATGATCGATCCAGAAATGCCCGTCGAGCGTGTCGCAATACCAGCATTGACGCGTGCCGGTGAAGGTCGCGTCCGCCAGCGCGGGAAACGTTTTCCGAATGAACACACGAAACATGTCGATGCACTCTGCACTCAACACACGGGCCTGCTGGGGATCCATGATCGGCACGCCGGGGCCGTGATTAGCCACCTTCAATATTCCATCCGCGTTCAGCGGAAAGCCATACCATCCGGTGCGCGCAACGTCCGCCGTCCAAACAGGAAAAGCAGGCGCTCGAAAGGCCCCGGCATCTTCCGGGCGAAGAAAAACCATCGGGTGGCCCGTCGCGCGCATCACATTTTGCAGATCAGAAAACGCAAACGGCGTCCACGCACCCAGCGCCGCCAGCACGACGTCCGCCTTCCAGTCGCGCCCGTCCACCGAGCGCGCGCCGGTCACCCGCGATCCCTTCTCGATGAGACCGGCAAAGCGGGCACCCTCCTGCACGTCCACGCCATTCGTGACCGCGATCGCCTTCAGTTTCGACATCACCTTGCCGCTCTCAGCCCAGCCTCCGTTGGGGTTGAAGTAACCGTCTCCATAGCGACTTGGATTCCACGCGGGGTGATGAGCGCGCAGTTCGCGCCTACCGATTCGTTTCAGTTCGTGATCGCGCTTTTTCAAAAAGTGGAAACTCTCATGCTCAAAGCTGCCCGGCTTCATCTCGTCATCCCGCGTGAGAACGAGCAGGCCGTCGGCGTGGTAAAGAGGCTTTTCCCAAGTGGCGTTCCACCGGCACCAGCCGTCGAGGGACTGCTCGCCCATTTCCGTGTAGATCTCGTCCGCTCCGTAATCCATGCGCACCACCTTGCTGATGTCAGTGGATGCTGCGTCTGCAAATGGCAGTGCGGCCTGATCGAGAAGCGTCACAAGCCAGCCCCGCTGCCGTAGCTCGATGGCGGCCGTGATGCCGAAGACTCCGCCGCCGATGACAAGGATGGATCTCGAGCGCATGGCGCTGGGAACGACGGCGCCTGGACGCGCTTTGCGCTCATTTTCACCGTCGCGTCGCGCGAGGGTCCATCGCGTGACGCATGGATCAGCTCGCCGTGCCCCCAGCTTCCGGAGTCTCCGGCGCGGGGTCCGCCATGGGCGGCAGGTTGTTGATGATGTCCAGCACACGCACACCGCGCTCGATGGATTCATCGACACGGAAGACGAGCGACGGCGAATTCCGCAGGACCACGCGCTTGTAGAGGTCGCGCTGGATGTTTGCGCGCTGCGTGTTGAGCTTCTTGAAGATCATCTCCTTCTCGTGCTCCTTCCCGAGCACGCCGACATAAACGAAGCATTGCTTGAAGTCGGGCGTCGGCACCACGTCATGCACGGTCACCAGCACACCCTCGAAACGGAAATCCTTTTCGAGAATCGTGCTGAGTTCCCTGCGGATAAGCTCGCTGACTCGCTGGACGCGGTGGTTCATGTTGGAAGGATTAGGGTGGAGGGATGAAGGATGAGGCGTGGCGTCAGGTCTTCACCCGTCATCCATTTATCAAAGCTTCTGCGCGATCTTCTCCAGCTCGTAGCACTCGATGATGTCGTTTTCCTCGTAGTCGCTGAAGCCGGCCAGTTTGATGCCGCATTCGAGTCCGTTGCGGACCTCGCCCACCTCGTCCTGGAAACGCCGGAGCGTCTCGAGGCCGCCGTCGTAAACCGCCTGGCCGTTGCGCAGCACGCGGGCGCGCGCCTTGCGGTCGATGCGCCCGTCGATGACGACGGAGCCGCCAACCTTGCCTTTCGTCAGCTTGAAGACCTGCTTCACGCGCGCGTGGCCGATGACGTTCTCGCGGTTGAGCGGATCGAGCATGCCTTCCAGCGCCTCAGTCACCTGATCGACAAGTTCGTAAATGATGGAGTAGAGCTTCACCTGCACGCCCTCGCGTTTGGCGATGGTGAGCGCCTTGTTCTCGACCTTGGTGTTGAAGCCGATCACGATGGCGTCGGATGCGGAGCCGAGAAGAACGTCGGACTCGGAGATCGCGCCCGTTTCCGCGTGAAGGATCTCGAGCTTGATCTTGTCGGACTTGATGTCGTTCAGACACTTTGACACGGCCTCGACCGAGCCCTGCACATCGCACTTGAGCACGAGCTTGAGGGATTTCTTGCCACCCTCCTCGATGTTCGCAAACAATGTCTCGAGCGTCGAGCGGCGCGGCGCCTGGAGCTTCTTGAAGCGCTGTTCATCGAGCCGCTCCTCACTCAGTTTCTTGGCCTGACGCTCGTTGTCCATGGCGACGAGCTCGTCACCGACATTCGGCGAGTCGCTGAAGCCAATGACCTCGGCCGGCATTCCGGGCCGCACCTCCTTGATGCTTTCGGTCCCATTGATGACGAGCGCCTTCACCTTGCCCCAATGCGGACCGCAGATGAAAGGCTGACCGATCTTCAAGGTGCCTTGGTTGACGATGACTGTGGCGACGGGTCCTTTGCCGGCCTGCATCGCAGCCTCGATCACCGTGGCGCGCGCAGGTGCTTTCGGATTGGCCTTGAGCTCCAGCACCTCGGCTTGGAGGCTCATCGTTTCGAGCAGCGTGTCGATGCCGGCGCCGGTCTTCGCGGAGACTTCGACGCACTCGATCTGACCGCCCCAATCAACCGGCTGCAGGCCGATGTCCTGGAGCTGCGACTTCACGCGCATGATGTTTGCGCCGGGCAGGTCGCATTTGTTGATCGCGACGACGATGGTGACCTCGGCCGCCTTTGCGTGGCTCAGGGCCTCCTTCGTCTGCGGCATGATGCCGTCGTCGGCGGCGACGACGAGCACCACGATGTCCGTGACGTTCGCCCCGCGCGCACGCATGGCGGAGAATGCGGCGTGGCCGGGAGTGTCGAGAAACGTGATGGGCTTTCCTTCGTGAACCACGGTGTAAGCGCCGATGTGCTGGGTGATGCCGCCCGCCTCTTTCGCGGTGACGTGTGTCTTGCGGATCGCATCGAGCAGGGAGGTCTTGCCGTGATCGACATGCCCCATGAACGTGATGATCGGAGCGCGCAGCTCAAATTCCTCCTGCACCTCCTCCTCGGGCGTCGGCGGCGGCGGCTCGACGATGACTTCCTCAACCTTATGGACGCCCGCGCCCTTCTCGCGCTTCTCGCGCTCGAGCTTGAAGCCATGCTTCTCGCAGATCTTCTCGGCCACTTCCAAGTCGATGGCCTTCTCGGCATTCTGCACAAAGACCTTCAGGGCGATGAGGTCGGACAGCACCTTGAACGGCTTGAGACCCATCTTCTCCGCCAGATCCTTCACAATGATCGGCGGCTTCAGATGCACAATCTTCTCGCCTGATTCAGTGACCTCGACAGTGACGGCGTCACTCACGGGCTCGGGCGGCGGTGGAGGGGCCTCCACAGGCGGCTGCTTCAAAATGGATATCGGCGGCAGCATTCCCGGCACCGGCTGGGACGTGACCGGCGGCGCGTTCTCAGCGTCGATCCTTCGTTGTGCCCGCGCGACGACGCGCTTCTCCTGCTCCTCAAACAGATTCAGCGCCTGGCCCTTCTGCTCGTCGAGAGTCGGCTTCGCCGGCATCGCTGGCTTGGCGGGCTCCGCCGCCTTCAGCGCAGGTTTGGTGGCGCCGAGTTTTGGAAGGACGGAGCCTTCTTTCCGTGGTGCTCTCTTCTTCGGAGCCTCCGGCTCGTCGATCAGGA
>JANOBO010000002.1:0-10176 GCA_031411695.1 Verrucomicrobiaceae bacterium
CCCTCCCGGCTAGCAAGGTCATGATGGACAGGCGGGCCTTCTCGTGGATGACCTTGTCCAGTTGGTTGAAGTCGATCATGCCTCTGTGTCCTGCTCCTTCGGGCTGCGTACAAACACCGCCACGGCGTACATAATGTGCAGCACGCCAAACGTCGTCCCGAGGAAGAGGTAAGCGACCGTGCCGTCAGCCCCGGTCTTTGCCGAGGCACCCGCGGTGAAAAACCAAACGGACAGTGCCATGCCCGTCACCAAGAAGGCCCACCCGAGCCGCACCAGCGATCGCGGAGAGAAATGCGCGGTCGCCAGCAGGGCAAGCCCATAGCAAAGAATCCAAATCAGCGAAGCGAGTCGCACATCGTTCCTAAACCAGATCAGCCCCACGCCCAGAAGGCCGCCGACGATCATTGGCGGGAAAAACGCGCGGAGTGCCATGCGCATTCCCTCGGAGACGAACGGCCGGGCGCGAGCGGACGCCTCGCGATGAAGCAGGAAAAAGTTCAAGGCGGTGACGACGACCAGAATGCCAAGCCACTCGAAGAGAAAATGGCGGGCGCTGAATTTGTCCGTGTTCAGCGCGATGGCGGAGACGACCAGTGCGAGCACCCCGCCACCCAAAGCCGCCGGTGCCGAGATGGCCCGGTAGGCCTGAGATTTTTCCAGGAGCGAGCGAATCACGCGCAGGTGCTCAAGTGCAGTTTGCTGGGTGGTCATGGCGAGAACTTTGCGATGCAAAGTGAATGAGGCAAGCAAAACTTTTCACCGGTTCAGAGATGATTGGGAGTGACGCGCCGAAACCATTGCCTCACACTCGCGAAAATCGGTTGAGCGCATTTCCCCTGGACCCCACTCCTCATGACATCAAAACCAATTTCCAAGGCACTGTCATCTTCCATCGTCGCGGCATGTCTGTTTGCGCAGCCCGGCTTCAAAGCAAACGCCGAGCTTCCCGCAAAAGTCAGCGCGCAGTTGGACGAGTTCCTCGCCGAGACCGGATTCGCTCCGATCAAGGTCGAGAAGACCGCGAAGACCAATCACCACGTGAACAAGCGCTGGAAAGCCTGGCTGGATAAATCCATCTTTGATCCGTGCCGGGAGCGTGTGAGAAAGAGTCATCCTGACCTAGCCGCGAGGGTCGATGAACTGCTGACACTGACCGCCGAGAAGCGCCTGAGACATCCAGACCGGCCTCGTCCTATGATGGAGAATCAGAAGAAGGTGTTCGATTTGGCTGAGCAGGTCGCCGCCATGAAAATTGACGATCCTGTTGTCGGACTGTGTGTCACGTTGGGCCGCAGGCTTACACTCGTCAGCCAGGTTGAGAATGTGCGAATGCTGGATGACGCGGTCAAAACCACGGACTCAACGTTGGTACGCTACTTGATCGCAAACGAACGATTCGACGAGGGCGCGACGGCAAAGGCGGCGATGGAGCTCCTGGCCGACGAGTTAGCGTTCCAGCCCGAGGATGAGGATCTTATCCTGGCGATGCTGCAGCCGCGGATCCGGCGAATGAAGGATGCGAAACTAGTGAGCGAAATTGTCCACGCCCCTCGGTGGAGCGAGTGGGCACGGCTGACTCTGCAGGGTGCAATAGAGGTTAGAAAAGCGTGGGCGGAGAGAGGCAGCGGCTATGCCCACACAGTCACGCCGCAAGGGTGGGAAGGATTTGGAAAGCACCTCGATTTGGCGCGCGCGGCTCTCGTGAAGGCGTGGAAGCTGCGGCCTGACCTGCCCTATGCTGCCAGCCAGATGATTGAGGTGACGATGGGGGGAGGTCCGGGCGGCGACGGATCTTTGCGCGATTGGTTTGATCGGGCGGTCGCTGCGAGGTTCGACCACATGGAAGCTTACGATGCCTTCATCTGGGCTCTCTTGCCCCGATGGGGCGGCACTCATGAACAGATCATCGCCTGCGGGCTAGCCTGTGCTCGGACGCGCCGCTTCGACACCGACGTGCCGGCATACTTTGCGAACGCGCTGCTCTCCATAAAGGCCGATGGGCTGAGAGAGTGGAAAGAACTATACGCAAACCCGCTTGTCCGTGAAGTGCTGCTTGAGGCAATCGCTGCATACGTCGGGGAGCCGTCGCAGAGCGGCGTGGAGCCGGGCAACCGGTGGCGGCTCATTCTCTACGCATATGTGTGCGGAGATCTGGAGACGGCCAGCACAAAACTCGATGGCGTCAGCACTCTGGTTGGGTCCGCACAGGGTGAGGCGTCCGATTTTGATCTCGACGAGAAAACTATTCGACTCGACCTCGCCCTTCACAAGAGAGGTGTGCTCGCCGCCTACAAAGAGGGGCAGGAAATGTACGACAAAGGAGATCTTGCGGGTGCAAGGATGATCTTGGAAAAGATCCTTGCCGCCGTTCCCGCTGAGGAAATTCCCGGTGCAGTCGAGAGACTTGATGCAATCGGTTTCGAGGAGGAACTGGCTAACGGCGAATGGGTTAAGCTGAAAATGCTTCCCGGGCTTAAAGGCTGGCGTCCGAACCCACAATTCAAGGGCACGCCCGAAGGGGATCTCGAAGGAACTCCGACCACCTTCCCAATCCGTAAATCCGGACGGACAGGTGCAAACCTCGAGATGCGTGGAGAGTTCACCCTCGACGAGGGCAAGGTGCCAGCCGCAAATTTCATGCTGGAGTTTAACTGTTCGTTTTCTCCCAAGCGGCCGACAGCGCTCGGTGCAGGCGTCTTCACCGGCCCGGATGGCAAGTCAATCTTCGGTTCACTTTTCGCCGGGAACATCCCGGCTGGGACCTCTGTCGCTATCCCAATGGAGGGGAAGTTTTCGTTTCATATCACACTCCGCGACGGAAAGGTAACATTTGTACTGAATGACAAACTAGTGTGCTCCGAAGTGGTGCCTCGTTTTGCTGGCGAGTCCGGGTCATTGTTTCCGATACAAGAAAATGCTGGGATTGGATTTGGCTTCTCTTGGCGCGAGTTGCGACGTGATAGTTTCGTCCGCGTATCATCGCTGGAGGTCAGGAAGCTCAAGGCTAAGTGAGCGTGGACGCCCTCGCGTTGCGGAGGGGCTGCCTACTTCACCGGACGCAGGTCGAAGCAGGCGAGCTTTTCTTTCTGACGCACGATGAGCCGGCCGTTCGACAGGGCGGGGGAGGTGCAGCCCATGCCTTCAGCCTTCGCGCGGGCGAGATGCTGGTAGCCTTGCGGATCGGCCTTGATGATGGCGATGTGCGTGCCGTTGTTCTCGTACACGATGATTTTTCCGTCGGCGAGCAATGGGCTGGTGATGGTGCTGTTCGCGTCGGTCTTCCATTTCACCTCGCCCGTCTCCAGGCTCACGCATTGGTGCCGGCCGCCGCACATGAGGTACACATGGCCGTCATGGATGATTGGGGAACCGGTGTAGCGCAGGGTGGACCAAAAATTAGACCACACGGCCTTCGGAGGTCCGGCGGGCTGGTGCTTGTAGGCGCGCAGGCCCACGTCTTTTGCGCCGCTGTAAACGACGAGCCAGTCGCCGGAGCAGATGGGCGTTGATTGCCCGCCGCCTTCGACCGTCCATAACACTTTCCCAGTCTCGGGGTCGAGCCCGTTGACGCTGTTGCTGCCGTTCACCACAAGCACCGGCGCACCGGAGGCCGGGCTCCACAGCAGCGGGCTGGAGGTGTCGGCGCGCACATCCTTCTGCTCCCACACCGGCTTGCCGTCCGCTGCTGAAAATGCAGCGACGCGTCCGGCGGCGACGAAGACTTTTCCTCCGGCGATCAGCGGTGATGAACCGGGGCCGCTGCCCGGCAGCTTCACCTTCCAAACGAGCGCGCCATCCTTTTGATCAAGGCAGTACATGTGCTCGCTGCACATCGCATAGACGCGGCCATCGACGACCGCCGCCGTGCTGGATGCCTTCCGGCCAGTGGGTTTCCCCTCGTTCTCAAACTTCCAGAGCTCCTTCCCCGTGTTCAGGTCGAGACAGACCACCACGTCCTTCGCGACCTTGATGGTGTTCGGCACAAGCCCAAGCATCTTCTCCTTCAGCTCCGTCGGAAAGCCTTCGTCATCGAGCCACTTCTTGAACGCCTCGGGTGTCGCGAAAGGCTTGTCCTGCTGCTTTGAAATCTTATCGAGCCACTCGAGTCCGAATGCGGTCTTGCCTGCCTTGAATCGCGAGGCGACCCAGCTTCCGAGCGAGACATCCTCTTTCGGCGTGAGATTCGCCTTCCGCCATTCGGCGATCCATTCCTCGAGCTTGTCGCCGCGCAGACGCGGATTCAGCGAGAGGCGGTCGGCCTCCAGCTTCTTCGCCAGCTCGGGCGTGGTGCCGCGGTAATTCAGCGCCTGCATGGTTTCTGTGTCGATCTCCCGTTTCTCCGAAGGCACGCGCTCATGCCACACGACGGAGATGAACACTTGCTCGCCCGCGACGACGGGACTGCCGTGGCCGCCGTAGTGGTCGCTCGGTATGAAGCCGCTTTCCCAGACTTTCCTCATGCCCTCGGCGGGCAATGTCTCCGTGATCGGCGTGGTGTCCGTGGAGACGCCGTCGCGTGCCGGGCCGCGCCATTGCGGCCAGTCGGCCAGGGTGGATGAACAAGAGGCAAGTGAGGCAACGATGAAGAGTCTGCGCGTGATCATGGGGGTGGCGAGACTACGCAGGCGCCGCGTTTTGCCTTTCACGCGAGATTTGCCGCCAGGCTCGGCGAGACATCATCCACCGCCATGAGAGAGGTGCGGCAGAGCGCGGCATACAAGCCGTCGCGCAAGATGAGGTCCTCATGCGTGCCGCTCTCGACGATGGCGCCGTGCTCCAGCACGTAGATGCGGTCTGCATGGCGCACGGTCGAGAGACGATGCGCGATGACGAAGCTGGTGCGCTTTTGCATCAGCCGGTCCAGCGCGCCTTGGATCTGCCTTTCTGTCTCGGTATCCACGCTGGCGGTGGCCTCGTCGAGAAGGAGGATGGGCGGATTGCGCAACAGCGCGCGCGCGATGGAGACGCGCTGCTTCTCCCCGACGCTGAGCTTCACGCCGCGCTCGCCGACGTGGGTGTCGAGCAGCTTTGGAAGGCGGCGCACAAACGCATCCGCGTTTGCGCTGGTGAGCGCGTCCCAGATCTCGGCATCCGTGGCATCGCGCTTTCCGATCAGCAGGTTGTCACGCACCGAGCCGTTGAAGAGAAAGCTCTCCTGCGTGACGTAGCCGATGTTCGTCCTGAGGAAGGTCTTGTTCAGTTCGTGCACGGGCACGCCATCGATGGTGATCACGCCTTCGTCGTACTCATAAAAGCGCGTCAGCAGATTGATCAGCGTGGATTTCCCCGCGCCGGTCGGGCCGACGAGGGCGATGGTCTCGCCGGGCATCGCCTCGAGATTGATGTGCTTCACGGTGGGAGTGGCCGCCGAATACGAGAACGCCACGTCGGTGTAGCGGACGTGTCCTTTGATGGAGGGCAGGGTCCTGCCGCCTTCGGTGTCGGCCTCTTGCTCCGCGTCGAGAATCTCAAAGACGCGCTCTCCCGCCGCGCGACCTGATTGGAAGATTTGATTGAGCTGGTGCAGGCTCTCGATGGGGTCATAGAAGAACTTCAGCAGAAGCAGAAACGCCGAGAGCTTCCCGATCTCTGGTTTGCCGAGAGCGGCCGACTGCATGAGATCACCTGCGCCGATCCAGAGCACGAGGACGAAGCCGAGGCTGGTGAGAAAGTTCATACCCGGCCGATACACGGCCCAGATGCGCATGACGTGCAGCGTGGCCTGGCGCAGCGCATCGCTCACCACATTGAAGCGCGCATGCTCCTGCAGCTCGATGGCATACGCCTTGATCTGCCTCATGCCGGCCACATTGTCGTGGAGCAGCGAGTTCATCGCGCTGCTGGCCTTGCGCACCTTCCGATGCCGCTCCTTCGAGGTCAGCGTGTACGACATCGCGCCGAGGATGAGGAAAGGCACCGGCACCAGGGCATACAGCGCCAGCTTTGCATCCGCCTGAAACATGAACCCGCCGACCACGACGATCTGCAGCACGGCGACGAGCCCCTGCTCGATCCCGTCGATGAGCACGCGCTCGACGGCTGGGATGTCCTCGGACACCGTCGTCATGATGTCGCCCGTCGGCCGGTTGTCGAACCAGCGCAGCGGCAGCGTCTGGAGGCGCTCGTAGATGTCGCTGCGGAGATCGCAGATGACCTTTTGCTCGAAGGTGTTGTTCAGCTGGATGCGCAGCGAATTGAAAAGATGCTGCGCGAAGTAGGCGCCCAGCGCGGTGAGCGCCAGCGGTGTCAGGCGCTCCCATTTTCCCTGCGGAACCACCACATCGAAGATCTCGCGCGTGACCGCCGGGAACACCACCACCATCAGCGTGCCGCCGATCGCGCAGGCGAGCTGCAGCGCCGCCATGAGTGGATAGCGTTTCAGATAGGAGAAGACTCGGAGAACAGTGCGCATGGACAACAGATCGGCCCGCCGTCCTAGCGCGTGTCGAAGCCGGATTCAATTCTCGAATCCACGCCGTGACCGTTTCCTCGTGCGCGGGGAACTGCGGGGCATCTCATACGCCCCCGCAGCCCTCGCAGATGACCGGCCTTGTCACTTGCCGCCCTTCATCATCGCGTTGGACATCTTCATGCCTGCCTCGGCCATGGACCGGAATTGCTGCTGCATCTTTCCCAACGCCGTGAGCTGCGTCGCGCTCATGAAGCCCGCCGCATTCTGCGCCACTGTGCTTGCGTCACGGTCAAACTTTTCGAGCTGCTGCTGGATCATCTCATCCGAGAGGCCTCGTCCCCAGACGTTTTCCGGTTTGCTCAGGTCGGGCACCGTGCTGGGTGCCTTGCGCACCGCAGCCATCACATCGACGAGCTTTTGCTCCTGATCCGGCGACAGCGGCTCCCCCGCCGTGGCGAAGTGCGAGCGCCCGCCCATCATCTCCACGGCCATGCGCTCCGGCTGCGTGTCCTCCCAGTGCTGGTAGGTCTTGTAGTCCTCGTCATTGCCGAGGAAGGTCTTGATCGATTCGTCCGACACTTTTTTCGCCGCCTCGTAGTCCGCTGTGATCTGCTTCTTCTGCTCCGGCGTGAGGTTCTCATCCATCATCTTCAGGCCCATCTCCGTCTGCGCCCCTGTGCGCGCCGCCAGCAGTTGCTTGAAGTTCTCCCTCTCCTCCGGATTGAGTTCAAACGA
This sequence comes from Verrucomicrobiaceae bacterium, assembly GCA_031411695.1. Lineage (GTDB taxonomy): Bacteria > Verrucomicrobiota > Verrucomicrobiia > Verrucomicrobiales > Verrucomicrobiaceae > JAIBCL01. Next base: position 7,148 of record JANOBO010000002.1, read on the forward strand.
GGCAAACAGCCGACCGTAGAGCATGTCCATCTGCGCGAGGGTTTGCTGCTTCATCATTTCCTTCATCCCCGGCGCCTTCATCATCTCACGGAAAGCGTTCGCGCCAGACTTCCCGGCCGGGCCAGCGGCGGGTTTGTCAGGGCCGGGAGCAGCGCCGTCGGGCGTCGTCGCAGGTATTGCACCACCCGCTACCGGAGGCGCGGAGATCAGCGCGCGCCTTCGTGGGGCAGCATTCAGCCGGGCCGATTCTCCCTTGAGTCTGCCTATCTCAGCCCGTGCGCTTTTCAAGTCGGACTCCAGCCGGGCAAGCTCGGCGCTGGCGGGATTGGGCCGCGAGAGCATCCACCCGCCGCCAGCGATGCAAGCGGCAAGGGTGGCCAAAAGAAGAATGATGAGCGCGTTTTTCATGGGAGAGCGGTGGGTGAAACGCCAAGGTTATCCAAAACTTTGCGGCGTTGGCGATGTGGCGTGCTCCTTTTCCCGGAGTTGGTGAGCGCGCGGAATCGGTGCGCGTCACCGTTTCGTTTCTCGTCCCCGTCCACGCATCTGTTGTCTCCGGCAGTCACCAACGCCGTCGCAGTGGGGTAACCACGCGCGCCATCTGCTCTCGGGATTCGTCTAGATATGGCGGAATGTAACTTATCAATGCACTTGAAATAAGATTTCTGAAATCTCATTTGCGTGCGGATGCCGGTCCCACATTCTCCTCGTCGAATGTTTCTGAGGAGGATAAGACGAGCGCTTCTAGGCTCGGCGGTTTGTGCGATCTGTATCGGATGGCCTGGTATGGCTAGCGGCCAGACAGGCCTCTCCAGCCGCCAGTCGATCGGTGCTTATTTGAATGGCACGCTTCCCCCCTCCTCACCCGGATCGGGTGGCGCCGTGGTAGCGGTGGATGCGTTTCCTGGCGTCACATTCTCCGACCCGATCCAGATGGTGCCGCAGCCGGGCACCTCAATCTTGTGGGTGATCACTCGGCAGGGTCAGGTCTGGCGGCTGGACAAAAGCGCGCCGTCATCCACCAAGACGCTGATGCTCGATCTCAGCTCAATCACGCTCGCGGCTGGGGATAGCGGAATGGTCGGCATCGCGCTGCATCCCGAGTTTGGACAAGCTGGCTCTGCGAACCGCGGCTACCTCTATCTCTGGTACGACCACAAACCGAACGGTTCGGATGCGAACAAGAACTTCAACCGGCTGTCGCGATTCACCCTGGCAGATGGAGCCTCGTCCATCCCGACCTCGAGCGAATCGGTGCTGATCAATCAATACGACGAGCATGACTGGCACAACGGCGGCGGCGTTTTTTTCGGTTCCGATTCATTTCTTTACATCACCGTTGGAGACGAGGGCAGTCTCAGTGATGGCTTCAATAACACGCAGAAGATTGATGGCGGCCTGTTCTCTGGCGTTCTGCGCATTGATGTAAACCGCGATCCCGCCCGCAGCCACGCCATCCGCCGCCAGCCGCAGGCCGGAGGCACGCCGCCGAGCGGATGGCCTGCGACGTACTCGCAGAACTATTTCATTCCGAATGACAACCCGTGGCTCGATGCGGGCGGCTCTGTGCTGGAGGAGTTTTACTCCATCGGGTTGCGCAGTCCGCACCGCATGACGTTTGACACGGTGACGAGCAAGGCGCTCATCGGAGAGGTTGGCGAGGGGGACGAGGAGGAGGTCAATGTGCTGGCCAAGGGCGCGAACTATCAGTGGGCGTTTCGCGAGGGAAACATCGTCGGACCAAAAACCAGGCCGGCCAGCGTGATCGGCACGGAGACTCCGCCGCTCCACGCTTACTCGCACAACGGCGGCAGATCGTGCGTGATCGGTGGCTATGTTTATCGCGGCAGCCAGCTCCCCGCATCGATGCTGGGCAAATACATTTTTGGCGACTATACGAATGGCGAGATCTGGTCGCTCGACTGGCAGACGCCCGGCGCGCAGCCGGTGTTGATCACGCAGATTGCAGCTGACTTGCTCTGCGGTTTCTCCGTCGATGCGGGGAATGAGATCTATTTTTGCACGCTGGGATCATCCGGGCGGATCTACAAGCTGACGACATCCGGCGGTGCCGCGCAGCCACCGGCTACGCTCTCCGCGACAGGCGCGTTTTCGAGTCTCGCAAGCCTGACTCCCGCGCCGGGCATCATCCCGTATGACGTGAACTCGCCGCTGTGGTCCGACGGAGCGACCAAGCTGCGATGGATCGCGCTGCCGAACAATGGCGCGCCGTATTCAGTCGGCGAGATCATCAACTTCGCGGCCACTGGCGAGTGGGCCTTTCCAGTCGGAACGGTTTTGATCAAGCATTTTGAAATCGGCACAAACGATGCGAACCCAGCGATCAAGCGGCGGCTGGAGACGCGCTTTCTCACACGAGCGACGGACGGCTGGTATGGCGTGACTTACAAATGGCGCGCGGATGGGAGCGACGCTGATTTATTGAGCGGCACTGAAAACCTTGACGTGACGATCACGAGCACATCGGGCGGCACACGCATCCAGCCTTGGACTTTTCCGGGGCGCGGTGATTGCATCACCTGCCACACTTTGAACGCGGGATCAGTCCTCGGCGTGAAGACACGCCAGCTCAATGGCAGCTTCACCTATCCGTCCTCCGGCATCACTGCGAACCAGCTCGCGACCTGGAGCGAGATCGGCATGTTCGACACGTCGTTGTCGGATTCGCAGATCGCCGGCTTCACAAAAACCGTGGCGGTCACGGACACGACCGCGTCGCTCGAGACGCGGGTGCGCAGTTACATTGATGCCAACTGCGCGCACTGTCACCGGCCCGGCGGTGTGCGCGCCAACATGGACGCGCGCTTTGACACGCCGCTCGACCAGCAGTCCATCATCAACGGCCCGCTCTTCAATGAACTCGGCATCGCCGGCGCAAAAGAAGTGGTGCCGCAGGACACCGCAAAGAGCATGATGCACATCCGCATGGCCAGCACGACCACGATCAAGATGCCGCCGCTCAGCAAGAACGTGGTGGATGCGACGGCGGTCGCAGTGATCGCGCAATG
>JANOBO010000003.1:0-5522 GCA_031411695.1 Verrucomicrobiaceae bacterium
AAGGTGTCACAGCGAGCGGCCGGGGAAAGCGCCCCATGACGGCGTCCGCCACCCAGATGTCCTCGTCGAGCTTCACCCACCGAAGCTCGCGGCCTTTAACACGGAGGCTGGCTTGCTCCAGAAGGTCCTGCGGGGCATCGCTCTGAAGCGGGTAGCGTGATGCAGGAAAACTCACGAGGCGCTGGTCATCGAGTTCGAGCTACACGCGTCTGCCCTCCACCCAGCAGCGCAGGGCGGCCTGGTCTTTGGGTGTCGATGGTTCAGCGGTCTCCATGAAAGCGAGCGTAAGCGTCAATCAAGGCATCGCAATTGCCTTTTACCTACCGCGCGATCTCACGCAGTTCGGATTCGCGGAATCCGTGACTGGTCGCGAGAGCGACGGGTGTGAGCCAAAACGTTGCCTCGAAATCATCGCGCGCCACATGGATGTGGGGTGGCTCGAGGCCCTCGCGACTGTAGAAATGAAAGCGGTAGGGGCCGATCCTGAGCACCGTTGGCATGGCGGGATGTTCAGTAAAGTTGAGACCCGGTCAAATAACGCTTTCCTTCAATCATGACCGATGTCTTCACGAAAAAGAAACGCAGCGAGGTGATGAGCCTCATCCGCTCGCGTGGCAACAAGGGGACGGAGCTGCGGCTGGTGGAGGTGTTCCGCGCGCATGGGATCACGGGCTGGCGGCGGCATGTGGCGCTGCCGCTCGGCACGCGTGGCGCGCGGACCTGCCTGCCACAGACGCCGCGCCGGGTGCGGCCGGATTTTGTGTTTCGCCGGGAGCGGGTGGCGGTGTTTGTGGACGGGTGTTTCTGGCACGGCTGCGCGTTGCATTTCCGCCGGCCGCAGAGCCGGCAGAAGTTTTGGGATGCGAAGATCGCGCGGAACCTGTCGCGCGACCTGCTGGTGGCGGCGGCGTTGCGGCGGAAGGGCTGGCGCGTGCTGAGACTGTGGGAGCATGAGCTGGCGCGGAGACGTGAGCCACTGCTGCTGGCGCGCCTGCGCCGGCGGGGGTTGGTGCCGCCGGGGAAACATGCGCGTGCACCGGCGGAGGGCGCGAAAAAACAAACGGCGCGCTGAGTATGCGGATGACTGTGGCGCGTATTGGCGTTGGTTCACCTCATGCCCAATCTCCAAGACCTCATCCTCAGCGGCAGCGCCCATGTGTGGCTGTATGTCCCCGTCGCCATCTTGCTCGGCGCGCTGCACGGACTGGAGCCGGGGCACTCGAAGACGATGATGGCGGCATTCATCATCGCCATCCGCGGCACAGTGTGGCAGGCGGTGCTGCTCGGCCTGTCCGCCGCCATTTCCCACTCGCTGCTGATCTGGCTGCTGGCTGCGCTGGCGCTGACGTATGGCGGACAATGGAATGCGGAGAGCACGGAACCGTATTTTCACATCGCCTCGGCGGTGATGATCCTCGTCCTCGCGGCGTGGATGTTCATCCGCACGCGCCGCGAGGTGGCGGAGGCGCATCATCACGCGCATGGCGGGCATGATCACGGTCACGATCACGGTCACGGTCACACGCATCACACGGCGCCGGCGGTGCCCGTGCCGGAGCGGAGGATGGAGCGGGCGCGTGAGCCGGCCGCAGCCGCAGCGGTGCACAGCAACGAGCCAAATCCGTGGCAGGACACCGGACACTCGCACGCCCCTGGCCGGCCCGCTCTGGCGCGCGCGGGCGAGATCGTGACGGCTGGCGGACTGATCCTGCCGGCGGGGATGTCGGGTGCGGCTGCGGAAGGGGCGCCGCTCGTGGCCGCAGGCTCTACGCCAGCGCCGCGTGCATTGAGGCAGGGGCCGCATGGCGGCTTGTTGCTCGATACCGGACATGGCTGGCTGGAGGTCTCAATCTTCGAGACCAACCTGCCGCCGCGTTTCCGCATCTACCCGTGCAAATCATCAGGCGATCCGGTGCCGCTGCCAAAGGGCACGCAGCTCGGTGTGGAGACGGCGCGGCTGGACGGCCGCACGCAAAAGTTTTCGTTTGAAGCGCGCGACACGTTTTGGGAGTCCACGGCCGAGCTGCCGGAGCCGCACGAGTTTCTCGCGGTGGTGAGCCTCGGCCACAGCGATCATGCGCACACCTACCGGCTGCGCTTCAGCGAGGCGCACGACGATCATGCTCACGGTCACGCCCACAGCCACGCGCCGATCGCAGTGGAGGAGCCCGAGGAAGACGGCATCGAGTATCAGGACGCACACGAGCGGGCGCACGCGCAGGACATCGCGAAACGTTTTGCAAACCGCACGGTGACGACGCCGCAGATCGTGCTCTTCGGCATCACCGGCGGGCTGATGCCCTGCCCGGCCGCGTTCACGATCTTGCTGGTGTGTCTCCAGGTCAAAAAGGTCGCGCTCGGCTTCACGATGGTCGCGGCGTTCAGCTTCGGACTCGCACTGACGATGGTCATCGTCGGCGCGGTCGCGGCCTGGAGCGTGAATCACGCGGAAAAGCGGTTCAGCGGATTTGGCGAGTGGATGCGGCGCGCGCCGTACATCTCTTGTGCGCTGCTCGTCGTGCTGGCGGCGTTCATGTTCTGGCAGGGCTGGAGCGGGCTGCATGGTCATGCGCATTGATCCAACGCGGCGGTTGCGAGCGGCGCGCCCCGCATCCATTACTGCGCCTCCTTTTCCCACATGATTGTTTCTCCGCGCCTGCGCCCATTTGCCTTTCCGCTCTACTTCGCCGTCGTCTCGTTCATCGCATGGCAGATCCTCCGCATCGTGCTGTGGGCCGGGTTCAATCCGGCGGGATCGACCGCGGGCGATGCGGTGAAAACGTTTGCCGCAGGGATTCATCGGGATGCGGTCATGTCACTGGTGGCCAGCTCGTTTCTCATCGGGCTGTCGGCGCTGATCACCACGCTGATCACGGCGGCGGTGGTGGCGCTGACGTATCTGCCGGGGTTCCGCCTGTGGCGTCCGGTGTGGCCGCTGGTCTTCCGCCTCGGCATCCTCATCGGCTGTGTTTCCGGCGTGTTCATGCTGATGAGCGAGTGGTTCTTCTTCGAGGAGTTCGAGTCGCGCTTTAACACGGTGGCCATCGATTACCTGATCTATCCGCATGAGGTCTTCACGAACATTTGGGAAAGCTACCCGGTGGTGTGGATCGTGGCAGGCTGCGTGTTACTAGGCGCGCCGATCTTCTGGGCGGCGCTGAAGTTTTTCCCGCCGCACTGGCGTGAAATGGACGCGGGCCGGCGCTTCAAGACCCTCGCCACTTGGTTGCTGGTGATGACGGCAGCGATCTTCACGTTGCGCAACGAGGAGGTGAGCTTCAGTTCGCAACGCGTCATCAATGAGTTGGCGGACAATGGCTGGGCCTCTGGCGTGCGCGCGGCGTGGTCGCGCAATCTGAGCTATGCCGCCTTTTATCCGGTGATAGACCGCACCGCCGCGTTTAAGCGCGCGCGGGCGCTGCTGGCCGAGCCGGGCGCCGAGTTCATCGCGCCGGAGATCGGCCCAGCTCCGACATCTGCGGGCGACGGTAAAGTGGACGCGCCTGCGAACGAGCGCTGGCTGGACATGGCGCGCGCCTCGCTCGTGCGGAAGATCGCTGGTGATGCGACACGACCGAAGCTGAATGTGTGCTTCGTGATCGAGGAGAGTCTCGGCGCCGAGTTTTGGGGCTCGATGGGCCGCCTGCGGAAAAACGGGAGGCCGGATTACTCCCTGATGCCAGAGATGGAGGCGCTGGCTTCCAAGGAAGGAATGCTCTTCACGCGCCTCTTTGCAGATGGGAACCGCACCATCCGTGGGTTGGAAGGACTGCTCTCGAGCTTCCCGCCGCTGCCGGGAGACAGCATTCTTGCGCGCGACAAGACGGTCGGCGTGGAGTCCATCGCGCAGGTTTTGCGGCGCGATGGCTACGAGACGGTGTTTCTCTACGGCGGCAAGGGCACGTTCGATTACATCCGCAGCTACTCGTTGAACAACGGGTGGAACCGGCTCGTCGAGCAGAGCCAGTTTGAGAATCCCGTCCACGTCACCGCGTGGGGCGTGAGTGATGAGGATCTGCTGCAGCGCGGCATCGTGGAGATGCGCGCCCTGCATGACACGGGGAAGCCCTTCCTCGCGACTTTCCTGACCGTCTCAAACCACCGCCCGTTCACGTATCCGGAGGGCCGCATCCCGGAGGATCCTGCGGAGCAGTCACGCAAGAACGCCACCAAGTACGCGGACTGGGCTCTGGGTGATTTCTTCCGCCGTGCCAAGCAGGAGAAGTACTGGCAGGACACCATCTTCGTCGTCGTGGGTGACCACGGCGCGCGCGTTTACGGCAGCCAGACGATTCCGATGAAGAGCTACCAGGTCCCCCTGCTGCTAGCCGGCCCTGCCGTGGTGAAGCAACCGAAGCGCGTGGATGTGCTCGGCTGCCAGCTCGACGTCACGCCCACCATCCTCGCGCTGATCGGCCGCCCCTACACATCGCTTTTCTTCGGGCACGATTTGCTGAAGCCGGATTCCGCTGAGCGCAGCCGCTGCCTCATGCATCACAACCGGTCCATCGCCATTTATCGAAACGACAGGCAGATCGTCTTCGGCCTGAACAAGACCACCGAGTATTGGAAGGGCAATCCGGCGCTGGGCATGATGCAGCGCGTGACCGAGACCGACGATGAGTTCACAGATATCGAGGCCAACGGCATCTCGTTGTTTCAGGTGGCGGACGAGCTTTACATGCACAGGCGCTACAGCCTTCCCGGCTCGCCGCCGTGATCACCGCGCAGGGCTGCGCGCGGACGCTGGAAAAGGGGAACACGCGGCGGCGTACTTTTTCCTGTCCAAAACCGGCCCGTTCTGTCCTTATGATCGCGATGATGACCGCCCACCGCATTTCCAACCCGCTCCGCCGTCTCCTCACAGGCTGCGCGCTCGCCTTCCCCAGCCTGTCATCCGCAGCACCTGACGCGGCGGCATTGAAGTTTTTCGAGAACGAGATCCGCCCCTTGTTGGCAAAGAATTGCTTCGAGTGCCACGGCGCGGATAAAAAGAAGCATGGGCTCCGCCTCGACAACCTTGCCTACATCCTGCAAGGCGGCGAGAGCGGCCCCGCGATCGTGAAGGGAAAGCCCGACGAATCGCTGATCATGGAGTTCATCTCCTTCAAGGACTCGGATCATGAGATGCCGCCCGATGGGAAGCTGGCGGACAAGGAAATCGCCGCGCTAAAAAAATGGATCGCCATTGGCGCGCCCTGGCCGGATGCGGAGGTCGCGGGCGCCAAGCTGATGCATAAGCCGGGGTCGATCACCGACGAGGATCGGAAGTGGTGGGCGTTTCAGCCCGTGCGCGTGCCGCAGGTTCCGCAGGTGCCGGGGGTGAGTGGGACCGTCGGCCAGTCGAACAGTGGGGCGGTGAAACCTTCGGACCGTCCCACCGTCCCATCGTTCTACCGACCGGTGAATGGCATTGACCACTTCATCGTTGATCGCCTCGTGAAGGAAGGTCTGAAGCCATCACCGGAGGCCTCACGCACCGAGCTGATCCGCAGGTTGACTTTTGATCTGCACGGCCTGCC
>JANOBO010000004.1:0-16812 GCA_031411695.1 Verrucomicrobiaceae bacterium
CAGAGCCGCGGCATGCTCTTCATCGTCACCTTTGTCGGCTTCCTCGTGCATCTCTACTCCCACGGCTACATGAAGGAGGACCCCGCACGGCCGCGCTATTTCGGCTCCCTCTCCATGTTCATGTTCTCGATGACGGGCATCGTCCTCGCGGACAACCTGATCATGATGTTCATCTTCTGGGAGCTCGTCGGCCTCAGCTCCTATTTGCTCATCGGACATTGGTTTCAGAAGCCCTCCGCGTGTGACGCGGCGAACAAGGCCTTCCTCACCAACCGCATCGGCGACTTCGGTTTCATGATCGGCATCCTGCTGCTGTTCGGCCTCAATCACGGCAACGTGCAGTTTGCCGACCTGGCCGAAAGTTTCGCAAACGGCCCGCTGCATGACATCGCCGCGAAGGACTCCTGGGTCATCACCGCCGCCGCGCTTTGCATTTTCATGGGTGCCGTCGGTAAATCCGCGCAGGTGCCCCTGCATGTCTGGCTGCCGGATGCCATGGAGGGCCCCACGCCAGTCTCCGCCCTCATCCACGCCGCCACCATGGTCGCCGCGGGCGTTTACATGCTCGTGCGCGTCAGCTTCCTCATCGGCGCGTCCGACCTCGCTGGGGATGTCATCTCGGTCGTCGGCGGTGTCACCGCGCTCCTCGCCGCGCTCATGGCCGTGCAGCAGAATGACATCAAGCGCATCCTCGCGTACTCCACCCTTTCGCAGCTCGGCTACATGGTCATGGCCGTCGGGCTCGGGGCCGGGGAGGCCGGCATGTTCCACCTTTACACGCACGCCTTTTTCAAGGCGCTGCTCTTCCTCGGCGCCGGCGCGGTCATCCATGCCTGCCATCACGAGCAGAACATCTGGAAGATGGGCGGCCTGCGCAAGCAGACGCCCGCGACCTATTTCACCTTTGTCATCGGCACCGCCGCGCTCATCGGCGTGCCCTTCATCACCAGCGGCTTTTGGAGCAAGGAATCCATCCTCACCGCCGCGTGGGAGCACTGCAAGATCCTCTACACCGTCGCCGCGTTCACCTCATTCCTCACCGCGTTCTACATGGCACGCCTCGTCATCGTCGCCTTTTTTGGAAAACCGCGCACCACCTCCGCCGGGCACGCCGCAGACCCGCCGATGGTCATGGTCACCCCGCTGCTGGTGCTGGCTGTCATGTCACTCATCTCTGCCATCCCGTGGGTGCGGGGGAAGCTGCAGGCCATGGTGCCGGCGGAGGCGCACAGCGATGCGCATTGGCTCATCGTCGGCATCTCCATCGCCGCGCTCGTCGCCGGCGTCGGCCTCGCCATCCGGCTTTACCGGGGCAGGGACACAGACCCGCTGAACATCCCGCTCTTCGCGAACAAATTCTACATCGATGAGATCTACGCCACGCTCATCAAATACGCGCAGGACCGTCTCGCATGGATCGTCACCGGCCTGGAGCACGTGTTTGTCGATGGCCTCATCGCCCGGCTGCCCGCCGCCATTGCCTGCCGAATCGGCTCCGCCGCGCGCTCGTTGCAGGCAGGCCATCTGCAAGGATACACCTTCCTGCTCGGCGCCGGCCTAGTGCTCGCCATCTACGTCGCCGTCTTCGTGCTGCCGAGGATCAGCGGCTGACGCGTAGGCGAACCCGTCCCGGCTCGCAACACCTCGAAGACACGCCGCGCACCGAAGGACAAGTGGCGCACGGAAGTTACGGCATCACTGGTGACGCCGGAGGTTGCGAGCCGGGACGGACTCGCCCACCGCCGCGTCGCTGGAGCATCTGTTCGATCTGCTTTGAGAACACCTCGCTGGGCCAGCGGCGCTCGTTTGAACTGCCATCTCTCGTCCGCCGCTCTTCATGGCCGTGAGCGGAGAATCTTCTCGCCATCGCGGCACGGCTCAGCGCACAATCTCGCGCATGAATCCGCCAGCCAACCCCGACTCTCTTTCCCGCCGCGATGCGTTGAAGGCCACCCTTGCTGGTGTCGGCCTCTCAGCCCTTGCTTTCGAGCCCGCAGTTCGTGCGGCGGAATCAAAGCCTGATCCGCGTCGTGGCTCCCCGAAGCGCTACGACATGCTCAAGTCCATCAACCTGTGGGCCTTTCCGTATCCTGAGCGGATGTCGTTGCGCGAGTGCATGCAACTGGCCAAGGACGCGGGTTTTGACGGCATCGAGCTGAATTACGATCTCGACAATGACCTCTCACCCAAGTCCGGCGCGAAGGAGTACACCGCAATCCGCAAGATGGCGGACGAGATTGGCATCCAGATCAGCGGGCTGTGCTCGTTTCTCTTCTGGCCGTATCCGCTCACGAGCAATGACGCGGCGAAACGTGAGCGCGGACTCGAGCTGGCGGGCATGATCGGCCAGGCGGCGCACGATCTCGGTGTAGAGAACGTGCTCGTCGTGCCCGGCGCGGTCCACATCCCGTGGCGCACCGATCACGAGCCGGTGCAGAACGATGTGTGCGATCAGCGCGCAAAGGAGGCCATCGGCAAGCTCGAGAAGCAGGCGGCGAAGCTGAAGGTGTGCCTCAATATCGAGAACATCTTTTTCAACGGCTACCTCATGACGCCGATGGAGATGAACGCCTTCGTCGATGGCTTCGGCAGCGAGCATGTGCGCGTGCATTTCGACACGGGCAACATCTCCATGTTCCAGTTCCCCGAACACTGGGCCGCCGTGCTGGGCAAGCGCACGAAGAACGTCCACCTCAAGGAGTTCACCAAGAAGGGCACGGACTTCTCGCTCGAGACATTCCGTCCGCTGCTCGACGGCACCACGAACTGGCCCGCCGTGATCGACGCGCTCAACGCAACGGGCTACAAGGGCTTTCTCACCTTCGAGTACTTCCATCCCTACCCGCACTATCCCGAGGCGTTGATCTGGCAGACATCCGACTCGTTGGACCGCATCCTTGGTCGCAAGTCGTGAGGTCGCGTATGCGGCGGATTTGCACCCTCACATTGCCGTCGCCACGATGATCACAATCGGGCTGATTCCCCGTAGTTTGTGAACGATGAATCCAAAAATCCTGAACACCTTCTTGTGTTCCTGTGCCTCGATGATCTCAACCGCGAGCTTCGCCGCAGCGACGGCACCCATCGAGATCGCTGTGACGAATCCGGGTGTGGCGATGGATTTTCAGCGCGACGTTCATCCGATCTTGAAGGCGAACTGCATCGCGTGCCACAACAAGACCACCACGAAGGCGGACCTGAACATGGAGACGCCGGAGCTGATGAGGAAGGGCGGCGAGTCGGGCGCGGGAATCGTGCCGGGCAGGAGCGCGGAGAGCATCATCCTCCAGGCGGCGGCGCACACATGGGACTCCATCATGCCGCCGAAGGGAAACAAGGTCGGCTCCGTGAACCTCACACCCGAGGAACTCGGCGTGCTGAAGACCTGGATCGACCAAGGCGCGAAAGGCTCCGCGAAGCACGCGCAGGACATCGCGTGGCAGCCCCTTCCGCCCGGTCTGAATCCCATCTACTCCGTGGCGATGACAAAGGACGGCCGCTTTGCCGCGTGCAGCCGCGCAAACCAGATTTTCATTCACGATCTCGCCACGCGCCAGGTCGTCACGCGGTTGACGGACGATGCGCTCGTGAAGCAGGAAATGTACAAGGGCGCCGGGGTCGCGCATCGTGACTTGGTTCAATGTCTCGCCTTCAGTCCCGACGGCAGGCAGCTGGCGTCGGGCAGTTTTCGCGAGGTGAAGATCTGGCGTCACGATCCCTCAAAGCCGGTCGTGCGAAACGCCGATGCAACCCTCGGATCCGTCGTGTCGCGCTTGAGCGGTGATGGAAGGCAACTCATCTGCGGCACCAAGTCCGGCGCGCTTCATGTGATGGATGCGACTGGCGGCACACTGACACGGACGATCCCGAATGTGAGCACCACCGGCATCAAGTTTCTGAGCGTTTCTCCAGATGCATCACGTGCGCTCGTTTATGGAAACGACGCGGCGCTCGCGATTTGGCGTCTCAGCGACGGCAAACGTCTCGCCATGAAGGCGGGTGTGAGTGGCGTGCGCGCCATCGTGTGGACGCGTGACGGAAAATCGGTCGCGTGTGCAGGTGAGGACAAGATCGTGCGCGTGTGGTCCCTGCCGCTGTCCGAAGATGGGGAGCTGGCGGATGCAAAGGAACTCAAGGGTGCGGCCGGCGCTGTCAGAGTTTTGGAAGCCGGCACCGGTCCAGATAATTTGCTGTCGGCAGGCGAGGACAACACCGTGCGGCTCTGGAGCATCGCGGAGGGAAAGGTCGTGAGGGAGTTTAAGATCGCGGGCGTGGTCTCCCTCGCGTTGTCCGCCGACGGAAAACAGCTCGCCGCAGGTTGTGCGGACGGCGCGGTGCGCGTCTCGGATGCGCTCGTGCCGAAGCAGATCGTGGAACTACGCGGAGATCTCGACTCAGGCAGACGCATGGCCGCGCTGGACTGGCAGATTTCAGCCTCGGCGATGGATGCCTCATTCCAGACTGCCGAAGTCGCACGCATTGACGCCGAGATCAAATCGCTCGGTGATCGCCTGAAAAAAACTCAGGATGCGATCTCGGCAGGCAACAAGGCGCTGCCTGAAAAACAAAAGGCCGTGAAGCCAGCGCAGGATGCGAAAGCGGCGGCGCAAAAGGTTGTGGATGATGTGGCGGCGCTCATCACGAAAGTGCCAGCGGGCAAACCGGATGCAGCGCTGGAAAAGCAAAAGAAGGATGCCGATGAGAAGCTGATGACCGCGATCAAGGCGGAAGAGTCGGCCGGCAGCGCGCTGGCGACGGCTGAAAACCAAATCAAAGACGCTGAGGCCGAATTGAAGATCATCGACACGGCCAAGGTGGACAACGCAAGGCTTGCCGCCACCGCGAAGACCGAGAACGAAAAGGCGAAGCAGCTTCAGACGAAGGCCGCCGCCGATCTTGCCGCGTTGAAGACCGCTGTGGCCAAGAATACCGCGCAGCCGCTGGCGGTCGCATTCTCGGGCGATGCTCAGTGTGTCGCAGCCTCAGGCTCTGATGGCGCGCTGCGGATCTGGGCGGTCGCTTCGGGTCTGCCGGTGAATCAAATTGCCGGCAATGCGCAGTCCAGCGCCGGCTCCCTCGTCGCGGCGGACAACGGCTTTTTCTCCTGCACGCCCGATGGTGCCACGGCCCGCATCTCGCTCGCGGCGCGTTGGGTTCTTGAGCGCGTGCTCGGCGGTGAGAAGCCGGACTCCCCATTCGTGGATCGCGTCAATGCCGTGCGCTTTTCACCGGACGGGAAATCCCTGGCCGCCGGTGGTGGCGAGCCGTCGCGGACGGGCGACATCGCGATCCTCGACGTGGCCGCCGGCACCATCGTCAAATCTTGGCGTGAAAGGCACTCCGACGCCGTGCTGAGCCTCGATTTCTCTCCCGATGGAAAGTGGATCGCATCGGGGGGTGCGGACAAGGCGGTGCGCATCACCGACATCGCCAGCGGCAAGCAAACCCGCGTGTTTGAAGGGCACACCCACCATGTGCTGGGCATCTCCTACCGGGCGGACGGACGCATCCTGGCCAGCGCAGGCGCGGACAATGTGGTGAAGATCTGGGACATGCTCACCGGCGACCGAAAGAAGAACATCGACGGCTGGGACAAGGAGGTGACGTCGGTGCAGTTCATCGGCGCCACCGATCAACTCATCACGTCTGCCGGCGACAATCGCGTGCGCATCGTGCGGGACTCCGGCGCGGAAGTACGCTCCCTCTCCGGCCTCCCGGACTTCATGCACGGCGCGGCGGCCACGGCGACGGGCGGCATCCTCATCGGCGGAGGTCAGGATGGCGCGCTCCGCCTCTGGGAGGCCACGACGGGGAAGGACGTGATCGTGTTCGCGGCGAATTAACCGCGCGCTTCTTCAACTGAAGATCGCATCGACATCCACCGTCACGCCAGTCGCGGGATCAGTCAGCGTTCCATGGGTGACGCTCATAGGCGCGGCGTCTTTTTGGGAAATCGAGATCACATGCAGGTTCGGCAAGACGAGCCAGACACTCGGCATGCCTGCGGCCAGAAGCCTTCACACCTTCTCGGTCATCTCCTCCATCGTCTGGGTTGGCGAGATACTCTCTACGGCCACGGCTGGAATTTCTGTGATCCATGAGACGTCCCGCTGCAGCAGACCTTCTTGCTTCGGCAGCACGCAAAGGTCAGGAACAACACGCCAGCCACCGAGATCGAGGTTGAGTTCGCTCAAAACATCAAAGCCGCTGGGTTGGCTGATGTGTCGGATGGTTCGCGCTCGTACTTTGCTATGACTGTATCCAGGCACGGGCTTCCCCCTTTCTTGTTCGTATGCGACGGCGACATCCTCCATCGAGGTGGAGGGATGGGCGCTGGTTCCGAGGGCTGCCCTGCTCATGTCGGTGATGCTACCCAACAAAAAGCGATGCCAATCTCTGCTGCTCATCTTTTTGTGACGCTGCATCCGTGACAGGAAAAACCTGCGCCGAACGACACGAGCCAAAGATCGTCGGGTGTGCTGCCATTCCCAGCCAGTGCCCGCTCGAGCGCGAACAAGACCGACGGGCTGCTCATGTTTCCACAATCACGCAATACCTCAGCAGACTCTGCCAGCGCCTGGTCCGGCAGGCGCGCCCGGATGGCGGCCAGCACATCGCGGCCCGCCGCATGGCTGATGACGCGGGGATTGCTGCCGTGATTTGGATACAATCGGCTCACGGCTTCAGCCGCCACATCGGGCACGGCGCGGTGGAGCTGATTGCACAGCTTTCCATCGCGGTTCACGAACCGGATCTTCTCCCGCTCCTTTGGCAAATGGAGCGTGCTGAAATCGTCGAACCGCCAGCCGGCCATGTTGGTGTTGTCCAGCACGAGCGCCGCCGCGCCATCTCCGAACAGGCAAAGGCTGATGAGCACGCCAGGATCATCGCTCACATAGAATGCTGCGGAACAAACCTCCACCGCAACAACCGCCACGCGATGATCTGGATGCGCCGTCAGATAGTTCGAGGCAGCGCGCAATGCGGGAATGGCCGCGCCGCAGCCAGCTCCGGTGATGTCCATGAGATACGTCGAGTGCGGCAGCTCCGCCTCCTCCGCGATGTGACTCGAAAGGCCCGGGCACAGGTAGCCCGTGCATGTGCAGACGAAGAGCGCATCGACATCCCGCACATCGGCATTGGTCAGCGCGCTTCGCAGGGCCTTGGCACCGAGCGCCCGTGCCTCGCGTTCGTACGTTTCACTCAGCGCCTGCGCGGACCTGTCGAAGATGGGTTCCAACGACTCAGCACAAAAGTGGCGCTGCTGGATGCCGCTGGGGCCGAGCAGCACTTTCTCCATCAGTTCCATGGAGCGCGGCTTCAGGTCACGGACCACGCGCGCATCCCGCAGGGCGGCCCAGCATTCGGGCTGGGTCCAGGAACGTTCCGGCAGGGCGGTGGCGATGCTTTGCAGGCGCATGATGAGGGTCTATCTCACTTTTCGGTAGAGTGTCTCGAAGGAAACCAAATTCCTTCTCACCACCCAAGTGCAAAGCCGGCGACTTGCGCGCGTGAGGAGCAACCCATGAAGAACCCAGGACCATCGCAGCCGACGTGAGAACCGGTCGTGCTCACTCTTTTGAATCCGCGCCGCTGTTTCACTCCAGCTTGCCGCGGTGCTCGACCATGCCACCAGAGGCTCCACGGCGAGCAGCGCGCCTTGGAACGCCATGCTCATCCCGTTGCCGGTGAAGGGCGGGATCATCGCCGAGGAATCCCCGATGCGAATCCCCTGCTCTCGCGCGCGGCGCTGCCAGCCAAGATAAAACTGATTCACACCTTTGACCGAGGCGATGTCCGCGCGCGCGGCGCGCACGCGCAGCGCGACGCCTCGCATCGCCGCATCTTCCAGCGCCACTGGCAGCATTTCTTCACGCGAGGAAGCGCCCGCGACGGGACGCGACCGGCGGAAGAGGCCGCACACATTCACGCGCCCATTCTCCACCCGGCACATGCCGAGGTAGGCACCGCGGCCCATGTGGATCTCCAAATCGGTCTCCAGATCGAGCCCTTCATAATGCGCCTTCAGTCCGACCCATCGCGACTCGCGTCGCGGCCTCCCCGTCGCCAGCACACAGCCTTCACCCCCTCCGGTGAAGCGTTCGCCAGTGACCACTTCCCCTCCGAGCGATGTGAGCCGGTCCACCAGCAGCGCGTCCAACCGATAACGACTGAGCCCGCGCGCATCATCCGGAAGTGAGGCCCGTAAAAGCCGCCGCCTTCCCTCGTGCCACGAGGTTTCCTTGTGCCTTTCCGCTTCGCAAAAGAGATCCCCGATGCCGAGGGATTGCAGCTCTCCATCCGACACGCCGGAAATGAACTCACCGCACACCCGATGCCGCGGATAGCTCGCCGCCTCCATCAGGCGCACCGGGACATTGCGCTTTCGCAACGCGATGCCGAGCGACAGCCCGGCCAGACCTCCTCCTGCGATGGTTACTTGGTTCATTTAGAAATCAACGGATCGCACGGCGTCCATGTGATACGCGCCCAGCAGAGTCGTGGAGACACAACATTGCCAGTCCTGCAATCGCAGCGCATGGGGAAGCTCGTCGCGGACAAAGCCCGCACGAATGCTGGTGAGCATGTCGTGACAGGTGACCTCGTTGAAGCCGCCCAGTGCCGCGAGGACCGCGCCTTGCGCGAGGTGAAATGATATCCGCGCGGGCTCGCAGGCCAGCACCACCCGCGCGCTCGCGCTGAGGTTCTGTCCCAGGGTGGCCAGTTGTTCCTCTTCGAAATGGTGAAGAAAAAGATTCGCCACCACGATCTCGGCCTGCGGCAGTGGTGTCGTCTCGAAGATGCTCCGCCTCAGCCAAGTCACGTCGGGATGGAGCCCCGCCGGGCGCGGAGCCAGGTCAATGGCGGTTAGCCGGCCTACAGCGCAGATGCCAGCCTCATGCAGCCCGCGGCACAGCGCCCCATCACCGGCACCTAGCTCCAGCACCCGCCATCCAGGCCTGATGAGCGCCCGCACCCGCCTCAAGAGCCAGCGGTGATTGCCCATGATGCCGTTGATCAGCCGCAGCTCATCCCGGCTGCGGATCGCGGCGGGATCTGATGACGGCAGGTGATCCAGAAGCTCCGGGTCGATGAGGCGCTGCATGGGCAGTGAATCGGCGGTGGCGGCGACGGTGGCAACGGGAAACAGGCCGGACAAACCACGAAGGCGCCTGCCCGGGCTCCGCCGCAGAACCTCCAAGACAAAAGCAGCGGGCAACGAGCCTGCTGAAATTTCAGCACATTAATCTTGCCAGAAAGCCAGCCTGCTGATATTTCAACAGCCATGTGGGACGATAAATCCGAAAAATCAATGAGCCGCCGGGAACGGCAGGTGATTCAGATCGTGATGAAGCACGGGCGGCTCTCCGCGCGTGAGATCGAGGAGCACATGCCTGATGCGCCGACGTACTCGGCCGTGAGATCGAT
The DNA here is from genome assembly GCA_031411695.1 of Verrucomicrobiaceae bacterium. Classification (GTDB taxonomy): domain Bacteria; phylum Verrucomicrobiota; class Verrucomicrobiia; order Verrucomicrobiales; family Verrucomicrobiaceae; genus JAIBCL01. The sequence goes on from JANOBO010000004.1 coordinate 9,430, forward strand.
CCTCCGGCTGCTCGTCGAGAAGGACATGCTCGTGAAGGAGCAGGCCGACGGCCGCGACTGGTTCCGGCTGCCGGTGAACGCGGGCAAGGCGCGCGTGAAGGCGCTGCACGAAATGGTGCGGCAGTTTTTTGCCAACTCAGCGGGAGAGGCCGCGCTGGCGTTGTTGGGCCAAAAAAACTTGAAGCTCTCGTCCGACGAGGCGGAGCGGCTCATGAAACTCATCGAGGAGGCGCGCAAATCATGAACTCAATCTCTGACGATCTTTTTTCTCTCGAAGCCCGCTATCCCGGATTCATGTCCGTGGCCATGACGCTCATCAAGGGCACGGCGATCCTCTCTCTCGCATGGGGACTGTCGCTGTTGCTGCGGCATCGCTCCGCCGTTGCGCGCGCATGGGTGTGGCGCAGCGGTTTTGTCGCGCTGCTCGTGCTGGCTGCGTGGCCTTATCGTCCGGCATTTCTTGGCGGGGTGAAGCTGGAGGTGCTGGTGCCGACAGAGGCGCTGGTCGTGTCGCGCTCGGCTCTGAGGGAAGGGCCGAATCGTGCTGCCGAGGAGATCGGTGCGTCGGCTCCGCTGGTCATTGAGAAAGATGTGAGTCTTGCCGGCATGGTAAGGCGAGTCTTGCGGAAGCTTGATCCGCTGGTTCCGCTTGTCTGGCTGGGCGGATTCCTTTTCCTGCTCGGTGTTAAACTGGCACGCGCCTCGCTCGGACTTCGCCGCCTGGGCGCGTCCAGTCGTCAGCCGGCGGAGCAGGTGACCATAGCTTGTCAGCGCGTGAGTGCTGCCGCTGGACTGCGGGGTGCGCCAGAGGCCCGCATTGCATCTGACGCAGGTTCTCCGCTCCTCACGGGTGGGCGGCGACCAACGATCTGGCTGCCCGGCGACAGCGACGAATGGAACGTGGGCAAACTCGACGCTGTGCTTCATCACGAGATCGCGCATCTCTCGCGACGTGATGGAGCGTGGCAGTGGCTCTCGACTCTCACGGCATGTTTCTGGTGGTGGAATCCAGCCGCGTGGTTTGCGCTCGCGCGACTCAAGTCAGAAACAGAGCACGCGGCGGACGAGTTGGTCCTTGTGAGAAAAGTTTCCGCGACCGACTACGCACAGGCATTGGTCGAGATCGCTAGCGCCCTGCTGCCGCGACCCACGCGCGTGTTTGGCGTGCCGATGCTCGGCGCGTCAGCCATCGAGCAGCGCGTGCGCGCGATGCTGCGAGACAATCCATGGCGCGGGAAGATCGGCGCACTTGCCACCACAGCACTGGCCATGCTCGCTGTGTTGATGAGCAGCGTCGTGCTCGTCTCCTGCAAGCAGAAGCCGCCGACCTACATCAGCCTTGCGAAGCTCGTCGCGGGCGGCCGCATGGTCGGACCCGGCGGGGCTTCCGGCGCTGGCATTCAATATCAGGAGTACCTCCAAGATTTCTACGGCACGATCATCGAGACGGTTGAGAGCAGCGAGATGCGCCGCCGTGCGCTGGATCGAGTCCGCGCCCTGCACCCTGACATGAAGGAGTCGGAGGTGGAGATAGAGGTGAGCCAGAACAATGGCAGCGCGATCTTCAACGTCCGCGCAACTGGGACCGAGCCGAAATACACGCGCGTCTTTCTCGATGCGCTGCTCGATGAGTTCCTCGCGTTTCGGAATCAGATTCGCGAGACACAAAGAAACAAGGCGCTTACCACTCTGGCGGAGGATGTGGTCAGGCGGGAAAAGAACCTCCAGGAGAAACAGGACAAGCTGACTTCATTCGAGAAGGCGAACAACATCGTGCTTTTGCAAGGTGCCACCAACGCGGCGGCGAAGGCGCTGGATCAACTCACACTCGAGCGAACGGCGGGCGAAACGCAGACAGCCACGTTTGAACTAGCGCTGACCGACATTCCCGGTGCTCTTCAGGAGCTGGATCGGAGAACGGGTGGCGGTGAGTCGAATCAAGGTGCGGGATCGTCGCCCGGATTGACGCGGACGGAAAATGACTATCTTCAGAACAAGCTGGAGTTGATCAAGCTTGGCGGCGAGAAAGAGGCTCTCATCAAACAATCAGGCGAGTCGGACCCGAAGATGGCCGAGATCGTCCGGAACATTGGCAAGTTGGAGGCTGTGCTCCAGTTCGAGGAAAAACAGGTGGCAGACGGTCTGCGTCGCGCGATCGAGAGCAACAAGGCCCGGATCAAAAGCATCGACCTGCAGATCAAGATCAAAGAGACGGAGGCCATTGATCTCGGGTCAAAGATTGCGACGCACGAAGGACTCGAGAAGGACTACAACGACAGCAAGAAGGCCTACGACGACATCCTCGACCTCGTGCGCCGCTTCACGGTGGGCGAGGAACTGACGTCTGATCATGTGACGATCATGGAGCGCGCATCGGGGGCGGTTGAAGATCTTCGCGGATGGTTTGGGAAGTGATCCCGACGGCAGCTGCTCCGACTCGGTGATGGATGCACCTGATTTTCCTCCCGCTCCCGCTCAAGTTTTGCTGGCGCTGGATCGAAAGGGCAATTCCGGAGCAGCGGGAAGAAAAAATATTGCCAGCTTCAGATGCAGCAGGTAACCCGCCAGCATTGATCCATGCGGTTCAAGGTTTGACGGTAGAAAGAACAGAACGTACCATCCCGCTGCCATGAGCTTCGACCAAGTCCTCGAAGAATTACCTGCCCTGACCCGTCCGCAGCGACGCGAAGTTTCACTTCGTTTGTTCGAGATCGAAACCACTGAGGCGGAGGCCGATGACATCGCCGTCTGCGAGCACTCCGCAGCGCTGGGATTCGCCATGTTGGATGCGATGGAAGCCGAGGACGCGGCGAAATGAATGCGGGAGAGTGTGGCAGGTGGACCTCGGTTTCGCAGGCAAAGTGCGTCCTTGTCTGTTGCTGACCGGTTACCCGGCCGATGATGAACTGGCACTGGTCACGATCATCCCGCATACAACCGCGCTACGGGGCAATCGCTGGGAAGTGAGCATTCCGAAGGGCTTTCTGAAAAGTGGAGCGTTTCATCTCCAGCAGGTTCAATCGGTGCCAACGGTGCGCCTGATGCGGAGACTCGGTGTGCTCACTGGCGAAGAGATGCGACTTGTACATGACCGCCTGCGCGGGCATTTCGGGATGTGACGAGAGCGCCAGCTTACTTGTACTTCGCCAGTACCTCAGCCGCCTTCGCGGGCTCGACTTTCTCGTAGAAGTCGTCATCAACCATCAGCACGGGGCCGAAGCCGCAGCAGGCTAGGCATTCGGCGAACTCGACGCTGTACTTGCCGTCTTCGCTGACGGCGATGGGGTGGTGGTGATCGGAATGCGAGCGGTCGATCTTGGCGGTCTTGCAGATGGAATCCATCAACTCGTAACTGCCGGCCATGGCGCAGGAGAGCGTGCGGCAGACGCGGATGTGATACTTGCCGGGAGCGGTCTGGCGGAAGCCGGGGTAGAAGGTGACGACCTCCAGCACTTGGATGGGCTCGAGGCTTAGCTTGCTGGCGACCCAGGTCACGGCGTCATCGCTTATGAAACGAAAATGTTCCTGCACGAGATGAAGCAGCGGCAGCACGGCGCTGCGCTTCGAGACGGGATAGTGAGTGATCACTTCATCCATCTTGGCTTCGAGTTCGGGCGTGATGAGGAACATCTTTGACAGGATTACAGGATTGGCAGGATTTACAGGAGCGGCCATTTAGCGATCACACTCGCCCATGACGAAGTCGAGGCTGCCGAGGATGGCGGGGATGTCGCTCAGCATGTGGCCGGGGAGCATCTTGGAGAGGATGCTGAGATTCACGAACGAGGGGCTGCGGATCTTCAGGCGATACGGGACGCCGCCGCCTTTGCTGTGGATGTAGAAGCCGAGTTCGCCCTTGGGATTCTCGTGCCCGAAATAGACTTCGCCGGGCGGCACGTCGATGCCCTGCGTGGCGATGATGAAGTGGTGGATCAGCTCCTCCATCTTCATGAGGACGTTTTCCTTCTTCGGCAGGAAGCCTTTGGATTCGGCGACGTTGATCGCGCCGCCGGGCAGGTCGGCGAGCACCTGACGGAGAATGCGGATGCTCTGGCGCATCTCTTCCATGCGCACGAGATAGCGGTCGTAGCAGTCGCCCTTCTCGCCGATCGGGATGTCGAACTCATACTTCTCGTAGTCGAGGTAAGGGTGCGCTTTCCGCAGGTCGAAATCGACGCCGGAGGCGCGCAGGTTCGGGCCGGACAATCCGAATCCGATGGCGTCCTCCTTTGAGATGATGCCGATGTCCTGCGTGCGGTTGATGAAGATGGCGTTCTTCGAGAGCAGCGCCTCCGTCTCATCCAGCACGGGCCCGACTTCATCGAGGAACTTCTTCAAACCGGCGATGAAGTCCTGCGTGAGGTCGCGGATCTGGCCGCCGATGCGCGTGTAGCTCGTGGTGAAGCGCGCGCCGGTGAGCAACTCGCTGAGGTTGTAGATTTTCTCGCGCTCGTAAAAGGTGTAGAGAAAGACGGTCATCGCGCCGACATCCATGGCGAAGACGCCGACGCCGAGCAGATGCGCGGAGATGCGGGCCATCTCGCAGCAGATCACGCGGATGGCCTTGCCGCGATCCGGCAGCTCCCAGCCGAGGAGTTTTTCCACGGCCAGCGCATAGGCCACATTGTTCGCCAGTGGCGCGAGGTAATCGAGCCGGTCCGTGTAAGGCACGAACTGGTTGTAGTGCATGTTCTCGGCGATTTTTTCGTCGCCGCGGTGCAGGAAGCCCACGTCAGGATCGGCCTTCGTGATGATCTCGCCGTCCAGCTCCAGCACGAGGCGCAGCACGCCGTGCGTGGCGGGATGGGACGGGCCCATGTTCAGCACGAGCTTCTCTCCCACGATGTCCGTGGTCGTCTCCTCCAAAGACTCAAGCTGTCGCGCGGCCTTGGTGGCATTATCGGGAGCCTGGAATTCTCGGGTGACTGTCGGCATGCAAAGACGCGCCATGGGCGTGGGGGCCGCGACTATTCCCTTCTGAAGAATCACCGGCAAGCCTATTTGTGAAGAATTTCACAAACCAAGCGGTCAATGCGGCGCTGCATCCCCGCTGCAGAGACAAATCGCCGCCTGCGCGCTGGCACCACAGGCAGGCGCGAAGTTGTGATCGCGAGGTGCGCCAGCCGGTGAAACAGGGGCCGTGCGTGCTCACGACCTCTTCACCCAAAGCGCACGAGGTCACCAGGATTGTTTAATGGCATTGACGCTAGGCCCTCGATTCGTAGCTTCCACGCCCACTCCCAATGAAATCAAAATCCCTCCGTTCCCTTCTCGCCGCGCTGTGCTGCGCGCTTGTCGCCTGTGTGAACCCCTACCTCGCGCAGATGGACCAGCTTGATGCCGACTACCGCGCGGGGCTGATCTCGCGCACCGAATACAACCGGCGCGTGAACTCCTTGAACGCTCGGAGTGACGCCTGGGCCGCGCAAAACTCCGCGAATGCCGCGCTCGGCGCCGCCGCCATCGTCGGTGCCGCGCACGTCGGCAGCGCGCTGATCCGGGCCGAGGCGACGGAGGATCTCGCGCACTCCGTCAATCAGAACAATCGAAGCCGGGGCGGCCAAAGCTCCGGCAACAAGAGCGCGCCGAAGAAATCGTCCAGCAAAGGCAAGAGCAAGCCGAACCCTCCATCTCAAGGTGGAGGTAGCCCTCCCGCAGGAAGCGGAAGCCCGCCGGCGGGAGGTGGGGGCCCGCCGTCTGGGAATCGTCCGGCAGGCGGTCCGCCCGGAAACCGGCCTCCGCCGCAGTAGGTGGCGGGAAAGGCCACCAACGGCCTGATCGTTCAGGCGTCGGGCTTTCCCCGGCACGATCTTGGCCGCAAGCCACCGAGGGGTCGCGCGACCGGCGGCGGGCACGCCAGGATCTTTGTCCGCTTGGTGCCGATCAATAGGAGCATCAAAATGCAAACGATGACCCGCTCGGGTATGCCAAGAGTACCGGGGACGAGATCGAAAATGAAGCTCACGCGCCAACAACGGTCGGCGAGTTGTTTTATTGAACTGTGCAGTCCTCACTCCCCGACCACCGAAACCACCACGCTGCGCGTGTGCGGTGCGCGGCGGTGTTCGAAGAGAAAGATGCCCTGCCACGTTCCCAGCGCGAGGGTGCCGTTCACGACCGGAATCGATTCGGAGGTGCGCGTGAGCACCATGCGCAGATGGCTGGGCATGTCGTCAGCGCCTTCGTGCGTGTGAACGAAATACGGGGTGCCCTCTGGGACGAGGTGATCGAAGAACGCGTGCAGATCCGTGCGCGCCGAAGGGTCCGCGTTCTCGAAGATGACCAGGCTGCAGCTCGTGTGCTGCACGAACACCGTGGCGGTGCCCGCCCTGATCCGGCTGGCGCGCACGATGCGCTCACACTCAGCGGTGATCTCATACGTGCCTTTGCCGCTCGTGGAGATGGAGAAGCTGTGTGCGTGTGCGGCCATGGGATTGCGTTGCGGAGTTTGCACACCGATCACTCAGCCAGTGCTGATTTCAACCATCTCAACCCGGCGAATGCGTGCGCGCTCCATGGTGTGTCAGGAAGCAGACTCGGCTAACAAAGCTGCGCGGCAATCGTTCTCCCCAGCGCCATGAAATCCTTTTTCATCCTCTTCTTCCTGCTCTCCAGTCTGTCCGCAGCAGAGCTCACCACCCGAGTCTGGACGGATAAGAAGGGCCGCACGGTGCAGGCGACGTTTTACGGGATCGACGGTGAGTTCGTGACCTTGCAGACGGTGGATGGGCAGATGCATCGCGTACCGTTCGCCAGCCTGACGGCGGAGGATCAAAAGCTCGCGGCGTCTCTGCCGAAGGTGCAGGTTTCCCTGCCGACTAGCGCGACCGTTGCGCAGGCGGCGGGGAAGATGGACGCCATCATCAACAAGATGCTGGTGAAGAAAGGGATGAGGCCGAATCCGCCGAGCAGCGACGAGCAGTTCGTGCGCCGGGCCTATCTCGACATCGCAGGGCGCATCCCGAACTTCGATGAGGTCTCGACCTTTCTCGACAACACCTCACCGACGAAACGCGCGAAGCTCATCGACCAGCTTCTCGATTCCCCGGGGCGCACGAGTCATCTGTTCAACTACTTCGCCGACATGTTCCGCGTGCGGGATCCCGATGACGGCGGGTTTGTGAACGCGCAACCGTACATCAACTGGATCAAGCAGCAGGTGACGCGGAACCGGCCTTACAATGAAATGGTGTACGAGATGCTCAGCGCCACGGGCAAGCCGGCGCAGGATGGCAACGGCGCCACGGGCTACCTGCTGCGGGACACGGGGATGCTGCTCGATAATCTGGCGAACACATTCTCCATCTTCCTCGGCACCGACGTGGCGTGCGCGCAGTGTCACGACCACCCGTTTGCCGACTGGACGCAGATGCAGGTCTATCA
>JANOBO010000005.1:0-16338 GCA_031411695.1 Verrucomicrobiaceae bacterium
CGACCCCGACCATCTGCGTGTGCGTGACGACATCCAGAACCGCATCGGCGCGCCGCTCTACGGCACGGCGTATCTCGAGGAGCCGCTCGAGGTGAGCACCAGCACGTTCAAGTGGGTGGAGAGCAGCGATCCCTTCAGCTACGTCGGCCCGCACTGGACTGATCTCATCTACTCCTATTACAAGTCGAAGCCTGTCTCGCTCACGGCGGTCGGCCAAAAGAAGCGGCTAATCCGCGATGGCATCAATGCCTTTGACGCCGTGCAGGTGCGCGTGGATTTCGACAACGGCATGTCGATCAATTTTCACAACAACTGGATCACGCCCGCTGACTTTGAAGGCCCGGTGAATCAGGGCCACGAGATCGTTGGCGCGGATGGCAAGGTGGAGAGCGATCAGCAGTATCGCGGCTTCCGCTGGTGGAATGCCGGCGGCGGCACACGCACCTCGAACAACCACTTCACGCGTGACGTCCTCCGCGCCGACGGTACAAAGGCCTATGTGGGCTACGGCGTGGACAGCCTCACCGTCGCGCTCGTCGCCATCAGCCGCGTGAAGTTTGCGGGCGAGTCGCGCGATGCCGTCGCTCATCTTTATCCAACCGCCGAAGAAGCCCGCATCACCTGCGCCATCGTCGATGCCGCTGCGCGCGTTCGTGATTTAAACTTCAAATACCTCAACCAAGGCAAGGGCGCGACGGTGACGGCGCGATTCGGAGATGATGGCATCACGATTGTCGATCCAAACGCCACAGAGATTTTCCAGCGCATCTACGACCGGCCGCTCTGACCGCAGGAGAAGGCCTCGCTGTCCGTCGCAGTAAGCGCGAACGGTTGATCACTTCAGGATCTGGAAGTCGGAAAACCGCGGATTAAACTCCTCCTTCGATGTGCTGATGGCGATGACGCCGACCTGCAGGTCGGCAGGCCAATGTGAAGGCAGCTCCTTCGGCTCGAGGGAGTCCCACTTCGAGCCATCCTTGCTGACGGCGCCGAGAATGCGCTGCCCCCGCCGCTCAAGACGCAGATACACAGGTCCTGAAGCGGGAACAGGGAGATCGCCTGAGAGTCCCATGCGCACGAGGTTTCCATTCGAGCGCATTTCAAAATTGGCATACGGCGTTGCCTGCGCGCCTTGATGATGAAACACCGCGCGCGCCAGGCACACCACGTTCCTTGCATCGCTCATCAGCACGATGCCCGCGCCATTGTATCCGGCACGACCGCCGAGTGTGGACGCATCTCCAGGAGCAAAGCGTCCCTCGATCTTCACCTGGACGGTGAAGTCTCCCTTCACTGGGCGAACGACCCTCGGTGCGTTCACAGTGTGCAGTTCCGCAGCCAAGTCGTGCGGCCGGGGAGCGCCCGGAACATGAATCAGGAGCGATCCGTCGGCACGGTAGAATTTGCAGTCGCCGTCTGGATTGACCTCCGTGCCCCAGTTCGGTCCGGCGTCGGTCGAAACTGCGCGCGTCTGCGGCTGGTTGAGATCTTCGGGCATCCGGACGTCCTCGGCGGCAGAGCAGACGACAGCGGCGGTCGTTAAGAAGGTGACGAGCGCGTGTTTCATGGTGGCAAATGAGATTTTCGACCCGGCTCAGAATCATGACGACATCCGTCAGTTCTGTCAGCAACATTGTTCTGATTCGGGCACGGCCGGCAGAGGGCGTCACGGATCTATTGCCGGCGGGCCTGATTTGAAGCTGGTGGCGGCACGGCCAAGACGTCGGGCCAGTAGGCTCGGCGCGCGGAGCTTCTGGCGCCCGTCTTTCGGACGGACGAAAAAAATAGCGGGGCTTTTCGAGCACCGTCGGAAAAGTTGTGCTAACTCTCGGGCACCTATGGCTGACGTAAAGAAGACGAGTTTTGCGCGCCGCATGGCCGACCATGTGGCCGATGAGCTGGTGAATGTGCTTTCCACTGAAGAGGCATACGAGTTCAAGGCGTTGTTCCTGAAAGTGTTTGATGCCCTGAAGCGAAGGAACGCCGTGAGCGGGGGAGAGGAGATGCTGAGACTGCGCTGTTACGAGAAACTGCAGGGCATGATGCGCGACGGCTTTGTGAAGAAGACAGGCAAGACGTATCGCGGCCTCAAGGGGCTCGAGCGTGCCTCCACCGCCAGCCGGATCGAGCGCGCCAGCACAGCGCGGTCGAATCGTGCCGCATCGAAGTAGCGGCACGGAGCTTTCAAGAAAGCTTCACCACTTTAGTGTCCGCGATGTCGTCGTGCAGTGTGTTGCGGCCTGTCCGGAAGATCAGAAGCGCGTCCACGCAAATCACGAGGGCAGCGAGGCCGCCGAGGTAGGGCAGGCCCGTCAACATGCCCAGCAATTGTAACGGCAGGAAGCGGTGCGTGAGAATGCGCAACGCGGGTATCGGCTCACCGCTTTTCCGCACGATGCGAAGTCGTGTGAGCCGCTTGCCGATCGTCTGCCCGTTCTGCAGCATATGCCAGTTCACCACCACCCACACGCAGGTCCAAATCACATATCCGTATAGTCCCTGCACTCGAACCGTGAAACCATTGGCCCTTGGAACGAACGGACTCGACACGATGCCAAGGCGGCTGAGAGCCCACAACACCGGGACGCACAGGACGAATAACAAGACACCATCGATAACCTGCGCGCCGAGCCGGATCCACCGTGACGCCAAGGGAGGCTCCGTGCCAGCGGCCGGCGGAATCGGGTTCGTTTCCGGCGGTGCATACGGGTTCAGTTCATTCATGATCCGAAAGTGTCACCGAGTGAACCAGCGTGATCAAGGCATGAAATGCGATCTGCGAACGAGCGGAAGCGTTGACGCAAAATCAGACTTTCACGAAACTGGCTTTGCCTCTACTCTCCGCCGTGATTTTTCCACGTATGTATTTGAGCATTTGGTTTGGCATCATGCTGGGCACCCAGACGGGCTGCTCGGTTTTTAAAAAGCAATCGAACGACGCTGCCCTCGCGGCTACGGTGCAGGCTCCTGCCGCGCCAGCGGCAGCGGAGGCGGCACCGCCCTTGCCGGCGAGCCGGCCGCAGAACGCGCCGTCCGCCATGCCGACCGTGCCGCCCGCCGGAGCGCGCATCTCTTATTCGTCCGTGCATACCGACAAGATGGTGCTGGCCATGACCTTCGACGACGGACCCCATCCGGTGCATACGCCCAAGCTGCTCGACATGCTGAAGCAGCGGGGCATCAGGGCCACGTTCTTCGTCATTGGCACGAGCGCAAAGGCGCATCCGGCCATTGTGCGGCGCATCATCGAAGACGGACACGAGATCGGAAATCACACCTGGACTCATGCGAGCCTGACGACGCGTTCAGACGCACAGATCCGCAGCGAGCTGAAGATGAGCGAGGATGCGCTCGTCGAGGCGGCAGGGTATCGGCCGCATTTGATCCGCCCTCCGTATGGAGCGATCAACACGCGGATCAAGGAGTTCATGTTCTCGGAATTCGGCTATTCCACCATCCTGTGGTCAGTCGATCCGCAGGACTGGCGCAGGCCGGGAGTGAGCGTGGTGACGAGCCGCCTGGTGAACGGCGCGCACAAGGGCGCGATCCTGCTGGCGCACGACATTCATGCGCCGACGATTCAGGCGATGCCATCCACGCTGGATCAGCTTCTGGCGAAGGGATATCAGTTTGTCACGGTGAGCCAGCTCATGAACATCGAGAAGGAAAATGTGCCTCTCGGCGTGGTGATCCGTCAGGCGGCACCCGCAGACCGCGATCCCACGCCGATTCCACAGTGAAGCGCGCGCTTCACCGTCGGAATGAAGGAGACTGCACAAAGATCGCCCGGGAATGATCGGAGATGACTATTTCGATCTGCGCTCCCGCCTCGGCACCGACCTCTTCGCCCTGAGCGCGCTGGTCCGCGACCTGGGTGGAGAGCCAGAGTCCTGCGCCATCCTGGACAACCTCATCGCGGGCCTGAAGGATCCCTTTGTCTTCGTGGTCGTGGGTGAGGTGAATGTGGGGAAGTCCACCTTCCTCAACGCGCTCTTCGGCCAGGAGTTCAGCCGCACCGGCGTGGTGCCCACCACGGACAAGATATTCTTCTTCAAGCACGGACCCGTGCTCTCGTCGCGCGCGCTCACTCCCACACTCGAGGAGGTGCAGGTGCCGTGCGATTTTCTCCGCGACTTCCACATCGTGGACACGCCCGGCACGAACTCAATCGATGCCGAGCACCAGCAGATCACCGAGCGCTTCGTGCCGAACGCGGATCTCGTGATCTTTGTGTTTTCCGCGATGAACCCGTGGGGGGCCTCCGCCTGGCAGTTCCTCGAAAAGGTCCACCGCACCTGGATGCGCAATGTGATCTTCGTCCTCCAGCAGGCGGATCTGCGCAGTCCTGAGGAGATCCAGGTCATCGTCGATTATATGGCGCAGCTCTCAAAGCAGCGCTTTGGGCGCGACTTCCCGCTCTTCGCGGTGTCTGCGAAAAAGGCCTTCCTTTCACGCAGCTCCGGCGCGGACCCGGAGCGGCTGCTGGCGGACAGCGGCTTCATCGCGCTGGAGAATCACATCTCACAGTCCGTGACGCAGAATGCCACACGGCTCGGGAAGCTGGCCAGCGCGCACCGCTTTGCACGGCAGATCCTCGACGGCATCGCGGTGAAGATCGACGCCTCAGTCGAGGCCGCGCGACGGAAGCGCTCGCTGATCGACGAGCTGCAAAACGAGCGCGCGATGCAGGGCGACCGGACGCTGCGGAAACTTGTGCCCGCCTTGGAGGCCACCGGTAAAGATTACCACGATGCCGCGCTGAAGATCGCCGGGATGTCGGAGGACATGCTGTCACTGAAGACGGCGACGCGCGCGGAGTCCGAGAATGATCGCGGGCTCGAGAGCCTGGATCACCGCTTGTTTCAGGAGATCATGTTTCGCGTGGGAGAGCGCTGGCGGCATGTGGCGGCGGTGGTGGAGGAAGATCACCGGCAGTTCACCCGCTATCTGCACAGCCAGGCGCGGAACGAGCTGCTGCTCCCGCCGCTGGAGGAAACGCGGGACATCGATGATCCCGCGCTGGAGATGCGCCGTCGTTTTGTCGCGCGCGTGGAGTCCACACTGCGGAGGTTTGTCATCGAGCTGAACTTGGACAAGGCGGTGGAACCTGCGCTACTGCGTGCGCGGAAACGCGCGGGACTCAGGCCTGCCTGCATGGCGCTGACTGTTGTCGGCGCGGGTTTGGCGTGGTGGTTCGGCGGGCTCGTGCCCGCATTGATCGCGCTCGGCTGCGGAGTCCTGCTCACGCTCATCGTCTGGCTTCTCGCGCGCTCCAGCCTGATTCGCACTCGCCGGGAGATGCGTGACAAGCTCCTCGCCGCCAGCGACACGCTGCGCGACATGCTTGCCGGCCAGATCAAGGAGGATACCGAGCACACCTTCTCGCGGTTTGAAACGATCCTCACACCCGCACGCGATGAGGCTGTGATCCGCGAGCAGCATCTGGCCAGACAGGCCGCTCCCGTCGCGGCGCTCCGGGAATCTTTCGACCGGCTCGAACGGGAGTTGCAAGCCACCACGCCAAAGGGCTAAATCAACCAGACCGCATGGACGCCGCATCCCCCACCCCACCTTCCGCATCGCCGACCAAGCAGAGGGTGTTTTTCACGCGGCTCTTCAGCACCATCCTGCTCTGGGGCCTGCTCGCATACGCGATCAAGTCCGGGCAGGACTGGGTCTTCGTGGTTGTCTGCGCGCTGTTCGGTTTTGGTTCCGGGTTTGAGTACTTCCGCCTGATGCGATCCGACGCGGGCTCGCGCGCGTTCCGCGCGCTCGGTATCGCGGTGTGCGCGGCCTACTGGATCGCGGCTTCCTGGCATGTGATGCGGCATCACATTCAGCACCCGATGTGGATGGATCCTGCCGCGCTGGCCATCACGCTCATCGGCGCGTTTCTGCTGAGCTACCGCCACGCGCTGGAAGGCACGCTGACTCTGCAGCGGATCTTCTCCACGGTGTTCGGTGTGGTTTACACCGCGGTGCTCTTCGGCTTCACGCTGCGCGTCATTTATTTCAGCGAGGGCAGCGCACCCCCGGGCGGAGGCTTTCTCATGCTCTTCCTGGTGATGGTCACGAAGTTTGGCGACGCTGGCGCGTATGCGCTCGGCTCCCTCATCGGCAAGCACAAGATGATTCCCCACATCAGTCCCGCAAAGTCGTGGGAAGGTTTCGTCGGCGCGTTTGTCGGCAGCATTCTCACCGCCGTGATCGCCTTGAAGTGCTTCCCTGCGCAATTGCTGCCGCTCACATGGATGCACGGCCTCATCATCGCGCCGGTCCTCTGCGCCGCAGGCATCGCGGGGGATCTCGCGGAGTCTGTCCTGAAGCGTTGCTTTGTGATCAAGGATTCCGGCCACGCCCTGCCTGGCATCGGCGGCATCCTTGACCTCACCGACAGCCTGCTGTTCACCGCGCCGGTGTTTTACTTTTATCTCACTGCGATCTCGTGAGCGCGCGCCGTAAAGTCCTCGTGCTCGGGTCCACCGGCTCCATCGGCACCAGTGCGCTGAAGGTCGCAAGCGACATCCCGGACCGAATGGAGATCACCGGCCTGGCCGCGCACCGCAGCGTGGATGCACTCGTCGCGCAGGTGGCAGCGACGGGAGTGAAGCAGGTGGCTCTGGGTGACGACGCAGCGGCGGCAAAGGCGCGCGCACTGCTGCCACGCGATGTGGAGGTCTTCGCAGGTCGGCAGGGTCTCGTCGATCTCGTGCGCGCATCCGATGCGGACATGGTCATCGTCGCAATCGTCGGCACCGCAGGCCTTGCGCCTGCCTTGGCGGCGATCGAATGCGGGAAGCACCTCGCCGTCGCGAGCAAGGAGATCCTCGTCATGGCAGGCGAAGCGGTGATGAGCGCCGCAGCAAGATATAACGTCAACATCCTGCCCGTGGACAGCGAGCACAACGCCATCTTCCAATGCCTGGAAGGCCGAAAGCAAAGCGAGACGCGCCGCATCCTGCTCACCGCTTCGGGCGGACCTTTCCGCACGATGCCAGCGGAGCAGATTGCGCACGTCACCGTCGCACAGGCGTTGAAGCATCCGACCTGGACGATGGGCCGGAAGATCACCATCGACTCCGCCACGCTCTTCAACAAAGGCCTGGAGATGATCGAGGCGCATTGGCTGTTCGGCGTGCCGATGAGCAAGGTCGAAGTGGTCGTGCATCCGCAGAGCATCGTCCACAGCATGGTGGAGTTCATGGATAACTCCGTTATCGCGCAGCTCAGCCACAGCGACATGTGCTTTCCGATTCAGTATGCCGTCACATGGCCGGACCGTGTGGCAAACTCGCTGCCGCCCCTCGACTTCGCAAAGCTCGCCGCGCTGCACTTTGAAGCCCCACGCACCGATGTGTTTCCCGCGCTCAACCTCGCGCGTCACGCTGGCGAGATCGGCGGCACTCTCCCCGCCGTGCTGAACGCCGCCAACGAAGTCGCCGTCGAGGCCTTCCTCAACGAGCGCATCCCCTTCCCGAAGATATGGGAAACCGTCGAGCGCGTGATGCAAATGCACGACGTGACGCAGCGGCCGGGCCTTGAGGAATTGATCGCCGCAGACGCCTGGGCGCGCGCTGAGGCGGACACACGGATGGCCTGAGATCAATGCGGTTGAGCATAAGTTCACCGAGAGAAATCCCCCTCACCCCAGCCCTCTCCGCAAGGGAGAGGGAGCAAAAGGGCGCGGCTGCGCCAGGGTGAGACGGAGTCTTTGCGGCAGACGTGCAATTTCAGATTCGAGCGGCAGCTCGCCTGGCTCCCTCTCCCCGAGGGAGAGGGCTGGGGTGAGGGGGCGTTCGCAGACAAATGCCAGAGTGCTCTCGATGAACGATTGCTTAACGACATCGGGCCTAAGCTTTCGCGTGCGCACACGATCCGGGCAGACGTGTGCAGTTCACTCGAAGCTCATCAGCATCTGGCGCTGAAACTCAAACGCCTGCTCCACCTGATCGATCTCGACGTACTCGTCTGCCACATGCGCGCGGTCGATGCTGCCGGGTCCGAAGATGATGGTGGGAATGCCGGCGCGGGAGAGCTTGCTGGCATCGCTGCAAAAGGGCACGCCGCCTGGCGTGTCGTCGAGGCCCATCGCACGCAGCGTCGCGCACGCCGCCCGCGCGATGTCGGATCCGGCGGACGTTTCGAGCGCCTCATCGACGAGCATCGGCGGCTCCATCACCGCATCGAGGTCGGCGTGCGCGCGCTTCAGCCGGTCGATGATCTGCTGGTAGTGCGCCAACACGCTTTGCGCCGTTTCTCCCGGTAACATGCGGCGGTCGATCTCAATGGCGCACTCGTCGGGGACGAAGTTGACCTGCACGCCTCCGCGGATCATGCCCACGTTGCACGTGGCGGGACCGAGCAGTGGATGCGGCCGCGTGGCCAGTGATGCGTGGTCGCCCTCCAGTTCCAAAACGATGCGCGCCATGTGATTCACCGCGTTGATGCCGAGGTGCGGCTTCGCGCTGTGCGCCGCTTTTCCGCGGACGACGATACGCCAGCGCAGCGTGCCTTTGCTGGCGATCACCGCGCGCATCTCCGTCGGCTCAGCCACGATGGCAGCGTCTGCGCGCAGATCCTCGCAAAGCCGGACCACGCCTCGAAAGGAGAATTCCTCATCCACGACTGCCGCGAGAAGGATCTCGCACGGCGGCACCGCGCCGGACTCATGAACAGCGGCCACCGCATGCATCATGGTGGCCAGTCCCGCCTTGTCATCCACGGAGCCACGTCCGTGAAGCCGGCCGTTCGCGATGCGCGGCTCGAAGGGCGGAATGGTCATGCCCTTCACCGACACCGTGTCCATGTGCGCCTCCAGCACGAGCCGGCGGTTTTGATTTCGGCCAGGCAGCCGCGCGATCACGTTATTCCTTCCGGGAAAGACAGCCTGCTCCGTCACCTCGATGCCGCGCTGCTCGAAGAAGCCCCGCACATACGCGGCGACTTCGCCTTCGCCGGGGCCGCCGTCATACGAAGCGTTCACGCTGTTGATGCGCACGAGATCGGAGAGCGTCTGGATGAGCGGGGACGACATGCGCGGAGAGTAGGAGGCGCCGCCGTGTTTCTCAAGGAGCACGGCCGTGCAAAACGGCGAGACTTGCGGTCACGGCGCGCACCCGTCAAAATAATGTCCAATCCACCGCGCGGCGCGCCTTTGATCCCCAGTGCCGTGCCGCAACCGCCCGCCACCATGACAAACGACGCCGACAGAACGACCCAGTTTCTCGAACTCCTCACCGCGCACGACCGCGCGCTGGGGCTCTATGTGCACGGACTGGTGCCGCGCGATGCGGCTGCGGAAGACATCCTGCAGCAAACGAAGCTGCTGCTGTGGAAACACTTCGATGACTTCACCATCGGCACCAACTTCCTCGCGTGGGCGCGGAAGATCGCGTTTCACCAGATCCTCACGCATCGCCGGCACAAAAAGCGCGAGCATTTGTCGCTGAGCGAGGAGGCGCTCGATGCCCTCGGCCATGCGGTTTCCGAGCTTGCCGAGGAGGCCTCTCCGCGGCACGAGGCGCTGCGCGAATGCCTCGGCCGCCTGCCGACCGAGCACCGCCAGCTCGTCACGCTGCGTTACTTTGATGAGCTGGAGATCGATCAGATCGCCGGCCGCGTGGAGCGCACGGAGGCAGCGGTTTACCGCGCGTTGAGCCGCGTGCGGATGACCTTGATGGAATGCGTGCAGAAACAAATGGAGGCAACCGCATGAAGCCGGACGAACAATGGAAGCTGCTCGAACTCTGGGAGCGCGCGCGCGACGGCAAGGCGGGCGAGGAGGAGACGCGGCAACTGAACGAACGCATCCTCAATGACGCCGAGGCGCGGCAATTCATCGCCGAGGCCGTCTTCCTCGAAGCAGAGCTGCGGATGAATGGAAATGAAGCAAACGTGGCAGCGTCCGAAAGGGCGTTGTCCGTAGCCGCGCCCGCAAGGGCGTGGAACGCAGCGGGTGGGACCACCTTTTTGCGAAGGCAGCTACGGACGATGAGCTACGCGGCGGCGGCGGCGATCATGGCAGGCGGCGCGGTATTTCTCGCGGGAAAGCAGCCCGACCCCGTGGCCACACTGACGAAGGCGCAGCAGTGCAAATGGGGGAACAGCGCGCTGCCGACGCTGGAGGGCGGGCTGCTGCGGCCGGGGACGCTGGAACTCGTCGAAGGCATCGCGACGCTGAAGTTTAAAAGCGGCGCCGAGGTCGTGATGGAGGCGCCTGTGAGCCTCGAGATCGTGTCAGCGATGGAGTGCCGCATCAAGAGCGGCACCGTCGTGGCCGACGTGCCACCGGAGGCAAAAGGCTTCACCGTGCAGACGCCGGACACGCGCGTCGTCGATTTCGGCACGCGCTTCGGCGTCAGCGCCAGCGAGGATGGGAAATGCCTCGTGCATGTGATCCAAGGCCTCGTCGAGGTGAACCGCAAGGAGCAAGCGGAGCCGACAAAACTCCGCACCGGCGAGCGCGCGGACTACGGCGGCATGTTGAAGCGCCAGCTCAATCCTGCGGAGGGCGGCAATGATCAGTCCGAGCCGGACCGCTGGCTACCCGGTCCGATCAGCGACATGGGCGACGGATGGCAGATGCTCACGACAGCGTTCGGTCGCGGCAAGGACTCGTGCATCCAATCCATCACCAGCCCGAAGATCACGGGAACGGAGCCATTCTTCCGTGTGAAGCACACCACGCTCGACGCGAGGCTCGAGCGCAAAGGATATGTCGCCTTTGATCTCTCGCGCTTTGCGGGAAAGCAGATCGCCGAAGCGGAATTCGTCCTTCACATTGAGCCAAGCGAGCTGGGCTTCGCATCGCTCGTGCCTGACTCTGTCTTTGCCGTCTATGGCATCACGGACGAGGCCCAGGATGAATGGGCGGAAGATGCGCTGGATTGGAATCATGCGCCTGCACATGATCTCGCTGTCGAACATCATTCGGCGCCCGTCGCGTCAGCCACAAAACTCCTCGGCCGCTTCACCGTGCCGCAGGGAACCACGCGCGGATCCTTCGCCATCAAAGGCGGGCCGCTCGTGACCTTTCTCCGCGCGGACACGAACGGCATCGCCACGCTCGTCATCTGCCGCGAGACGGATGAGACCTCACGCAACGGCCTGGTGCACGCCTTTGCCACGAAGGAGAACGCGCGCAACACGCCGCCCGCCCTGCGCGTGAGACTGGGTGAGTGAAGCGGCCCTCACGGCTCCCGGATGAGCAGCGCGCGATAACCCGCCTGCGCGAAGTGATGATCGGTCGTCAGTGCATCGGTGATGCCGAGATCCTGCATCACCACGAACGATGTGCAGTCCGTCAGCGACCACGCCTTGTCCGGCCGCGCCGCGAATAGATCCCGGCCGCGCTGGAGCAGTTCGCTCGAAGCCGGGATGACACTATAGCTGGAGTTTGAGCGAGCAAATCGGTCCATGGACAAAAAGTCGCTTCGATCCGGCGGTCGGGAGAATGCATCGGCAAGTTCCAGGAGGATGATTTCCGTGACCGAGATCTGCCGGAACGACTGGCGAGCATAGTGCAGCGCTAGGTCGTGAGCGCCGTCCTTGGCGTTTAGCAGCGCGATGAAATAGGCTGTGTCAGCAAAGACCTTCATTTCTTCTGCACGCCGTGAATGTAGTGGTCATGATTCACGGACATGTCTTCGGGCCAGTCGCGATCCTTGATCAAACCGATGAGGCCGCGTGACCATTCGGGGAAGTCATCCTCCCTCAATTCGACATCCACCACCACCGCTGCGCCTTCCGGCAGCACGGCATCGGGCGGCAGCTTGATCTGGCCGTTCTCGACTTTGCCTTTGTAGCTCATGGTGGCGGATTCTCGCCGACAATGCGGGCTCTCACAAGATCAAGTCAAGGCGGCGGTCACACCATCCCCAGCTTCATCTTCCCTTCGACGCTGATCATGTCCTGGTTCCACGCGGGTTCCCACACGAGTTCGACTGCGGCGTCGTCCATGTCCTCGATGGTCATGATGCGGCTCTGCGCGTCGGCGGCGATGGTCGGGCCCATGCCGCAGCCTGGCGCGGTGAGGGTCATCTTCACTTCGGCGCGCTTTTTGCCATCTTCGGTATCCACGACGCGGCAATCGTACACGAGGCCGAGATCGACGATGTTCACGGGGATCTCGGGATCGAAGACGTTCTTCAACTGGCCCCACACCTCCTGCTCGAGATCGCTGGCCTCGGCGGGGATGTTGGATGACTGGCTGGGCTCCGCTTTCTTTTCGTCAGCCTTCGGATCGATGCCGAGCGCGTCAACGTCCTTGGTCTGGATGCGCGCGAGGCCGAAGTCGGTGGCGACGGTGTAGGTGCCGCCGAGCGATTGCGTGATGATCACCTTCGTGCCCAGCGGCAACGTGACGGTATCCCCACTGGGAATCTGGATGGCCTGGACTTCGCGCTTGAGTTCGATGGAGGAGTGCATGGGGGGGAAAGAGTGACGAATGTGGAATGACGAATGACGAATGATGCGAGGGATCAGGACTGGAGGATGATCTTGATTTTGCCGGCTGATTTGTTGGAGGCGCCGAGAGCGTCGGCCAGCGTGCCAGCCTGTGATCTCGGAGGGTCTGAAACTATGGCCTCCGTGCTCCGGGCTCCGGGCTCCTTGCTCTCCGCTTCCAGCGCGGCCTTCAGCGCGCCTTCGACCATCTGGCCGCAGTGGATCTTCATCGGCGGGAGCGGGCCGAGGGGCTTTGACAAATCTTCGCCGGACATCTGCATCGCCTCCTCGCGCGTCTTGCCGCGGATGAGTTCGGTGGCCATGCTGGCGACGGCGATCGCGGTCTGGCATCCAAAGCTCTGGAAGCTGGCCTTGTCGATCACCTTCCGCCCATCCTGCTCGCGATACTTGATCCACATGCGCACCATGTCGCCGCAGTCTGGGCTGCCCACCGTGCCGACGGCGTCGGCATCGGCCATCTCGCCGAGGTTCTGCGGATTCGCTAGCGCGTCCTGTAGTTTCGCTTCGTCCATGTTGTTTTCAGTTCCAGGTTCGCGGTTTCACGGGATCAAGGTTCACCGTTGATCGTCCGATGTTCAGCGTTCCCTCAGTCTTCCAGTTCGATACGATAGCGCGGCAGGCTTGGATCTATCTCCGTGCTGTAGGCATCGATGCCACCCGCCAAGCTCTTCGCCTCCGCGAAGCCATGGCCGACGAAATACGCCACCGCATCCAGCGAGCGCGAGCCGGTGTGGTCGTAGATCACCAGCGGCCGCGTTTTGTCACCGTGCGCGAAGATTTCCTGGATCAGCTCCTGCGTGATGAGCTGCGCGCCGGGGATCTTCACCGCCTCATGCTCCTCGCGGGTGCGTCCATCGAGGATGGTGAGGTCCACCTGCGCTTCATGCAGCATGGCAAAGTCACGCAGGCTGATCTGCAGGCTGGAGTCCGACTCATGGCTCGCCTGGATGTGCGCCACCGCCTCATCGACAGGTACGTCCTCGTTGCGCTTGCACACCTGCGCCAGCGTCTCGGCGGGCTGAAAGCCGCAACTGCTGCAGCCGCCGATGTGATACTTCGCAAACAAGGCGCGCTGCGCTCCGGGATACGCGCGCAGCACCTCGCTCATCGTCATGTCGCCATTCAGCGCAGGCAGGATAGGTGTGTCAGTGCTCATCTTTGGGGCGCGCACAGTAACGGGTCTCACCGAAGTGGAAACCCAAAAGTTATTCTGTGCATCGGTGCAAAGCTTGTTACAGTCCGCGCGCGAATCGCACCCCTGATGTCTTCCGACCGCGAGCCGAAAATCCCGCTGCTGCCCACGCTGATGACGGCTGGGAACATCCTGTCGGGCTTCGTCGCGATCCTGCAGATCTTCAAAGGCCGCGAAGGCGAGGTCACCGTGCATTATTATTATGCCATCGGCTGCATCCTTGCCGCCTGTCTCTTTGACGTCCTCGACGGCCGCCTCGCGCGCATGAGCGGCACCGAGTCCGCCTTCGGCCGTGAGCTGGACTCGCTGGCGGACATCGTTTCCTTCGGCCTCGCCCCTGCCCTGCTCGTGCATGACATCGTGCTCGGCAGCATTGAGGATCAGTTCCGCGGCCTCGGCTGGCTCATCGCCAGCGGCTACCTCGTGTGCGGCGCCATGCGGCTGGCCCGGTTCAATTGCCTCGCCGCGCTCGACGAGAAAGGCAGCAGCAAATCCTTCCGCGGCTGTCCCATCCCCGCCGCAGCAGGCGTCATCTCATCCCTCACCCTGTTCCTCCTCTGGTGGGATGGCACCGACCGGCCCGTGGGAAATTGGAAGTACATTCTCCCCGTGCTCATGATCCTGCTCTCCTACCTCATGGTCAGCGACATCGAGTACCCCAGCTTTAAGTCCGTGAACTGGCGCACCAAGCGCTCCTTCCACTGGGTGCTCATCAGCATCGTCGTCATCGCCTTCTCCGTGCGGAACTGGCAGTGGATGCCCGCCGTGCTCTTCGTCAGCTACCTCGCCTACGGCCTCGTCCGCCCCTGGGTCTCACGCCGCTGGCAGCGCGAGATCGAGATCGAGCCCGAGCTGCCCGACGAGCCCAATGGCGACGCCAAACCCGATACCACCAACGGCCAACCCCGCCTCCCCACCGACAAAACCCTCGATGCAGGAGAGCACATCTGACGACCGCGCCGCACTCCGGCCCGCAGCGCCCAACCCGCGCGTCTGATCCCCAATGCCGGACTTCTATCAGCACGCCCGCGTCCCCACCCTGCATCACCTCGCCGTCACCAACACCGGCGAGCGCGAGGCCGAGATCGCCTCCTGGACGCATGACAAACCCGTGGCCCTCCTGCTGCCCGCCCTCTTCTGTGAGTTCGAGCGTCCCGTGCTCCCCGGCATCCTCGCCACCGTCTCCCGCGTCCCTTACGTCTCCCAGGTCATCCTCAGCGTGAACGGCATGGACGCCGCCGGCTTAAAAACCGCGCAAGCCATGTGCCGCAAAAAACTCGGTGACAAACCCTTCCGCATCCTTTGGAACGACGGGCCCGCATCCCTCCAGCTTCGCGCCCGCATCCAGCAGGCCGGCGGCCCCCACATCCAGCCCGGCAAAGGCAGCAACGTGTGGACCGGCCTCCTGCACCTCCTCGCCACCGGCTTCGACGGCATCGTCATCGGGCACGACACCGATATCTCCAGCTACGGTCGCGAGCTCCTCGTGAAGCTCGCCTATCCTCTCGTGCATCCCGCCATGCCCTACCGGTTTGCAAAAGGGTACTATGCCCGCGTCGCCGGCCGGCTCTACGGCCGCGTCACCCGGCTGCTCGTCTTCCCCCTCATTCAGGCCTTCATCGAAGCCCTCGGCCCCACCCCCCTTCTCCAGCATCTCGAGAGCTTCCGCTACCCGCTCGCCGGCGAGTTTGCCGGGCACATCCGCACCCTCGGCCAATTCTCCCTCCCCTCCGGCTGGGGTCTCGAGATCGCCATGTTGTGTGATGCCCACCGCCATCTTCAGCCCGCCGAAATGTGCCAGGTCGATATCGGCTCAAACTTCGAGCACCGCCACCGCCGCCTCGATGACGACCAGCTCATCGATGCCCGCCCAGATGCCGGTCTCATGACCGCCGCCACCGAGGTGGCCCGCTGTCTCTTCATCGAGCTGTTGCGCGATGCCCCCGCCGCCGCCATCAAGCCGCTCCTCACCCAAGTGTGCGACCGCTACCGCACCACCGCCGCAGCCTGCCTCGACCGCTACGAGCACGTCGCCCTGCTCAACGGCCTCGAGTTTCACCGCGCCGAAGAGCGATGCGCCGTCGGCATGTTCAACGACGCCCTCCACAGCATTGCCCGCACCTGGAAAGCCACCGCCGCGCAATCCAACGCCCTGCTTCCCCCGCCTGCGGAGATGCTCGCGGGTAATCTCGAGCTTGCTGGGGCGGTCAGGATGTTATAGCGCCACATCAAATCCGTCTTGCCCGCACGAGGTTACAAGTGTGATTATCGGCCATGCGCGAGCCCGCCATCACAGCGTAGTCCAGCACCTCACAACATGGACGACTGTCCATAGACGACCAGGGGGCGTCGCGCCCAGAATCGCCGATGCCTGTTCGTGACAAGACATTGGTGCATCTCGGATTGAGAATCCGGCAATTCCGCGAGGCTGCGGACATGACCCAAGAGGCCTTCGCCTCCCAGTGCAATCTCGATCTCAGCTACATCAGCGGCATTGAGCGCGGGCTGCGCAATCCCAGCATCATTACGCTTCGCCAGTTGGCCAAAGGCCTTGGCATCAAACTGAGCAAACTTGTGGAGGGCCTCGAGGCGTGAAGGCCGTTCAATTGAAGCCTACATTCATTGATCTCTTCTGCGGCTGCGGCGGGTTCTCCCTCGGCATGGAGCGCGCGGAGTTCCAA
>JANOBO010000006.1:0-6369 GCA_031411695.1 Verrucomicrobiaceae bacterium
TGCCGCCATTGCCCGAGCCGAAACGAGCTGTTCAAGCGCATCCAGGACGGGGAGATCGGCGACATCATTCTGGAGCGCGCCTATCGGATGCAGGGCCCCGTCGGCAGTTGCTTCACCCTGCCGCGCGATCCGAAGACAGATCCGAGCGAGCTGCTCTGGCAGATCAAGAACTTCCACTCCTTCCTCTGGGCCAGCGGCGGCAGCTTCAGTGACTTTTTCATCCACAACATCGATGAAGCGTGCTGGATGAAAAATGACTGGCCCGTGGAAGCCAAGGCGAGCGGCGGCCGCACGGATCGCGGCGACTACATCGACCAAAACTTCGACCACTACTCCGTCGAGTACACGTATCGGGATGGCACGAAGTTTTACCTCGAAGGCCGCAACGCGGTGGGCACGCACAATGAATTCGCCACCTATGTGCATGGCAGCAAGGGCATGGCCATCGTCTCCACAGCGGGCCACTTCCCCTCGAAGGCGATGACCTTCAAAGGTCAGGAGAAGAAGGCCGAGAACGTCATCTGGCGCGCGCCGAAAATCGAACCGAATCCGTACGACGTCGAGTGGCAGGACCTCATCAACGCCATCGTCAACGACCAGCCCTATAGCGAGGTGGAGCGCGCCGCGAAGACAAGCCTCGTCACCTGCATGGGCCGCATGGCCGCGCATACCGGGCAGATCATCACATACGACCAGATGCTGAACTGCCCGCACGAGTTCGCGCCGGACGTTGACAAGCTCACGCTCGACGGCCCCGCGCCAATCTTGGCAGACAAGAACGGCAAGTATCCCGTGCCGCGGCCCGGCATCGTGAAGGACCGCGAGTACGGGGAGACGGTGTAGGAGCGTCGTTTCAAGCTTTGATCAAAGACAGCCAAGGTGGTCGAGAGCGCATCTCGACCACTTTGGGCAATCTGGACCTTTCGAACGCGGGTTCGCCCAACCTACTGCGCCTCCACCAGATCCTTCATCCGCTTCGTCTCACGAGCGCGGAGGCTTTGGTCGAGGATGCGCTTCCGCAGACGGATGGACTTCGGCGTTGCTTCCACGAGTTCGTCGCCAGCGACGTACTCGATGGCGCGCTCCAGGCTGAAACGAATGGGCGGAGTGAGCGCGATCGCCTTGGTGCCGCCTGCTTCGCGGAAGTTCGTGAGCGCCTTGCTGCGCGTCGGGTTCACCGGCAGGTCGTCCGTGCGGGGATTCTCTCCCACGATCATGCCGTCATACACGGGCTCTCCTGCGGCGATGAAAAGCTTCCCGCGAATTTGGATCGTGTCGAGCGCGTAGCCCGTTGACTCGCCGAACTCAGTGCTCACCAGCGTTCCGGTGGTGCGCGTGCTCATCGCGCCGCAGTGCGGTGCGTACTCCTTGAAGAGGTGGGAGAAGATGCCGTTGCCGCTGGTCAGGTTCATCAGCTCAAACTCAAAGCCGATGATGCCGCGCGTCGGGATCGTGCACACGATGGTGGTGCTGTGTGTGTGCGACTTGATGTCGTCAATGCGGCCTTTGCGCGCTGAGATGCGCTTCATGATGCCGCCGACGTATTCTTCGGGCGACTCCACCCACATCGTCTCATACGGCTCCAGCGTCGTGCCGTCCTCGAGCTTTTTGGTGATCGCGATCGGGCGCGACACACACACTTCAAATCCTTCGCGGCGCATCTGCTCCACGAGGACGGCGATCTGCATCGCGCCACGGGCGCTGACGCCGAAGATGCCGGCCACATCGGTGTCGCGCACTTGGATGGCCACGTTGACTTTCGCCTCCTTCATCAGCCGGTCGCGGATTTTGCGCGAGGTGACGTGGACACCTTCACGACCCCCGAGCGGACCGTCATTGACCGAGAACTGCATCTCGATGGTCGGTGGGTCGATGGCCGCAAACGGCATCGCCGGCGCGTCCGCGGCGCCTGCCATCGTCTGACCGATATCCACATCCTCAATGCCGCTGATGCCCACGATGTCACCCGCCGTGCCGACGGCGGTGTCGCTGAAGGCGAGGCCGGTGTACTGAAACACCTTGGTGACCTTGAAAGGCTTGGCCGGCTCGCCCGGCTCCTTGCCGAGGAGGTAAACGCGGTCGCTGAGCTTCACCGAACCGCGCGTCACCTTCCCGACCGCCACACGCCCGACGAAGCTATCGTAGTCGATGTTGCTGATGAGCATCTGAAACTCCCCCTCCTCCTCAGCGACCGGCGCGGGAATGAACTGCTGAATCTTCTCCAGAAGAAACTCCATGTCCCGGTGCTCGCCGTCCGGCGTCTCACTCACCCAACCGGCGCGCGCGCTGCCGTAGATGAAGGGCGCGTTGAACTGGTCCTCGGTCGCCTCGAGTTCGAGGAAAAGCTCCAGCACCTCGTCATGCACCTTGGCAGGATCGATGTTCGGGCGGTCCATCTTGTTCACGAAAACAACCGGCCGCAGCCCCTGCGCCAGCGCCTTCTTCAACACGAACCGCGTCTGCGCCTGCGGGCCTTCATAGGCATCGACCACGAGCAGCACGCCATCCACCATCTTCATCACGCGCTCCACCTCGCCGCCGAAGTCGGCGTGCCCGGGCGTGTCCACGATGTTGATGATGTGGTCCCGCCAATGCACCGACGTGTTCTTCGCCTTGATGGTGATCCCCTTCTCCCGCTCGAGATCCATGCTGTCCATCGCGCGCTCCGTCGTGGCCTGATTTTCGCGGTAGGTGCCGCCCGCCTTGAGCAGGCCATCGACGAGAGTTGTTTTGCCGTGATCGACGTGCGCGATGATGGCGAGATTGCGGATGTTCTTGGGGGGTGTCATTCGATGGGGGGAAAAAAGGGAGGGCGAGTGTATGCCCTTTCCCCCCGTTCGCAACACATGGTTCCGCCATGTTCGCGGCTGCGGAATTCAACTTCACTTTCAACAAACGGAACGCTTTGCCGCGGTCACTTCACAGCTCGCGGATGCGCATGTTCCGATACCACGCGGGGTCGCCGTGCGCGGTGAGCATGATCTTGCCGTGACCCGGCGCAAAACCTGCCTTGCTCTTGAACTTGCTCTTCGCGAGGTGCTCCTTCCAAGCCTCGCTCTTGGTGTCAGCAGAGGAGGCCAGCTTGCCGTTCAGGAAATGCTCGATCTTGCCGTTGTTCACCACGACGCGGCTCGTGTTCCATTGGCCGATCGGCTTCAGCTCCTTGTCCTTCGCCGAGTCGAAGATGTCGTAAATGCTTCCGGTGTTGTGGCTGCCACCCTTCAGTCCGTCGGCGTGTTTGAGGTCATCGATCATTTGGTACTCAATGCCGAGCCACTCCTTGCCAATCTGCGTCACCCAATACTTCAGTCCGTTGTTGCCGCCCTCGGCCAGCTTCCATTCCCACTCCAGCTCGAAGCTGCTGTACTCCTTTTCGCTCATCAGCACGTTGCCCTTCCCGTTGAAGTGGAGCACGCCGCCGTCCTCGATCAGCCAGCCCTCGGGCTTCGCGCCTGCAGGGCCGGTCCAGCCGGCGAATGTCTTGCCGTCGAAGAGCGATGTCTTTTCGCCGTCGGCACGGGCGATCGTGAAGGTGGTGGTGAGGGCGAGGGTGAGCAGCAGCGATTTCATTGGGTTGTGTTGGATTGAGTCAGGGAGCGGGTGAGCCGGCAGATTGGAACCACATCATGTGCTGCCACGGCAGGCCGTCAAATTCACGTGCGAGCTTGTAGCCGTTTGCCGTCAGCTCCTTGTTGATCTGCGCCTTGCTCATCTTGTGCTCAGGCTTGATCGGCACGGAGTCGTCCTCCGCACGGAACTCAACCAGCACCACTGCGCCGCCCGGCTTCAGCGCCTTGCGCATCGCGGTGAGCATGTGCTCCGGGTGCGAGAACTCGTGGTACACATCCACCAGCAGAATCAGATCACACGACTTCTCCGGCAGCTTCGGATCGTGATAAAGGCCGACAATGGGCACGATGTTCGTGATTTTCTGTCCGACGAGCCGGCCCTTCAGCATCTCGATCATCTGGGGCTGCACATCGACGGCATACACCTTGCCCGCAGGCGCCACTGACGCCGCCATCGGGATCGCGTGGTAGCCGTTTCCAGCGCCCATGTCGCACACGTCCATGCCCGGCTTCAGCCCCAGCTCCTCGCGCATCTTGACGGATGCCTCCTCGCGGTCCCGCTTGTGCCTGACGAGCCAGCCGGCCGCAGTCCAGTGCATCGTCTGCGCGATCTCGCGTCCCATGTATTCAGTCAGCGCGGGCGGCGCGGGATCAGCGACCGCTTTCTCCTGCGCGTGCGCTGGAACTAGAGAGGCGATGAGAGCGAGGAAAAACTGCGGGCGGAACATGCGATGTCTCAAACGCACCCCGCCAGCATGCTCTGGCAGCATTTCGACCCGACACCTTTTCCGCGCGTGCAGCCTCACAGGTTGCCGCCCTGCCCTGTCGCGGCTACGCTGCGCGGCGATGCTTCCCTGGTTTGAAAATGACCGCTTCCCTCTCTACCTCGCGCCGATGGCTGGCGTGACGGATGTGATTTTCCGCGGCCTGTGCAAGCAGCTCGGCGCGGACGTGATGGTCACCGAGTTCGTGTCTGCGGAAGGCATCATGCAGGCCGATGGCCGCACGCGGAAGTACACCGAGTTCGACGACGCGCAGCGGCCCGTGGGCGTGCAGCTCTTCGGCGCGGACGGCGTGCGCATGGGCGAGGCCGCGCGCAAGATCATCGACTGGAAGCAGCCCGACTTCATCGACATCAACTTCGGCTGCCCGGTGAACAAGGTCGTCTCAAAGAACGGCGGCTCGTCTCTTCTCAAGGACTGCCCGCTGCTCGAACGCGTCGCGCGCGACATCGTCAAGGCCGTGCCGATTCCCGTCACCGCCAAGATGCGCATCGGCTGGGATGCGAACACCGTCAATGCCGTCGAAGTCGCACGCCGCCTCGAAGACACCGGCATCCAGGCCATCGCCGTCCACGGCCGCACGCGCGCGCAAGGCTACACCGGACTCGCCGACTGGGATGTGATCGGGGCCGTCGCTGATGCGGTGAAGATTCCGGTCATCGGCAATGGCGACATCGCCACTGGTGCCGATGTCGAGCTGCGCCGCGCGCAGACCAGCGTGCGCGGCATCATGATCGGCCGCGCCGCCATGATCAATCCCTGGGTCTTCCAAGAAGCCAAGCACTACCTCGCCCACGGCACGCAGCCGACGCCCGCGTCCGCGGAGGCGCGCCTCCAATTCATGCTCACCCACTGCCGCCTCGTCGTCGAGTCAGGCCGCAACGGCGACGAACTGCAAACCATGCGCTCCATGCGCTCGCGCCTGATGAATTACACGAAGTCTCTCCCCGCCGGAAAGCTTCTCCGCATCCGCTTCGCCCACATCGCCAGCCTCACCGAACTCGAAGACCTCGCCGCCGGCTACCTCGCGCATCGAGAGCCGGCTGTGGGCGTTTGATGTGGACCTTCACGATGCGGATGACCCTCCGGGGTGGCGGCCGAAGCGCAGCCATTTTTCAATTTCCACGGCGACATACACCGCCGCCGCGACGCCCACGATGCGCAGCCACGCTTCGCCCGAGATCGGCGCGCTGTGGAAGAGCCGGTGCATCACCGGCGCGTAGGTGAAGAGGAGTTGCGCGCCCACCATCGCCAGCGAACCGGCGATGACCCAGCGGTTCGTGAACAACCCGATGGCGAAGGCGGTGCGGTGGAGGGAGCGGCAGTTGAAGAGGTAGAAAATTTGGATCAGCACGATGACGTTAACGGCCACCGTGCGGGCCACGACTTCCCCGGTCTGGGCCACGTGCAGTTCCCAAAGGAACAAGCCGAGGCCGCCGCCGACCATGATGAACGACACGAGTCCGGCGCGCCAGATGAGCGGCCACGGCAGCAAGGGCTGCTTCGGCGGGCGCGGCGGGCGGCTCATTACGTCGCCTTCCTTCGGCTCGAACGCCAAGGAGAGCCCGAGCAGCGTGTCAGTGAGATTGATCCAGAGGAGTTGGAGCGGCAGCAAGGGCAGGGGCAGGCCGAGGACGATGGCGGTCAGCAGCGGATGACTGCGCGCACGATGGGGTCTTAGCCTACCGGCGATTTGGCCTCCTGCGCCGCTGGTCTTTCGCGGGAAAATCTTCACTCCCATCGCAATGATCGCCCGCCTCACGCGCAACCTCGACCGAAAGCGCGGGTCATTCCCTTCCTCTCCTCTGCAGCACGGAAATCTACCGGGAGGAGGATCGCCCATGACTAAAAAAAATTCCCCGTCTCCACGAACAACGACGCGCGAGAAGTGGCTCGCGGCTCGAAAAAAACTGCTGCGGCACGAAACGGAAATCACGAGGCAGCATGATCGCGTGGCCGCCGAGCGACGGCGGCTGCCGATGGTTCGGATTGAAAAGGACTACGCGTTCGACGGCCCG
>JANOBO010000007.1:0-7404 GCA_031411695.1 Verrucomicrobiaceae bacterium
GCTGGCACGACTCTCCGCCGCCGCAGCCAGGCTCCGGCCCTTGCCTCGACTACCACCCGTGTTGTCCTTCACCTGTGCCCTCAGCCATTCCATGAACGCCTGGCTGCCCCAATACCAGCCGCGCCTCAGCGTGCTCTGCGCACCCGCGCACAGCTCCTCCGGCGGCAGACCGCAGCGCTTGCGTGCCTCGCCCGCCGCCCGCGCTTCCAGCCGCTCGACAAATCGTTTTCTCCCCGCTGTCGCGGAAGGGGTCAGGAGTCAAATCTTGACAAAAGTATGGTATTTGCTTTGATCGAACCATGCCGAGGCAGTTGAGAATCCAGTACCCGGGGGCCGTCTATCACGTTCTCGCTCGTGGAGATCGCAGAGAAAAAATCGTTCGCGAGGATGGCGATTGTGAGATGTTCCTGGCCGTGCTGGAGGAGGCGCGCGGTCGCACCAGTGGCTCTGCCATGCCTATGTGCTCATGGGCAATGGGGTTCGAGACACCGGCGCCAAATCTGGTGACGGACAGGGCGAGGCAACGTGCGTATCCGTCATCTGGCGTCACGTGTGAAAGGGATGGAATGTGAAACGTGGGATGTCACAGCATCCCACGTTTATGGACAAGAATTTCCCAGTGTTGAAGGTGAACGTCCGCCACAATGGGTTCAGAACCTAGTGGCAGAAGTGTGAGAAGCCTCTGATCTCTCACGCTTATGCAAAAGAGATCGACCGAATGAAAATGGGATATCCGAAGGGTATTAGCCCTCTGCCTTCTTCGCCTCTCTCTTGACCTTGGCCCACCGTTTTTGCTGCGCCGCTCTGATGTTGGCCAGTCCTTCGGGCGATAGCTTTGCCCTCTTCCGCTTCTTTTTTGCGGGAGGAGCAGTGTCAGGTGAAGTGGAAGAGGATTGAGCTTTCTTCGTGTAGGCGCGTTTAACTTTCGGGGTTGCTGCTGTGCTTCCGAGAATCGAGGCAAGTTCCGCTTCGAGTTTCTGGATCTGTTCCGAGAGCTTGAGTGCGCGCTGTAATTGAACGAGTGATGGATTTGGCATGGGATGGTTTACTTGGGGTCAGGCTGGATGAATACGTCGAAGTTGGTCCGAGGGCAAGAACTCGGTCATCGGGGTTAAGAGGAAGATGTCAGTAAGAGGAAGGTGTCAGGAGTCAGATCTTGACAAAAGTATGGTGTTTGCTTTGACCGATCCATGCCGAGGCAATTGAGAATCCAGTGCCCAGAGGCCGTCTATCACGTTCTCGCTCGTGGAGATCGCAGAGAACAAATCGTTCGCGGTGATGGCGACCGGGAGATGTTCGTGGCGACGGTGGGGAGGTGTGCCAAAAAACGGGCTGGCAAGTGCTGGGCTGGGTGGTGATGGACAATCCTTTGCCGTGATGGCACGCTAGAACGCGGCGGGGTGGCACGCGGAGCCTTACCGTCTTTTCAAAAAATGGCACAAGCCGCTGGCTTGCACTCGTGCATCCGAGCCGGTTGCACGGCCTCCACGCCGCACTCGAACGGGGCGAGGTGGCATGGAGTTTGCTTGTGCGCTAAGAGTGCCGCAAGCCGCTGGCTTGCACGAGTGCAACGGAGCCGGTTGCACTCCTTTCATCCACACCGATGTCCCGCCTGCTGAATTACCTCGCCAACCTCACCACCGGCCGGATCATTCTGTGGTGCTATGCCATCTGGTATGTCGTGAATGTCACCACGCACTTCGATCCGCGGCCACGCATCTGGATCACATCGCTGGGGCTCAGCGTGATCATTGGCGCGGCCTTGCTCATCAGCACGCGTTCATCGAGCACCGGAACAACGAACCTGGACCGCTGGCAGATTTTTCGCCTGTTCCTGATGCCGTGGTGCGTCTCCAGCTTCTCCGCGCTGGTGAAGGATGAGGGATTCATCCTCGTCTTCCCTCCTTCGCTGAAGGAAAACCTGACCGGCCTCGCGTTGATCGTGGTGTTCGTGTGCGCAGTCAATTTGCTGAAACGGGCGTCGAGAGGCCAAACGAAACAACCCAGCGTTTGAAGGGCCTCGCGTGCCCGTCAGAACGGGACGCGCAACCGAGCCGGTTGCGCCACCTTCACGGTGCGAGCGGCACACCGTAGGGCAGATCTTCGGGCAGCGGAACGAATTCGCGGATGCGGGACCAGAGCTGGGTGAAATCTTTGTTCACGTCGCCGGAGAGGCAGTCGGTGATCTCGCCAGCGGAGTCGGGGTAGCGCTTGATGACCTGACCGAAGGAGAAGCCGGGACTGTAGAAGGCATAGACGAGCTTGCGCATGTTCTCGATGCCCTGGCGGATGGTGGCGCCGTATTCGCTGAATCGCGCGGGTGAGAGATCGCCCTCGAGGAGGCCGCGATGAATCTCATCTCCGGCGAGCACGCCGCTTTTCAGCGCGAGCATCACGCCGCTGCTGAA
Organism: Verrucomicrobiaceae bacterium; assembly: GCA_031411695.1. Taxonomy (GTDB): domain Bacteria; phylum Verrucomicrobiota; class Verrucomicrobiia; order Verrucomicrobiales; family Verrucomicrobiaceae; genus JAIBCL01. The sequence goes on from JANOBO010000007.1 coordinate 2,409, forward strand.
GACGGGATCGAGAAAGGCAAACGCATCGCCCAGCAGGAGCAGTCCCGGCGCGGCGCAGTGCCGCGCGTGATGGGAGTACTCGCTGGTGATCCAATACTCGCCGGTGGATGCGCCGGTGCTGAGCCGGTCCTTGATCCACAGGTTCTCATCCACCTCGCGGTGAAACATTTCCTTGGGACTCTTCACGCCGCCGCGGCTGAGATACTTGCCTTCGGCGACGACGCCGACACTGACCCTGTCATTGTGCTGCGGGATATGCCAGAACCAGCCTTTCTCGGGCACGAAGGCGACGGTGGTCTGGCCTTCATCGATTCCCTCGCCGCGCTTCGAGCCTTGGTAGTAGGTCCACACCGCGACCTTGTTGAGATATGGATCGCGCTCGCGCCAGCCGTTCCGCGTGGCGGCAAAGGCTTCCTTGCCGGTGCAGTCGAGCGTGATGCGCGCGCGATACTCGGTGATGCGACCTGACTTGTCCGCTGCACGCACGCCGACGACGCGGCCATCTTCTTTGATCAGCTCGGTGACGCTCGTCTCCTCCCGCACCTCGGCGCCGCGCTCGCGTGCGTGATCGAGCAGCATCTGGTCAAACTCGGAGCGCAGCACCTGCCATGACTGCGCCACCGTCTCGCGGTCGTAGCGCGTGAAGAAATAAAACGGCTGCGTCGCGCTGCCATCGGGCTGCACAAAGAGCACGCTGAATTTTTTCACGAAGTGGGACTGCTTCAGCTTCGGGATGAGGCCCAGCCGCTCGAGCGGCGCGAAGGTGAACGGGATCAACGACTCGCCGATGTGATAGCGTGGAAACTTTTCGCGCTCGAGAATCAAGACGCGGTGGCCGTGCTCGGCGAGGATCGCCGCCGCGCTGCTGCCCGAGGGGCCGGCTCCGATGATGAGTGCGTCGTATTCCATGATTGGATGTGGTTGGTTATTTCGGATCGCCCGCGCCGCCGCCGTGGACATCCATGCCCATGATGGAGAAGATACGATCCCGCGCGGCCAGATAGCCCGGAGAATCGAGATCGCGCGGACGCGGCAGATCGACGATCACTTCCTCCTGGATCGTCGCCGGCCGCTTGCTCATCACGAGCACGCGATCTGCGAGCTGCACGGCCTCCTCGATGTCATGCGTGACGAAGAGAATGGTCTTCCCCTCCGCCTGCCAGATGCGGATCAGGTCCGAGCGCATCTTCAGCCGCGTGAGGAAATCGAGCGCGCCAAACGGCTCGTCCAAGTAGAGCACGCGCGCCTCGGCGGCCAGCGCGCGCGCGATCTCCACGCGCTGCCTCATGCCGCCGGATAGCTCGCGCGGATACGATTTCTCAAAGCCCGTGAGTCCGACCATCTGAATGTAATGCGCCACGCGCTCATCGCGCTCCTTCGCCGGTCGCGACAAAAGCCCGAAGCCGACATTCTCCGCGACGGTCAGCCACGGAAACACACCGTTCTCCTGGAAGACAAAGATGCGCGCGGGATCAGGGCCATCCACCGGCTGGCCTTCGACGCGGACATCGCCTTTCGACTCCTTTAAGAAGCCGCCGACGATGTTGAGCAGCGTGGATTTGCCACAGCCGGAGGGTCCGACGATGCAGACGAACTCGCCTTTGCTCACCGTGAGGTCCACGCGCTCGAGCACATGCACCGGCGCGTCGGCGGTCTTGCCGGGAAAGGACATCCACACGTCGCGGATGTTGATGAGTGGTTCAGCGTTGTCCATAGCCCCAGCGTACTTCGTCAAATTTCTCCAGGCGGCGGACCAGTACGTCCAGGCCGAGTCCGATCAGGCCGATCATCACCATGCCTGCCACGACGAGGTCGTAGCGCTTGCCCGCATTCCGCGCGTCGATGATCAAATAACCAAGCCCTGAATTCACCGCGATCATTTCCGCCGCGACCACGACGAGCCACGCGACGCCGAGCGCGATGCGGATTCCGGTGATGATCTGCGGAAGCGCGGCGGGAAAGATGACGCGGCGAAACAATTGCGGCCCCTTGAGTCCAAAGTTCTGAGCGGCACGCAGATACACTGACTGCATGTTCTGCACCGCCGCCATGGACGACACCGTGATGGGAAACACGCTGGCCAGGAAGATGAGGAAGATCGGCGCGGAATCCTTCACGCCGAACCAAAGAATGGCCACAGGAATCCAGGCGATGGGCGAGATGGGCCGCAGGATCTGGATGATGGGATTCATCGACTGAAACGCCGCGCGGAACCAACCGAGCGTGAGGCCCAGCGGCACACCGACGAGCACCGCGAGGACGAAACCCCAGCTCACGCGGAAGAGCGACGCAACGACGTACTTCAGCAGCAGACCTTTTTGAATCAGCTCGATGATGCCCTTCGCCACTTCGACCGGTGTGGGAAACAAGTCGCTGCCCGAGAGCCGCACGAGCATGTGCCACAGCGCAAGAAACACCGCGGCTGTGCCGAGGGGCAGCCACCATGCGGCGCCCGGCAGTCCGCGCTTGAAGGAGGTCACAGTCACGTCGCTCATTTCTTCGCTGCCTCCCATACCCAGGGTTTCACCGCCGTATCGTCAGTCACGAAAGAAGGGTCGGCGTAGTCTTCAAACTTGGCCGTGCCATTGAGGATGCCAGCTTCCCGGCCGAGCTGCTCGATCTCCTCAAAGTCCTTCCGCATCACGTTGAGATTGGTGTACTTCACACGGTCCGGCGGCTTGCTGAGCACATACTGGAGCAGCTCGGGGTTCTGGTTGTAGTAGTTCGTTGCCACGAACTCACCGGCCTGCATCCGGTGCTCCATCGTCTCATCCAGCCATTTGCCACTGCGCGCGATGCCATCGACGAGCGCCTGCACTTCGGCGCGGCGGTTCTTGATCGCATCCTCATGCACGGCGAGCACGCAGGAGATGAAATTCGGCCACACATCCTTGGTGAGGTAGAGCACGCGTCCATAGCCATCCATCTGCGTCTGGCCCCTGAAAGGCTCGCCGGAAGTGATGGCATCGACCGCCGTGGGGTACGACGCGGCGGGCATGTCCGGCGGCGGCATCTCCACCATCTCCACCTCCGAGAACGGGATGCCGCGCTCCTTGAGCGCGCGGAAAAGGAGGAGGCGCTGGTTGGCGTAGCGGTTCGGCACGGCCACCTTCTTGCCGCGAAGATCCTCGATGCGATATATCTGCGAATCCTTGTGCACCATCATCGCCGTGCCATCGCGGTGTCCGAGATAGACGATCTTGATCGGCACGCCCTGCTCACGCAGGCTCATAGCCAGCGGCGCGAGGATGAAGGTCGCGGGCATGTAGCCGGAGAGAAACGCTTCCTTCAGCTCTGGGAAACCATTGAAGCGGATGGGGTCGAAGTTGTTCGTCCCGGTGGTGCTCTTGTTGATGAAGTCCGTCACGGGACAGGTGAGATGGCAGGTGACGGGGATGAAGCCCACCTTGAACTTGTCGGCCTCAGCGCCATCGGACGCCAGCTTCGGCACGAGCCACTTCAAGTTCAGCGCGCCGTGCAGGCCCGTGATGAGCACGAGCCAGAAGGTGATCCAGAGCGCGGTGATTTTGCCGAGTTTCATATTTCCATGCTCAGTTCTACATGCTGCCCGCTGATGTCGGAAATCTCATTTCAGCATGGCTGTGATGCCGGATGGGAATCAGAGGGTTAGAGTTTGAAGGTGAGCATGAGGTAGGCGAAGTCGGCGTCATCAGCCGCGCCCGTGTCGTCGAGATAGGGACCTGCAAAGAAGCGCGAGTAGCCCGCCAAAACATCGAGGTGCTTCAGCGCCTTCCATTGCAATCTGAAATCCAGCTCGCTGCCCGCGTGGCTGCTCGCTCCAGGCGTGATTGGCCGGACGAGTGAGGTCTGATTCGCGCGATACCAGCCGTCGTTCGTGTTGGCAAGCCAGAACAGGTGATAGTCGAGCGAGAGCTTCACTTTGCTGGATGGCTCCACGCTGAACATCACCGCCGGGTTGTGCATGTTCTGCCACGCAAACACATCGATGTAGCCGTAGAAAAGATGGTTTGTCGGGAAGAGATTTTGAAACGTGCCCACCCGACCATCGGCGGCGTTCGAGTCGCCCGACGCATAGTTGTACTCGATGCCGAGGCGTGGCTTCCACGGCACATCCAGCCATTTGTAGCCGACGCCCCAGTGACCGGCGAATGCGTTCAAGTCCTTGCCATATCGCTCCCCAAACTGCACGGCCATCTCCGTCTCGTAATCCCAGCCCGCGAGCTTGGTGGCATCGGCCTTCATCCTTGTGCCGAGAGTGACGAAGTCGCTGCCGCCATTGTCCTCCTCGTGCAGCTCAAAGGCGTAGAGATCGGTGACCTGCACATCAATGGCGGTGGTGCTGAAATAGAGGCCGCTGAAAAACTGATTGCGCGCATCGCCGTCGTCCAGCCAGTCGCTCTGGTTAAACTCGCCCCTCTCAGCGCGCACGACACTGGAGGTGAAGACATCGAGCCACCATTTGTCCGATGCGTAATGCAGCTTCACCGCATCAAAGGTCTGGCTGACGTTCCTCCACGGTGAGCGGCTGATCAGACGGCCATCGCCATAGTTCATTTCCTGCCGGCCGATACTTGCGCTGAGATGCGAGGGCTCGCCGAGTTCGACAAACGCCTGGCGCAGATCAAAAGCGTCATCACCCTCCGCACCGAGCTGGCCGGGGATTTTTGGGCGGTCGCTGAAGAACTCGCGCGCGTCCTGGCCCTCGATCACGATGCGAAACCCTGAAGCCGGCCTCCATTCCGCCGCGAGCCGCAGACGGCTCAGCAGCCACACGTCATCGGTCAGGGCGTCCGCGCTGCTGTTGAGATCAAAATTATTTTCGCGCCACTCACCGCGCAGGCGCGCCTCGAGACTGAAAGTGAGAGTCTCCTCCGACGGGGTGACAACGGAGTCAGCGACCTTTGCGCCCGCTTCACAAAGAAGCGGCACGCAGAGCGAGAGGCAGGGGACGATGCGGGAGAGGCGGAGCATGACGGCCGATCCATAAGCAGGTCCCGATGCGATCAAAAATAGA
>JANOBO010000008.1:0-13850 GCA_031411695.1 Verrucomicrobiaceae bacterium
ACAAGCCGCAGGACTGGAACATGATCGAGGTGACCGTGAAAGACGGAGTGGCCCGCTGCACGTGCAATGGCGAAGTGCTCGAGGAGGCGCTGCCGCTGCCTGCCACCGGTCCAGTCGGACTCGAGGGCGACCGGGGCCAGATGGAGTACCGTCGCATTCAGATCAAGGAGCTGCCGTGAACGTTGAGGATTGACGGGAAGGAACGCACGAGTGCTTGACGCGCGTCTTCGGACCGGCACACATTGCGTGTCCAAGGTGGAACGTTCACTTTCCAAAGTTCGCGGGAGCTTCCTGCGCGCCATCGCCGATGACAGCCAGTTCTACCTGCTGCTGAACCATCTGCCCGGCATCTCGTTCTTCGCAAAAAACGCGCGGTTTGAGATTGTCTGCGCAAACCGCCACTTCGTTGAATCACTCGGCTTCGAGTCGGAGGCGGCGCTGATCGGCAAGGAGGACTTCGATCTCTTTCCCCAGCGGCTCGCCGAGAATTTTCGTCGCGATGACGAGGAGATCCTGCATACGGGCGAGGCCAAGCTGAACATCGTGGAGTTGTTTTTCAACCGGCAGGGAATCCCGGACTGGTTCATCACAAACAAGCTGCCGGTGTTTGACCGGAAGAGGCGCGTGATCGGCATCATGGGCACGGTGCAGAGCTACGAGGGGCGGAAGCAGTTTCTCCAGCCGTATCTGGCCATCGACCGTGCCGTGGCCTTCATCCGCGACCATTTCCGCGAGCGGATCGCCGTGGAGCAGCTCGCCGCGCTGGCGCATTTGTCATCGCGGCAGCTCAATCGCAAATTTGTCGAGGCTTTCGGACTCAGCCCGCAGTCGTTCATCATGAAGCTGCGGATCCAAGCGGCGTGCGAGGCGCTGCAGGATGGCCGTCTTCCCATCAGCGCGGTCGCGCGCGATCTCGGCTTCTACGATCAGAGCATCTTCACACACCACTTCCAGAGACACATGGGCATCACGCCGTCACGCTACCAAAGGCAGTTCGGGCTTGGCAAAAAGCGTGCTTCGTCATGACTGGCAAAGTCACGCCACGAATTCAGCGATGGCGGCGATGACTTCTTCCTGATGAGCACGCGGGAGCTCGGGGTAGATCGGAATGGAAATGGCCTCACCAGCGAGGCGATGAGAGATCTCGCAGCCGGATCGCGATGAGTCCGGCAGATCAGCAAAGCACTTCTGCTGGTCCATCGTGACGGGATAGTAAATCTCACAGCCGATTTTCTTGGCGAACATGAAGTCCTTGAAGGCATCGCGCCTGCCATCGCCGATGATGCGGAGAGTGTACTGGTTCCAAATGTGATCGTTGTGCGGATAGGCTACGGGGAGCACGATTTTCGCGCCAGCGGCAGCGAGCGCCGTGTCTTGCGAGGTGGCGCACTTGCAGTGTGCGGGATCTGCGAGGACGACGCCGGGCAGCTTCGAAAGCGCGTCCGTGTAGCGCGCGGCATTGTCGAGCCGCTTCTGCGTATAGTCGGCGTAGCGCTTCAGCTTCACGAGGATCAGAGCGGCCTGAAGCGTGTCGATGCGGAAATTGCCGCCGACAAAATGGTGATAGTACTTTGGCTTTGAGCCGTGGGTGCGGAGGATGCGCGCACGCTCAGCGAGCGCGTCGTCATTGCAGACGACCATGCCGCCGTCTCCGAAACCGCCGAGATTTTTGGAGGGAAAGAAACTGTACGTGCCGAAGTCGCCGATGGTGCCGCTGCCCTTCCCCTTGTATTTCGCGCCGATGGACTGGGCGCCATCCTCAATGACCGTGAGATTGTTTTCCCTCGCGAAATCCATGACCGCATCCATGTCGGCGCTCTGACCGAAGAGGTGCACGGGGATGATGCACTTGGTCTTGTCGGTTAGTTTTTTCCGCGCGGAGTTCACGTCCACGTTGAAGCAGACGGGACATGAATCGACAAACACGGGCGTGGCGCCGACGCGCGCGATGGCTCCGGCTGTGGCGAAGAACGTGAAGGTCGGGCACAGCACCTCATCACCCGGACCCACTCCCAGTGCCATGAGCGCGAGCAGGAGCGCGTCGGTGCCCGAGGAGACGCCGATCCCATGTTTCGCGCCCACCATGGTCGCGATCTGCTGCTCGAGCTCGCCGATCTCCGGACCCATGATGAACTTGCCCTCGCGCAGCACCTTGGTGAAAGCGGCGGTCAGCTCGGCTTCGAGCGGAAGGTTCTGGGCGTTGACATCAAGAAGGGGGACGGACATGAGGGTCAGGATTCAGAGTTGAGTTTCTTGCCTCGAAAGGCTGCGGTACGGACGCTGTTTATTGCCGGGCTCGCCAGGGGATGCAAGCTTGATTTCGCAACGCGCGCGTGCCTCTAAAACTTAAAGGTCCACGCCGGCCCCGCCGGCGGGAAAGGCAATGATCAGGGAAAAGCGCACCAATCTTTGGAGGCGGCACGACACATGCGGCCATGACCTTGCGCGGTCCCGAAGCGTACTCACTGCGTGTCTAACTCATTGTCACAGGTGATCGGAGGAAAGAGCTTTTTCCAAAGCCGGTGGCAGGCGCTCGTGTCTGCAAGCGTGTTGCTGGTCATCGTCGGCGCGATGGATCACTTCAACGGTAGGGAGTGGCAGATCCTCCCGCTTTACCTTGTTCCGATATCGATGGCAGTGTGGTTCGCTGGAAGGTCATGGGCGTTCGTCTTCTCATTTGCGGCGGCAATCACGTGGTTGGCTGCCGAGGTTTCCGCCGATCACTTCCATGGCCACCGGGCGATGCCCTATTGGAACGCGCTGATGCTTCTCGGCGTGTTTCTCGTCTCCGCACTGCTGCTCTCAAATCTGCGGGAGGTGCTGGCCACACTGGACAGCCGAGTGACCTCCCGCACCACGCAGCTGAAAGATGAAATGGTGAAGCGCTATCAGGCAGAGCTGGGCGGACTCAGGGCGCAACGGCTGGCCGTGGTAGGCTCCATGGCGGCGCAGATGGCCCATGAGGTGCGCAATCCGATGGGATCAATCTCGCTGAACATGGAACTGCTCGCGCAGGAGATCAGCGCGCTGAGCGCGCCCGGCGGCGGTCACTCACCTGCGGAGGCGCAGCTGCTGCTGAGCCAGATGGAGCAGGAGTTTGCACGCATCGACGCGGTGATCCGTGATTACCTCACCTTTGCCAGGCTGCCGAAAATCGTGCCGCAACCTCACCGGCTTCATGAGTATCTCGACCAAAAGCTGTCCCTGACGGAAGAGAAGCTCGCGGCTGACAACGTGCGGTGGATGAAGGATTACGATCCATCCATCGAGTGGGTGAATCTTGATCCCGCGCAGATGTGGCAGGTGGTGCTGAACTTGATTCGGAACGCCTGCGAGGCAATGCCAGAAGGCGGAGAACTCAAGGTGCGCACGCGACGCGACGCGGAAGATATCCACATCGCCATCAGCGACACCGGGGGTGGGATCAGCGATGCCGATGCCGCGAAGATGTTCACGCCATTCTTCACCACGAAGGCCCAGGGCACCGGCCTCGGCCTCGCGCTTTCCCAGCAAATCGTGGCGGAACATGGAGGACGCCTCACATGCCATAGCTCCGCCGGTGCGGGCGCCACGTTCACCATTTCCCTGCCTGCCCAGGCCGCTGCCGCACCCGGCGAACTGACGCTCCACCCATTTCCCACACAACCCACCCACACCCCATTTCATGGACCCATCCCTCCCCGTCCCGCTGCATGACCAAGTCTCCGCCCTCGTCGGCAAAAAGCTTCTCGTCGTCGATGACGATGCGGCGATGCTTACCGCAGTGTCAAAGGTGCTCCGACATGCCGGTGCGCTCGTGCAGTCGGCCGGGGGTGTCGTCGAGGCTATCTCCCTGCTGGCCGCTGACGGCGCGGCATTTCACGCGGTGCTGACTGATCTGCGCATGCCGGTCGCGAGTGGGAAGACCATTCTCAGCGCGATCAAGACTTCAAATCCCGACGTCCCCGTGGTGGTGATGAGCGCGTTTTGGACGGACGAGATCAAGGCGGAATGCGTCGAGCTGGGAGCGACGAGTGTGTTGGACAAGCCGCTGAATTCCATCCGCCTCATCACGGCCGTGAGCAAGGCGCTAATCGGGGCCTACAAGCCCGCAGGCGGATCACCCGACGCATCACCGCCCGCGTCATGAACTTCCCGCTTCCGAGCCCCGTCGATTTTCACGAGTCCGACCTCGCGGGCCGGAGAGTTCTCGTGGTGGATGATGATGAGGCGATGCTGACGGCCGTGTCGAAGGTTCTCCGGCACGCCGGAGCCACGGTGGATGCCGCGCGGGGCGTGGAGGAGGCCGTCGCTTTTCTTTCCGCACGCGATGCCTCCTTCGATCTCGTGCTCACCGACCTGCGGATGCCAGGGCTGGAAGGATCGAGCCTCATCACCATCACGAAGCAAACGAATCCAAATGTGCCCGTCGTGATCATGAGCGCGTTTTGGACGCAGGAGGACAAGCAGGAATGCCTCGAACTCGGTGCCACTAATTTTCTCGACAAGCCACTGCGCTCCTGGCATCTGCTCGCCTCCGTCGTGAAGGCCATCTCCCTATCGCAGAAGAGCGAGGGGTAGCAATCACCGCCAGCCGTATCTGTCCCCGCCCGCTGCTCAGCTTTCGGGATACACGCCCACCGCCATCACGCCCTCCTTCGGCCACCAGCCGAGTACTTCGACCTTCCGCTCTCGCTTCGATGAATGCGCCATCCCCTTTCTCACGGTGTCGAGAAGCTTTTTTTCGTTGTCCGGCGTGAGCTGCGCGCCGAAGAAACTCTCCAAACCCCGCACCACTTCCTGAGGCGCGTGCACGCCGACGAGCGTGACAGGTTTCCCCTCCACCCCTTGCGGCAGGAATTCACAGCCAGGCAATTTTTTCGAAACCGGCCCTTCCATCAACACGATCCGCTTCAGCGCAGCCGTGACCCTGGCGTCCTTCCCCCGCTGCGCCTCGAAAAGCGCGGCTTTTTCCATCAGCACCTTCTGCTCTTCGCCCAAGATCTGCTCGACGCTTCGGGCGTGCGTGGACGCCGTGTCTGCCGCGACGTTGGGCGGTTTGATGGAGACGGTCGGCTTCAAAAAAGTCCCGCCAGCTGCGCCGGAAACATCTCGCCCCGACTCCAGCCGCGGCTCAAGTCCTGGCAGCGGCAAATCCTGCGCCTGCACAGCGAGAGTCGAAAGCGTCAGCGTGAGAGTTACAAGGCGGAGAAAAACCACGGGGCATGATTTTTACCATGCGGCCAGAGTGCACACAATGATGAAAATGGACTTCTCGCACGAGTTGGAAGGACAATATCGTGAGCATATTGAGATAAAAGGAGACGGCGCTTGCCTTTCCGTTGCGAGGTTCTTAACCTAGCGCATAAGCGACGCTTTCCGACCCTGCTTCACGATGAACATCAGACACCCTCTCACAAAAAGTATTTTTGCTGCCACCACGCTGCTCGCTCTCGCCTCTTGCCAGGACGACGCGCAGATCAACCGCCTGCAGGAGGAGATCCGCACTCTCACAGACCAGCAGGGCCAGACGCAAAGTGAGCTGACTCGCATGAAGATGCAGTTGAACTCGCTGGGCAAGGAGAAGGACACTTTGAAGGAGGACAAGTCGCGGCTCGAGGCCGAGCTGGAAGGCGCGCGCAAGACGCTGGAGCAGATGCAGAAGGACTTCGCCTCGTACCGCTCGCAGTACAAATTGAGCATGAAGACTCGGGCGCCCGGCCTGCCCTTGGGTGACCTGCTGGTGGACGGCAAGGCGTACGTCAATGTCAAGGTGCGCGAGGCCACCGACGAGCTTCTCACCGTGATCCATGACACGGGCACGCAGAAGTTTGCCTGGAACATTCTTCCCGACCGAGTGCAAAAGCTTTTTGGCGTTGAAGCCCCCGGGGAGTTTGTGACAATCAGCATCAAGCGCGCCCCTGAATCTCAGGTCGCGTTGTCCGTCGATCAGAGAATCACCGTTCACGATGCCAAGGTGCTGGATCTGGAGCAGCGCATCAGCACCCTGGAGTCGGAGATTTCAAACATCGGTAAAGCGGAGAAAGAGAACCACGTCGCCATTTCGACATCCAATCTCAAACAACTCGACACAGTGAATCTTCGCCGCGCGGGAAATGCCCTGGCAGTCAAGCGCACCCAGCTCGAGGCCGAGATCAGCGGATTGAAAAAGAGGCAGGATCAGCTCATGCGGGAGAATCCCCGCAGAAACAGATTCTGAGCTTTCCCGCGTGGCATGGGCGCTGCTTCGTGCTCCAGTCCACGCATGATCGTCATCACGAAGCGCAAGGACTTCATCGCCACCAGTGACGAGCTGGCGTCGTATCTGGATCAGTTCGGGCGCATGTTCTCATTGCCTGCGACCTATCAGGACATGCTGCGTTTCGCCGAGCGGCATCCGCTTTTTGATCGCACGGGCAATGCCACCCACTGGGCCAGCGTCATCTACCCCATGGATGTACAGCGCGACCTGTATCCGCGCCTGACGAGCATCTACTCCCTTCTGCGCACCGGCGAGCTTCTCGCCGTTCCGCATCTCTTCGTCGAGCGGGTGGACTTCTGCGAGTTTGGAAATTCACGCCCGTTCCGCGTGCGGATCGTGAACCAATACAATGACAACTACGACCACTTTTACATGAAGATCTCGGATGCCTCGCGCATCTACGGTTTGGAGCTCGAGCATCTCCTCTCCCCAAACCGCATCAACTATCTCGCGCACAGCGGCACTCTGGTGGAGGAGCACATTGCAGGGGTTCCAGGCGACGTGTTTATCCGCGACTACCTTGAGCGCCCCGACCTGAACAAAGTCCGCATTGCCAAGGAGTTCGTGAAGTTCAGCGAGCGCTGCTTCATCCGGCTGCTTGGGGACATGCGCAGCTATAACTACATCGTGGACATGACGCCTGATTTCGAGGAAGTGCAGTACCGCGTGCGGGCCATCGACTTTGACCAGCAGTCGTACGAAGGACGGCGCAGCGTTTACCTTCCGCAGTTTTTCAAGGAGAACAATCCGGTGATCCACCTTTGCACCACCTGCCTGAACCTGCCCACCATGAACCAGTATCAGGAGGAGGAACGCAGTCTCATCGCGCGCCGCTACCTGTCAGAGCATCAGCGCATCTCGCACCTTCTCGCGTGCATGAAGCACAACCCCGCGGAGCCGGCGGACAAGGTGACTACACTAAAAAAGGAACTCGGAGACTATCATCACACCAACGCCTTCGATCACTGCGCCTCCATGGGCGATGTGGTCGAGCAAAACCTGGCCATCACGCTCGCACGCCATCTGGTGTGAGGTGGGGGCGCCCCGCCCTTGGCACTACTTGAAGTGCTTGGTGCCGGCCTTCAAGTGATGCTTGTACTCTTCCATGCGCAGCTCCACGCGGTCACGGATGCTGCGCTCGCCGATGCCTTCGTGTTTGGTGCCGACGAGGGCGGTGAGCAGGGCCACCAAGGCGGTGACGTCATTCATCATGACGTATTCCGGGACGATCTTTTTCGCGTCGCTGAGGTTGTGATAATTGCCGAGAGGAATCGAAATGCCTGCACCACGCCGACCGCACGCCTGCATGGCTGTGGCCTCACAGGCACCTGCATCGAGCAGGCAGCGCTGCACGCGGATGGCCTGCTCGGAGGCGGTCTTCATGAGGATCGCGGTGGCCTCGTTATCAAAGACAGAAAAGCGGTCGCCCACACGAACGACCGGACCGCCGCCCATGACCGCGCCGTTCACCGGGCGGCTCGTTTCCAGCGAGAGGAACACGGCCTTGTTCGGAAACGGCCAGCGCTTTCCGAGATCCCACGCGCCTAAAAATCCGATCTCCTCGGCGCGTGTGAATGCGGCGTAAACCGTGCCGCGAAGCTTCAACTGCCCCATCGCCCAAAAAGTGGCGATGATGACGGCACACCCGACGAGGTCGTCACACGCGGTGGCCTCGATTTTATCCTTGGTGATCTTCACCGGGAAATTCCACTGCGCCATCTGGCCCTTGATCTTGCGGAGTCCGCGCTTCACGCCGGCCTCCACCTCCGCCTGCGGGACACCGCCGAGGAACTGCCACGGATCCGCGCCGTCCCGGCCCGGCGTCTTCACAAAGCCCGGATGATCCATGTGCGCGCCGAGCACCCATGAGGGACGGTTGGTGTGCTTGCCGTATTTGTAGGTGGCCAGAAGGTTCCCGAACTTGTCGCGCTTGAGCTTCACGTTGGGGCAATCCTCAAGAAGCTTTTCAATTTCCGCGCGCACATGATATTCGTGGAACGGCGCGGTTGGCTGCTTCAATATGCGCTTGAGAATCGTGATGAGCGTGGGCACTGACATGGCCGCATCCTAACGCGATTTCATCAAACACCAACTGCCAACGTGAAGAAGCTCCGCTATTTTTTCGAGACGCTGATCGTGCGCGCGATGGCGGCTCTTCTACCGCGTTTGCCGCGTCACGTGCTGCTTTCTTTCGCGCGGTTTGCCGGCGGCCTCGCCTGTTTTGCGGACGCGGAAGGACGCGCCACGGCGATGGAGAATCTGCGCGTGGCGTATCGCGGCACGCTGTCGCGCGAGGAGATGCGGCGCATCGTTCGGGGGTCGTATCAAAACTTCGCGCGCACGTTTGCCGAGCTCTTCTGGGCGCCGCGGATGACGCATGAAAACTGGCACGACCTCATCAGCCATGAGGAGGAAGATCCGGCTGCGCTCAATGAGGCGAGGAAAACAGGCGCGCTTTTTGTGACGGGACATTTCGGGAACTTCGAGTTTGCCGGACTGACGTGGGGCTTCCTCGGTTTTCCGCTGACGACCGTGGCGCAGGATTTTAAAAATCCGGCGCTGACTCCGTTGTTTCAGCGGCTGCGCTCCGTGTCAGGTAACACGCTGATCGCGCAGGAGGGCGCGGTCGTGCGCCTGATGAAGACGCTGGCGCGGCGCGGACACATCGCGATTCTCTCGGACTTGAACATGCGACCGAGCCGGATGACGGCGATCATCGACTGCTTTGGCCTGAAAAACTGCGTGACCACCATCCACGCGGCTCTGGCCCAGCGGCTGGGATTGATGATCGTGCCGTGCCTCTGCCTGCCGCGCGCCGACGGCGGCTATCACCTGAAAACTTTCGCGCCGATCCGGCCCATGAACGAGGAGGATGTGGCGCGCGCGACGCAGCAATGCTGGGATGTGTTTGAGAATGAAATCCAGAGGCAGCCTGAGCTGTGGATGTGGATGTACAAGCACTGGCGGTATCTGCCTGCAGGAGAATCGGCTGCCGCGTACCCGGCTTACGCAAATCCTAATTCATCCTTTGAAAAGCTGGTGGCATTGAGCGCTGTGAAGCAATCGGGTGCCGGGTGAAAACAAAAAAGGCCGGGAATCTAGTCCCCGGCCTTCATTGAAAATCTTGCTCGCTGGCAGCGTCGGCTATTCGGCATTCTCCTCGACGTAGCGGATCACATCGCCAACGGACTGGAGTTTCTCGGCTTCCTCGTCTGGAACGTCGATTCCGAACTCCTCCTCGAAGGCCATGACCAGCTCCACGGTGTCGAGCGAATCCGCGCCGAGATCTTCGATGAATTTTGCCTCGGGGGTTACCTGCTCAGGATTCACGCCAAGTTGCTCGACGATGATGTCCCGGACTTTGTCTGCGATGTTGTCTGCCATAAAATGAGAGAGGGGTTTGTTGGATGGGGCGGAGCTTTAGCGGCTCAGTAAGATTTGGCAAGGGGAAATAGAGATTGAATTCCCGCCCCGTTTCACGGCAAAAAGAAAACACCGCCAGCGAACGGAAAAAAGTCACGTTTTCGCCTCATTTGCGAGTTCCTCCTCATCATCGGGCTCCTCCACTTTTTCGATGAGCTCGCCGCTAAACCCGTCGAGCAATCGCTGCAGCACGGCCTCGGCGCCCTTCTCGTTGAATTTGAGACAGTCAATGACGGCGCGCTTCTCCGGTGCGTCGGGCGCGGCCTTGTAGTAAACGGTGGCCAGCCCCTTGCCCTGCCACTTGCGCTTGTCGATCTTGAAAACGTCAGCGAAACGCACTTCGGTGCCGTCAGGCGTCACCAGCCGGTCCTCGTGGCCACGCAAAACCTTGCCTTTGTTCATCAACACAAGCACGCCGACCACAGCGGCGATGATGAACATCCCGCCACCCCACCAGAATTGCTCCTCGATCTCCCGGTCTGAGTATTTTTTTGGCTTCTCGTCCATGCCACGCTCGGCCGCATAGCTCAGCCATTTCGGGGGCTCGCCATTTACATCGACGGGCCAGTCCCTGGCCTTCATCTCGGCGCGCCAGGCATCCAGCGTGTTCGCCTCGCGCGCCTTGTCATAGCCCTTGAGCACCTCTTCCTCGAAACGGTCCTTCACGGCGGCCTTCTTGTTTTTCGCGGGATAGCCCCACTGTCCGTCGTAAAGGAACAAGGCGCCAAACACGAGGAGCATCGCTGCCAGCATCCCCATGCGGCGGAAATACCAGGGCGTCACCCTGCACTCGATCACTCCGTTGTCTGGCTGGCTTCCCCCATTTGGCTGCATCGGATCACTCAAGCCGCTGCGCCCCGCCGCCGCAACCGTCGATTTGCCATGCCGCAAAGATGATCCGCCACATGACGAAAAACGTAGAATCCTCCAGACGGCACATGCATTGTCGCCGCTGTCATTCTCACCCCAATTCAAAGCCATGATGCTGATCATTTTCATCGGAACGTTTGCCATCTCGCTCTTCGCGAGGTGGCGAGTGCGCAGCGCGTACGCGAAATATTCCAAAGTGCCCGCTGCGTTGGGCATGACCGGAGCGGACATCGCGCAGCGCATCCTCGATCGCAGCGGGATTCGCGATGTGAAGATCGAGTCTGTGCCGGGCACGCTGACGGATCATTATGACCCGTCGCGCAAGTGTCTGGTGCTCTCGGAAAACAACTATCACGGCACATCGGTCGCGGCGCTCGGCGTCTCGGCGCATGAATGCGGCCACGCGATCCAGCATCAGCAGCTCTACGCGCCGCTCCAGTGGCGCATGGCGGCCGTGGGCATCACGGGTATAGCCAGCCAAGCTGTGATGTGGATCCCGTTGTTGGGGTTGTTTGGGGGACTGATCGACTACCGTTTGATGATCACCATCATGGCCTTGGCGTTCGGCGTGCTCATGCTGTTCCAACTGATCACGCTGCCGGTCGAATTTGACGCCACGGCCCGCGCGAAGCGAATCCTCGCGGAGACGGGCGCGCTCGCACCGGGCGCGGAAACGGATGGAATGAACCGTGTGCTGAACGCCGCAGCGATGACTTATGTCGCGGCATTCGTAACCACGCTCGTGCAGTTCCTTTGGTATCTGATGCGGATGATGGACAACCGTCGTTGAGCAACTGTGCGGGCGATTTCCGCCCGGCCTTTGGAGTCGCGCTGGCAAAAAGTGTTCACGAAAGGCTTTTGTGCGAAATGAACTGGCATCGCATCCATCGCCGCGTTGCCGCCAGTTGGGATCTGGGTATTCTCGCCAGCCTCATGCACGCCTGCCCAGCCATCTGCTCAATCCTCGCGCTTGCGTTTTGTACTCCTTCGGACGCTCCGGGACAAAGCGCCGCGCCCATCCCTTCACCTGACCCCGCCGCCGCGAAACAGGCGGTGAAGGAAATCGGGCCAAATGAGTTCGAGGTGGGCGGCATTCGGTTCAACGCATCGACGCGGGAGATCCGGGTGCCTACCGTCGTTAATTTCAAGCAACTCCCCATTGAGTACATGCTGGTGCATGAGACGGGCAAAACGCACGAAAGCGTGCTGCGCACGACAATCAATCCGGCTGACCTACAGGTGGCCATCTTGCTGTGTCACTACGAGCCGGGCACCGAAGGCCTCGCGCACCCAGACGCGCCGAAGGATCTGACGCCGATCAAGCCCCTCGATCTGAAGACCGCAGGAGCCAATCGGATGGCGATCACGCTTGAATGGAAATCGGGGGGAGAAACCAAACACGCACCCCTTTCCGACTGGATGCTGGACATCAACACGCGGAAGCCGCCGGCTGATCTCGGCACCTGGATCTTCTCCGGCTCCTATGTGGACAAGGATGGATTTGCCGCACAGGTGCAGGGCTCCATCATCGCAAGTTACCTGGACCGAAACGCAATGATCAACTCGCCCGCGAAAGGCAATTGGGACGACACCATCTGGATCTCAAATCCCGCAAACATCCCTGACGAGGGCACTCCTGTGACGGTCATCATTTCTCCAGCCAAGGACAAAACTCCCGCAATCACAAAACCATGAAACACCTCCTCCCCGCCAGCTTCGTTCTCTTGATGCTCACTCAGCCACCGCTCGTCGCGCAGACGACCCCGCCGGCGCGCAGCGAGTCTCTGAAGCAGGAGATCCAACTCGCCTACGCACGCGGACTGTCGTTTCTCAAATCGAAGCAGAACGCGCAAACTGGCCAGTGGGGCGACTCAGAACCTGTGGCGTTCACAGGACTCGCGCTTGCAGCGGCGATGCTGGATCCCGCACGCAAGGCGGGCGATCCGATGCCCGCCGACCTTGCCAAGGGCTACGAGTTCCTGCTCAAGAACGTCCAGCCCGACGGCGGCATTTACGTCAAGGCGCGCGCCAACTACAACACCGCCCTGGCGCTCGTGGCACTGATGCTCAATCCGAAACTGGAAAACGAGCAGGTGGCGCTCGGCGCGCGGCGCTTTGTGATCGGACAGCAGAATGACTTCGATGAAAAAGGCAAGTCGGACAATCCCTTCGATGGCGGCATCGGCTATGGCTCCCAAAAAGGAAACGCTCCGGCGCACGCCGACATGTCGAACACGCACTTCGCGCTCGAAGCGCTCCACTATGCCGAGGCCCTTCTTGCCGACAAAGGGGATGCCGCGAAGAACGAACCAAAGCTGAACTTTTCTGCGGCCATCGAGTTCATCCAGCGGTGCCAAAACCGCCCTGAATCCAACGACGCGCCGTGGGTGAGTAAGGATCCGCAGGACCACGGCGGCTTTGTCTATGCGCCTGGCGAGACTCGCGGCGCCGAGGTTAAAACGGCGGATGGCCGCGTGGCTCTGAGATCATACGGGAGCATCAGTTACGCCGGGCTGATGAGCTTCATCTATGCGGGCCTTGATGACTCCGATCCTCGGGTGAAAGCCGTGATCGAGTGGCTGAGTGCGAACTTTACGCTGGACGAAAACCCCGGGCTAGGCGCGGAAGGAAAGTTCTATTACTTCCACACCATGTCCAAGGCGCTTGCGGCTGCGAAGATCGACTTTCTCAAACTGAAGGACGGAAAGGTCATCGACTGGCGCGCGGATCTCGGCAAGAAGCTGTTGAACCTCCAAACGGGGGATGGATCCTGGAAAAACGACGCCGGTCGCTGGATGGAGAGCGATGATGTGCTCGTTACCGCCTATACCCTGCTCTCGCTAGCGCGCGTTCATCAAGGCTTGTGAGGTTCGTTCAGGTGCTGCATCTGCCTGTTGTGGAACCCTCAGTCTGGCGGGGAGGCGGGGCGCTGGTCTGGACGGCGGGACTTTGAAGCAACAAGCCACCCACATTGGAGACTGTCCGGGGAAGCGAAGGGCAAGTGACGCGCGAAGGGGTTCGTCGAACCACCCTTTATCCCGAACGCCGCGATTGAAGAGGGTCGTTTTGCGCGGCGGAGTCGGTGCCATGGGTGTTTGTGAACACAACCCTTACTCCGCCCACCGCACAAAACGATGCCGTTGATTTTGCACCCCTTGCCGGTGCTCGCCAGTTACTTTTGACCTCCACCTCCAAGGCGGTCACGCCGTTCGCGGGTCTCGCCAGTTTCATCGCTTGGTTGCGCCAGATTGGCTTTCTCGACCAAGTCGCTCGTG
Organism: Verrucomicrobiaceae bacterium; assembly: GCA_031411695.1. Taxonomy (GTDB): domain Bacteria; phylum Verrucomicrobiota; class Verrucomicrobiia; order Verrucomicrobiales; family Verrucomicrobiaceae; genus JAIBCL01. Next base: position 13,810 of record JANOBO010000008.1, read on the forward strand.
CCCTGCCTTTCAGTTACGCTTCGCCCAATGCGATCCCCATC
>JANOBO010000009.1:0-7048 GCA_031411695.1 Verrucomicrobiaceae bacterium
AAATCTCAGAAGCCGCCAACCGGGAACGCGCCGCCGCCGGCACCTCCCGCTCCGCCTGCGCCGCCTGCGCCGCCGCCTGCGCCGCCGCCTGCGCCGCCGCGCGCAGCGGGTTCAAACGCAGCGCCGTGAATTCAATCACCCTCAACTCACCCGAATATGGCTACGACCCAAAAACGCAAACGCACCAAGCCGGCATCCAAGAAGATCGCCAGAGCAAAGCGGAAGCAAAAACCAGCCGCGATTACTCCCCCGCCTGAAGCACGGGCCGCTGCGACGGCGCGCGACATGCGGGGATTGTTCGGGTCAAAGCCAGCATTCACCGCAGCGCAAATTGGCGTCCTTCGCCAGCATGTGGTGAATTTGCGGCATGGCCAATTCATCAATAGCGGCGAGTTTTCCAGCTCGGCAGCGCAAGTCGGCGAGCTGTTCAGCAAGCATCTGAAGGACGCACTCGCCGCCGCGCAGAAGCAGCATCGCCCGCTGCGCATCCTGCTCTGGGCGCACGGCGGCTTGGTGCCGGAGAAAGATGCGCTTACCCACGTCCTCGAGCACAAGGAAGGCTGGCTGAAGGCGGGCATCTATCCCCTTTATTTTGTGTGGGAGACGGACATCTGGACAGCGCTCGGCAGCTTGTTCGGAAGAACGCGCGGGCTGCAGCCGACACGAGGATTGGGCAAGGCAATTCTGGATGCCAAAGACGCGGTGCTCGAGATGACGTTGCGCGGTGCTGGAACCGCGGTGTGGAGCGCCATCAAAAAGTTTTCCGAATTGAGCAGCGCCCCCGAAGGCGGCGCGGCCTTCACTGCGGGTCTGCTGGGCAAATTCGTCGCCGACCACAAGGACGCCGAAATCGAAATCCATGCGTGCGGCCACAGCGCGGGCGCCATCTTTCACTCGCACTTCCTTCCCGTGCTCGCGCGCACTGGCGTGGTGGTCAGAGATTTGTTTTTTCTCGCTCCGGCCATCACCGTGCGGGACTTCATCGACCGTCTCGGGGGCAGGATCGGCAGGGGCAAGGAAATCAGCCGCAGCACGATGTTCACCATGACGCGCGCCGCCGAGCGGGTCGATAACGTCGCGAAAATCTACAATCAGTCCCTGCTCTATTTCGTCAGCCGCGCGTGCGAGCCTCTGCGTGAGGAGCCGCTGCTCGGCCTTGATGAGAGCCTGCGCGAGAGCACGGAAATGCGCGCGCTATGGGGCTTGGATGATTCGGCGGGCGCGGCGGGCGAGATTGTCTTCTCTCCCAACCGCGAGAAGGACGGCATCTCCGCATCTAACTCCACCACGCACGGCGGCTTTGACAATGACTACACCACGCTCAACAGCATCGCGCGCCGCATCTCCGGCGATGCCTCGCTGGATGTCTTCAAGCCTGAGCTGTCGCGTGGCGGGCAGACGCGCTCGCTGGGCGCGACCGGTGCACGCGGCGCGGCAGCGGCCACGCCTCTCCCTTTGCAGGTGAAGATCGCCGTGCGCTACGGCTCCGTCGTGGATGTCATCGCGTCAGATCGACGTCCGAAGATCGACTTCCGTTCCGCGGGTCATTACAACGATTGCGAGCCGGAGGGAGCGGAGCTGGCGCTCGACTGCAGCTTGTCGGAAAAAAAATTCCCCGCCGCCGAAGAGCGTCACGAGTTGATCCTCACCGAGATGACCCGCCGCGGCGTGCTTCCCGGACGTCTGGGCTGTCCGGTGCTGCTGCCGCATCCGCACGAAAAATGGCACATGGCGTTGGTCATCCTCGGCGTGATGGGCAGGCTCGGCCCTGCGGAACTGGCGGTCGCCGTGACGGAGCTGTGCCTGACCCTCTCGCGCGTCGGCGGCCGGCATTTGGCGACTGTCCTCATCGGCAGCGGCCAGGGCACGATGGAGATGGATCAGGCATTCTGTGCCTGGATCAGCGGTATCCGCCGCGCGCAGCGCAGCCCGTTCTTTTCGCTGAAGCAGATCACCTTTGTGGAGAACGATGCCGCGCGGTTTCTCACGCTCTACTCCGGAGCGCCGGGGATGCTAAAGGGCGCCGACAGCAAGAGCTGGATCCCATCCGAGCCCGACTTCGACGCCGCGCTGCGCAGGGAAAAGCAACGCCTCAAGACCCGCCTCGATCACTTCAAGGCCACGCTGGAAAACGAGAGCGGGACCAAGGCCGGCTCCAATCGTGTCACGCGCATTCACATCCGACACGACAGCAGCAAGGGATACGTCTTCTCCGCGATGACGGACAGCGCCTCGGTGCCGGAGCGCGACATCGTGGTGGACAAGCGCCTCGTGGATGAGTTCAGCGTCCAGCTCTCGCAGTCGCAGGATCCATCGGAGCAGCGGACTTGGGCAAACGCGCTCACCCAGTTTTTGCTGCCGCACGATTTTCGCGAGATCATCTTCAACTCAGCCGCGCACGTCGTCTTCAGCCTTGACGGCATCACAGGCCATGTGCCTTGGGAGATGCTGCTGCGACCCGACGTTTCCGACGACAGTGAACAGGCCTACCTCGGCACGGCGGAGGGCTTTGGTGTCACGCGCCAATTGCAGACCACATTTGCTCCCGCCCCCGAGCCGCTCGGCCGTACGGCGCAGAAGCTCGCCGCGCTCATCATCGCTGATCCCGCCAGCGATGCCTCCCTTGCCGGCGCGCTCGCCGAGGCCGAGGCGGTGGCTGATCTGCTTGAACGCGAGGGCGTCGAGGTCACCATGCTTTTGCAGGAGAATGCCACCCGCGCCGCCGTCGTCCGCGCGCTGCTGAACAAGCAGTTCGACATTCTGCACTTCGCGGGTCACTGCTTTTACGACGCAGAGAATCTCGCGGGCTCCGGCTGGATTTTCAAAATGAATCCCATCGAGTGCTTCACGGCTTCCGAGCTGTCGCGCCTCGACCGCATCCCTGCGTTCGTTTTCGCCAATGCCTGCGAGAGCGGCATCACCAGCGATGATCCGCTCCTCCGTCAGCAGGCGGGACCAGATCTCGCCATCGCCCCTGCTTTTGCGGAATCTTTTTTCCAGCGCGGCGTGCGCAACTTCATCTGCACCGGCTGGGCGGTGAACGACGACGCGGCGCTCGCCTTCGCCACCACGTTTTACGAGCACCTGCTGCACGGTGAGGAAATGCACCAGGCTGTGCGCCTCGCCCGCTCCGCAGCCTTCGCCGCCGATATCGCGACGTGGGGCGCCTACCAGCATTACGGCAACCCGTTTTTCCGCCTTCGAAATAAATGATAGAGCCAATCTCACCCACCCCTCACCTCACCCACTCATGAAAGCACTCTCCCTCCACATCGGTCTCAACTCCGTCGATCCCACGCACTACGATAACTGGGACGGCGCGCTCGTCGGCTGCGAGTTCGACGCCAAGGACATGCAGGCCATCGCCCGCGCGCGCGGCTTCAAACCCACCGTGCTGCTGACACCACACGCAACGGCCAAGGCGGTGAAGACCGCGATTAGCCACGCATCGAAGTCGCTCGCTGCTGGCGACATTTTTTTCATCACTTACTCCGGCCACGGCGGCCAGGTGCCGGACCTCAATGGCGATGAGGGCAAGTCAGGCGATACGCGAGATCGCAAGGACGAAACCTGGTGCCTGTTTGACCGCGAGCTGGTCGATGACGAGCTCGCTGACCTGTGGTCGAAGTTCAAGAACGGCGTGCGCGTGATCGTGCTCTCGGACAGTTGCCACAGCGGCAGCGTCACCCGCGCGGTGCCGCGCAGACAGCGTGGCCGCCCGCGCGCGATGCCGCGCGAGAAGGCGCTGCGCGTGTATGAAAAAAACCAGCCGCTCTACGATGCGATCCAGCTCGGCGTGAAGGGTGCGGAGGTGACGAAGATCAAAGCCAGCGTGCTGCTCATCTCCGGCTGCATGGACAACCAAACCTCCAGCGACGGTGACCGCAACGGCTACTTCACCGAGACGCTGCGCGCGGTCTGGAACGATGCGGAGTTTGAGAATGGTTACCGTGAATTCCGCGACACCATCGCCGCGAAGATGGAGGACCAAACTCCGAACTACTTCGTCATCGGCGTGCCGAACCGCGAGTTTGAAAACGAGCAGCCCTTCACGGTGAAAGCGAAAAAGAAGTCAGCGACCAAGGCGGCGCGTGCATTGACCGCCGCACCGCCTCGGAAGACACGTGGCGGCGGCGGTGCCATCGACATTGTGCTGTCTTGCCTCAACGCGGTGGGCTACCGCGATGCGCACAACGGACTGGCAAATCCCGGAAGCGACATCAGCGACTGGTTCCGCCGCGCAGCGCAGGATGACCAAGAGCACAATCTTCCCGGAGCTGGTCGTGTAGGCATGTTCATCGGGCTGATCGGAGAGCGTCTCGGAGTCGATCTGGCTTTTGCCCGTCTCATCGCAGGCGTGTACAAAACTCCGCAGGACATCGCAGACCTCGCCTGAATCACGCGCCGCCGCGCAAAAACGCGGCCTCCCGACCCACACGCCTCATGAAACTTCTCTCCTTCGTATTCACGCTCGTCGTCTTCGTCACCTGCTCGGTGCGGGCGGAAATGCGGATCGACATCATCTTCGCCACCTCCGAAGACAAACCCGGCGATCAAAAGATCATCCGCGTCCCCGCCGTCACGCTCGCCGTGTTTGACGGAGAGGATGAAGTGAAAAAGTGCATCGACACAGCGCGCTCGGGTGCGGTCAGTGCATTGAGCTGGTCGTTGCAGCAGACGATTGACGGCGAGGTGAGGACATTCGGCATCACCGAGCTGCACACCCAGCCGCGCTTGGGGCCATACGCCACGGAGATCGTGGGCAAGCTCGATGGCGAGGTAAGCGGGGCGGACCTCGACAAGGAAGGGTGGCGGGTGATCATCAACGGCACGGATGCCAATCCCGCGCTGACTTTGAAGAAGCCCTCCGGGGAAATCAGCAAAGTCGCGCGAGTTGAGCAGGCGATGGCCAAGATCCACAAGGGCGATCTCGCGTTGATCGATGAGTTCCAGCCGAAGGAGAAAAAGTTCGATGTGGGCGGCGGCGAGGACGGGGCGCTCTTCGGCCTCTCGTTCAGCTACCGCAGCCCGGCCACGATCGTGAAGGAAAACGACATCCGCGCCTTCCACGCCCAGTTCGATGGCAGCTTCACGCCGGACCCTGAGAAGGCGCTGAGCCTTTACGGGCGCTTCGAGGGTGAGGCCGGATACTTCCGCAGCGTCGAAGTCGGACCGACGGACTTCATCAACGGCAGCGTGCTCTTCGATGTGAACACGCGCTTTGAAGGCGATCAGAAGTTGGACAATTACAACTACACCTTGGGTGCAGGCGTGTGGGGCATCCTCGGGTTGAAACCTGTCTCGCAGCTTTCCCAGGCCATCTTCTGGATCGCAAATCTCGGGCAGCAGAAACTCGACCGACGACCTCCCGTGCTCACACTTTTCGCGGGTTACGATTACGTCGCCGCATCAGAGCACGACGCCACGGCCGCTGAGCAAAGCGAGAACCGCGCGCGCTTCATGATCCGCTATCGCACGGCGCTCTGGCATGACGTGGACCTGCCCGTGATGCCGACAGTTTTCAATGTGGATGCGGTGGCCGATTACAACGCCGTCTGGGATTTCGCACAGAGCAGCGTGCTCTCGGAATGGAAGGCGACCCTAGAGTTCATCCCGAAGTCCATCAACGACGACAAGCTCGCCTTCACCGTCAGCTACGCCTCGGGGAAAATCTCTCCCACGTTTGTGGACGAGGACGCGTTCCTCGCGGGGCTGCGTTGGAAGTTTTAGCGCTCGTCCTCTGACCCCATTCATCCCCTCCCCTTCCCATGAAACTCCAGCTCACCCGCGAGACCTACACGAAAAACAGCACCATCGGCGATCTCGAAGCCGACGGAAAATTTCAGTGCTTCACGCTCGAGGATCCGGTGCGCCCGGCGAAAATCGCGGGCACGACCGCGATCCCGGCGGGCACTTACAACGTCATCATCACCTGGTCGAACAAGTTCAAGAAGGACATGCCTTTGCTGGAGGATGTGCCCGGCTTCGAGGGCATCCGCATTCACTCGGGCAACACGGCGGCTGACACACTGGGCTGCGTGCTGGTGGGACAATCGAAGGCGACTGACAGCATCGGCTCCAGCAGGATCGCTTACGGCGAGCTGTTTGCACTGATCAAGAAAGAGCGCGATGCCGGTCGCGCGGTGAGCATGAAGATTGTCGAAGGCGGCAAACCTGTGTTCGGCGACAAAGCGGCGCCGGCGCTCACGATCAAAGGCGGCTTGTTCCGCGTGACGGCAGATCCGTTGCGCATCCGCTCCACCGCTGCCGCTGGGAAAACGGACAACGTGATCGGCCGCCTGCCCTTCGGCACGATGGTCGCAGGCACGGGACGCAGGGCACCTGCGGAGTGGGTGGAAGTGGATGCGGTCGTGGATGGCGAGAAGCTCAGCGGCTTTGTGGCGGAGGCTTTTCTCGAAGCGGTGCCGGCCGGGGACGCGACGCGTTCGGTCAAACCGCGCGGCGTGAAAACACGAGGCGTCAAAGACTCACCGCCGCCATCGGGCACGAGCGATCTTTTCCGCGTGAACGCCAGCTCGCTGAACTTGCGCTCCAAGGCGGGCTCGCTTTCAGGCGACACTATCATCGCGTCGCTGCCGCGTGATCATCTGGTGCGGAAGCTCGGCGAGACCGCCGAGCCGCTCTGGTGGAAGGTAGCTGCGGTGCTGCACGGGAAATCGTTGCAAGGATTTGCAAACGCCGGATTCCTCGTCGCGGAAAACGCCGCACCGCCTGCGCCGTCGAACTCGAATCCCGCTGCGGCTGGAAGTGTGAAGCTCTCGGAGAAGGCGCTGAAATTGATCCTGGAATTTGAAGGTATGGATCAGCCGTCGCGATGGCCGGGGCAGCAGTCGGGCATTTCGCTCGGTCATGGCTATGACCTCGGCTATCACACGCGCGATGCGCTCATGAGCGACTGGGGCCCGCATCTCTCCAGCGAAAAGCTGAATCTGCTCGCCACTGCCATCGGAGTGAAGGGCGCTGCGGCGGCGGCGATCGCGGGCCGCTTCAAGAGCATCACGGTCACCGTGAGCCAGGCAGATGCCGT
>JANOBO010000010.1:0-10189 GCA_031411695.1 Verrucomicrobiaceae bacterium
TTCGTCTCCTGACCCCTTCCTGTGCAGTGCTCACCGGCAGACACCCTGGCGCGCAACTGGTCCCCGTATGAGACGACCACCCAGGCCCGTTACCGCTGCACAGGCATGGAGATCGGCAAGATGTGGGCCTTCCGCATCGCGGCCATCGGCGGCAGCACCGGCCAGAGTGAATGGAGCGCGGAGGTGGTGCGCATGGCGGCGTAGTCGGCGCCTGAGAGGCGCGTTTGCGGTGGTTGAGCGGTTGTTGAGGGGCGCTGAGGTGCCGCTGAGCAGTGGTTTGGATCATCGCAGACGCGCGCGGCTTGGGCGCGGGGGAGACACGCTGAAGCGTGAACAACGGTGAGGGACAACGTGGATTGCGGCTTCTTCGGCGCTTTGCCCGGCAGCCCTGCTGCGGTTTTCTCTTGCTCTCAAGCATGCTCAATGGCTTCCGCTCGGCTTTCCGGCCAATCCTCGGGACCGGCCGGGTCTGCCGGTGATTTTTCGATTTGGCGGCGTGTTGCGAGCCGAGACGGACTCGCCTACTCCCGCTCCCACCTCCGAACTCCAATCTTCCGTCATTCGTCATTCGTCATTCGTCATTTCACCCTTCCAACCCAACTCGATCCATGAAAACCAAATCAACACCGATCCATCGTCAACCCACGGCTGCTTCCGCAGAACCACGCTCAACCAAGCTCATCGGCGCACCGCGCCCCTCAGCCACTGCAAACTCCGCTCTTGGCTCCTTCAATCCCGCTCTGCCTCTCGATGGCTCGCTGATCGTGGCGGATGTGCTGCGGGATCAGTTCAATGCGCTGAATGACGACACGCAGACGCGGGTCACGCAGCCGGTCTTCGATGCGGAGGTGGCGCAGCTGAACGGGGAGATCAATGCGCGCATGACGCTGGCCCAGGTGGATGCGCAGATCTACTCCGCGATCCAGGCGACGGCGCGGAATCCGATCAACGTGCAGCCGCTCTACATCGCGATCTCAGAACCGCCCACGGCGTACGAGGTGCAGGCGATTTTGGACCGGCTGAATGAACTGATCACAGGGGTGTATCGCGCGCCGTGACTGGGAGGCTGGTTGGGAAGAGAGTCGGAGGAGGCTCTTTGAGTACCATGCTGTTCAGGAATCGGGCGGGCCGAAATTGACGGGGGCGGGTGAGCGAGCGGCGGCGAAGCCCCCTCACCCCAGCCCTCTCCCGGGGGAGAGGGAGCCGGAGGCGCTGCTGCGTCCCGGGGGTGTGGCGGGTTCCTGGAGGAGTGGAGGAGTGGAGGAGTGGAGGAGTGGAGGAGTGGAGGAGTGGCGGAGTGGCGGAGTGGCGGAGTGGCGGAGTGGAGGAGTGGCGGAGTGGCGGAGTGGCGGAGTGGCGAATGAGGAATGACGAATGGCGGAGTGGCGGAGGGCGGGGGATGGATTCAAAACTCCGTGTGTTGTCATTTTGGTAAAGCGGGGTTACTTCACGGCCCGGCGTGCGTGATGAAGGCGCGCGGGGCTTTCTTTTTCTGAGGCTCATGATCGATGCACGAACACGCAACCCACGGCAGGCGGCACCCACGGCGGGCGCCGCCACCAGTCACGGTGTGACTGGGCTACCTTAAGCCATGCGGATCTTCTGGGTGCTTCTGAAAAAGGAGCTGCGTAGCTTCTTCGTGTCGCCGGTGGCCTACATCGTCATCGCGCTGATCATGGTGCAGAGCGGGTTTTCATTTCGCGCGGCGCTGTCGGTGCTGGAAACGGGCTCGGGCAGCGCGGGCAGCATCGTGAAGTGGACGTTTGATTCGCATTGGTTCTGGCTGTCGTACTTTTTCATCTTCCCGCTGATCACGATGCGGCTCTTCGCGGAGGAGAAGAAGATGGGGACGCTGGAGACGCTGTTCACGGCGCCGGTGCGCGCGTGGCAAGTGGTGGGGTCGAAGTATGCGGCGGCGGTGATCTTTTACTGCATCCTGTGGCTGCCGAGCCTGGCAAACTTCGGGCTGGTGACGTGGCTGACGGGCGGGGCCATCGACATGCCGATGGGTGAGCTGCGCGGCAGCTACCTCATCCTGCTGCTGATGGGGCTGTTCAACATCGCCATCGGCTGCTTTGCGTCATCCCTGACGGCAAACCAGATCGTGGCGGCGGTGATCTCCTTCACGGCGAGCATCATGCATTACCTCATCGGCATCTTCATCTTGTATGTGGGCCGGAAGGTGCCGGAGATCTTCGTGGATACCGTCGGCTACATCGCCTCGGTGGAGCACATCCGCGCGTTCACTTCGGGGCTGATCGATACGCGGCCGATTGTTTATTATCTGAGTCTGTCGCTGCTGTTTCTGGGGCTCACCCATCAGGTCGTGGAGTTCAGGAGGTGGAAGCTGTGAGCAAGGTGCAGGCACATGCGGAGCTGCGGCCGGTGCCGGGCCGGCTGGGGATCGGGCTGAATGTCCTGATGCAGCTTGTCATCAGCGTGGTGATCTTCGGCGGGCTGAACTACCTGGGCTTTCGCAATTACTGGCGCTGGGATCTGAGCCCGACGAAGGACCACACGCTGAGCGAGTCGTCACTGAACTTTCTGCGCAAGCTGAACAAGGACATGCAGATCACGGTGGCGCTGCCGCGGGATGCGGAGTCGTATCCCGACACGCGCGCGCTGGTGGAGGAATATCGGCGCAATGGGAAGAAGCGCATCAAGACGGAGTTCATCGATCCGGCGCGCGACTACGAGCGCGCGGAGCAGCTCAAGCTCTCCGCCGGCATCCCGCTGACGAAGGGCGGCGTGCTGCTGCAAGGCGCGGGACGCACGCGGTTCATCACGGAGGAGGAGATCCTCATCAAGGTGAAGGCCTCAAACTCGGACCAGAAGGCCGTCTTCTACCGCGGTGAGGATGCGATCACCTCGGCGATCATCGGGCTGCTGGAAGGCGCAACGCGGAAGTTTTATCTGGTGACCGGCAAAGGCGCGCGTGATGAGGAGTCGGCCGCGCAGGATCTCGCCGGGCTGCGTGAGATCGGCCGGCAGCAGAACTTTGAGGTGGCTCCGCTGAACCTCTCCCCCATCACCGCGATTCCGCGTGATGCCAGCGGGGTGGTCATCGCCGGGGCGCGCTACGATCTGACGGAGCGGGAGCTGGGCATGCTGCAGGTGTACTGGGCAGCGAAGAGGGCGGCGCTGTTTGTGATGCTGGATCCTGCGGTGGAGACGCCGCGGCTGGCGGGCTTTCTCACCGCCTTTGGCATCCGGCCGCGCGGAGATCGCGTGTTGTTTGCCGAGATCACGAGCACTGGACCGCAGAAGCTCTTCGAGGTGGAGGGCGTGTTTTCAAAAGAGACGGTGATCACGCGGGGACTGGCGGACTCCCCGATCATGCTGGCCGGGCAGACGGAGTCGCTGGACCTCCGGCTGGAGGACCCCTTGCTCAAGGAGCAGTCCGTGGTGGTGCAGCCGCTGATCGATGCGGCGCCGCGTTACTGGGGTGAGTCTGAGTACCTCGGAGATCTGCCGGTCGCGGGGCCGGAGGATGTGAAGCCGCCGGTGCATCTCGCCGCTGCCGTGGAGCGGGGCGCGGCGACGGATCAGCGCGTGGGCGTGGACTCCTCACGCATGGTGGTCATTTCAAACCCGCTGCTGCTCGATCCCAAGGCGCAGGTTGCCGTGGGCCGGGACTTTGTGGCGGGCAGCCTGAACTGGATGATGAACCGCGAAAAGCTCATCGGCGCGACGCCCAAGCTGAAAGGCAGCTACCGCATCCACATCTCCGCCGAGCAGCACACGCGGCTGTTTTGGATCTCCGCGCTGGCGATGCCTGGCGTGATCCTCGGCCTCGGCTTTCTCGTGTGGGCCAGCCGCCGCTCATCTTGACCGTCCCGCGAGCACTCCGTCCTACCCATGCGTTTCACCACCACCGTTCTGATGCTCCTGTGCGCGGCCGCGCTGGTGGTGGGCATCATCGTGGTCGAGCGGTATCTGCCATCCACAAAAGACGCCGAAGCGCAGCGGCTGAATCCGCTGGCCTTCAATGCTGCGGACATCGACGGCGTGGAGCTGGACATCGAAGAGGTGCGCACTGTGTTGGAGTTGCGTGACGGCGTGTGGTTTGTGCAGGAGCCCTTCGAGGACCGCGCGGACCCTGACCTCATCGCCAAGCTGCTCACGGATCTCCGCGGCATCGAGTGGGTGGAAACCATCGCGAAAGATGAGATGAAAGGTGACTCGTGGAGGAAGGCCGGGCTGGAGACGGCGCGCGTCCGCGTGCGGCTCAAGTCGAAGGGGGAGATGGTGAACGAGGCATGGTTTGGGAATCCCGCCGCGATCGAGGGCTCCGTTTACATCTCCACCGCGCTCGCCGGGCGCGGCACGGTGCATCACGTCGCGCGGACGGCGGTGATGGTGCTATTGAAAAATCCGACGGAGGTGTGGCGTGACTCAAAGCTGCTGCGCTTCCCCACGAATCAGGTGAAGAAGCTGGCCCTCTCCGATGGCATGGGGGAGGTGGAGGTCACGCGCACCATCGAGTCTCCAGCCTGGATGCTGTCGAAGCCGCTGCGCACGCGCGGCCATGAGGAGCACATCGAGGAACTCATCTCCACGCTGTTGAACCTCAAGGTGGACTCCACCACCGAGGCCAAGGGGAGCACCAGCACCACCGCCGGCCCCGGCTCCGGCGGCAGCCTGGAGATCACCATCGACCTCATCGGCAGCGCGGAGCCGCTGAAGGCCGTATTGAAAAAGCCAGCCGAGAAGCAGACGACGACGGAGGCCACGGCCTCGAATCGCAAGCCGACCTTCACCGTTTCTTCCGAAGCGCTGCAAAGTCTCTGGGCACAGCCGAATGATCTGCGTGACAACAAGCTCGCCCGCCTGAAGGCAGATACCGTGCAGGAGGTGAAGATCGAGAGCAGCGCCCACCCCGACGTGCTGCTGCAGAAGCAGAATGACTCGTGGTATCTGCAGAGACACGGGCAGATGGAGCCGGCAAACGGTGAGCGTGTGTCCACCTTGCTCCAGGCGCTGACCACGCACCGCATCCGTGAGTTTGCCTCGGACTCCGCGTCGAATCTCGAGGCCTATGGGCTGCATCAGCCGATGCTGAGCATCACCTGGACGACGGCCGACAAGCAGGCGCAGAGGATTTCATTTGGCCATGACGGGCAGGAGGCGGTGTACGCGAAGTACGATTCCGAGCCGTACGTTTATAAGGTGGCCGCCGCCGTGCTGGCCGCCTTCCCCACGGACACGGTGAAGTGGAAGGGGCTGAATCCCCTGCGCTTCAGCCTCTTCGCCCTGCGCCGCGTCAGCCTCGCGCTGGGCACCTCCCCGCCCGTCGTGCTGGACTACAATCCCGATACCTCCCAGTGGACCGGCACGCTGGCTGGCCGGGACATGACGCCGATGATCGACCGCATGAGGGCGGACCGGCTGGCCGGGGGGCTGGCGAAGATCCAGGTGCAGGACTGGGTGCAGGACCGCACCGCCGCCGTGGCCGCGCTGGCGGCGCCGGGCATCACCGTCACTCTCGATCTCGGCGTGCCGGGGAATCCATCGGCGCCGCTGAAGCAACGCACGCTGCGCTTTGCACCGACCAATCCCGGCACGGAGACAGCGATCTACTTTGGCCAGCTCGATGGCGGCCCCGATGTATTTTACATCTCGCGCGAGTCGCTGCGTGAGCTGCTGGTGCCTGTGTTCAAGAAGAAGGAGTGATCACGCCCGCCGCGCTGAGTACAGCGTGGCGATTCCGAAGCTCAGCGGACGCGAGACCGGATCTGCAAAGCCGCAGTCTCGCAGGAGGTCTTCCATTTTTGCGCCGGAAGGGAAGCGCTCGATGGAGCCGCAGAGGTACTCATAGGCCGCGCGCTTTCCGGTGAGCAAGCCGGCGATCTTCGGCATCACATGTTTGAGGTAAAACGAATAGGGAGCGCGCAGCAGCGGGGTGGAGGGGATGGAAAAATCCAGCACCACGAGATGCCCGCCAGGCCGGAGCACGCGGTGCATTTCCTTCAGCGCGCCAGGCCACGAGGCCATGTTGCGCAGGCCGAAGGCCACGGTGACCACATCAAAGACACCGTCGGCCAGCGGCAGTGCCAGCGCATCGGCGGCGATGAGATTCTGAAACTGCTGCCGCTGCGCCTCCCGCATCATCGGCACGGAAAAATCCGCGCCCAAGACTGTCGCGCGCGGGCAGGCAGCCTGGATGGCCAGCGCGAGATCCCCGCTGCCCGTGGCGAGGTCGAGAATGCGGGAAGGGGAGAGCGAGGCCACCAGCCGCGCGGTCTTTTTGCGCCACAGCACATCGGTGCCCATGCTGAGGACGTGATTGGTCAGCACATACCGCCGGGCGATGCCGGCAAAAGCCTCTCTCACATACCGTGCATCCTGCATCGCCTCAAAACCCAGCCAGCCATTTTCCACCCGAAGTTTGGTGCTCACGAGAGGACTCGAACCTCCACGATGTTACTCATTAGATCCTGAATCTAACGCGTCTACCAATTCCGCCACGTGAGCTTTGGGTGCTGGCTGGCGAGCGGGCATTCTTCACCCGGAAACGGGTTTCTCAACCGGAAATACATTGAAACACCAAAAGGCGCGGCGCACGCCGACAACCTCCTTGATTCGCCAGCGCCCATGCAGCATCGTGCGCCCCCGCCTGCGCGCTGGCGGTGTTTGCCGCGCGAAGCCTTCACCCTCACGGAATATTTCCAGCCCATCGCATGAGTTTGCCGGAGATCGCGGGACATGAATTGCAGGACTTGATCGGCAGCGGCAGTTGCGGCGCTGTGTATCGGGCTGTGGGCTCCGGCGGCCGCGTGTGCGCGGTGAAGGTGTTCAGCTCGATGTCCATCAACCGCCGGTCCCTGGCCGCCACGATGCGGCATGTGCAGCACATGCCCCCCCACCAAGGCGTGCAGCCGGTGCAGTCGTACAGCTTTGATCAAAGTCCGTATTTTTCCGTGACGCCGCTGGTCGGCATGATGACGAAGGACGAGCAGGGCCGCAAGGCATGGCAGACGCCCACGCTGGAGTCCGTGTGTGGCCGCGTGCCCGCTGACAAGGCATGGGGCTACATCTACGAGATCGCCGATGCGCTGGCATGGATGCATAAGCACGGCATCGCGCATGGAAATCTCCGGCCGGTGAACGTCCTCATTGAGGATGATCCGAACTCATCCACGCGCATCACCGATGCGGGGCAGGGGTGGGTGGGCGGCATCCACCATTTTGATCTGGGGGATCACTGGATGCACCTGTGCCCGGATCACATTGAGGATCCCGACAGTGTGAACACGGGCCAGGGCGAGTCGTGGGATGTGTACAGCTTTGGCGTGCTGGCCTACCGCCTGCTCACCGGCAAATTACCGCGCGGGGAGCAGGCGTGGCTGGAGCAGCAGCGGATCGCCGCGAAGCGGGCGGCCTCCGGGCTCTCGCACGAGATCAATGGCACCCTGCTTCTCGCTGCCATCCGGGGTGCGCCGCAAGTTTCCTGGCCCGCGCCCACCTCCTCGAAATGGGAGCAGCGTCGGCGCGAGATCGTCCAGCGTGCGTTGGAACTGGATCCCGCAGTCCGGTGGAAGGACATGCGCGAGGTGGTGCGTGAGTTTGAGGTGATGGAGGCGGATTATCTCCTCGAAGATTCCCAGGGCCGGATCGAGATGGAGAAGAAGAGGCAGATCAAAAAGGTGCGCAAACTCCAGGTCGCCACTGGCGGACTGCTCATCGGACTGGGCGTGGTCGCCGTCCTGGCTGCGGTCACTTTCATCGGGTGGCGCAAAGCGGAGGGCGTCATCGCCACGGCTGGAGCGCATCAGCAGGCGGAGATCGAGGAGCGGGACCATAAGATCGCGGCTCTCACCGGTGAGTTCAACCAAGCCATCGAGGCCAAGGTGCAGACGGACGAGAACCTCCAGCACTCACAGCGTGCGGTGGACCAGTTCCTCACACAGCTTCTCGAGACGCCGACAGGAAATCAGATGGAGGTGGAGTTCTCCCGCAAGAAGCTCGAGGAGGCGCTGGCTTTTGTGCAGCAGGGTCTGCCTGGGCTGGAGAAGTCTCCACATCTCGGGCCGGAGCGCGTGCGCGCCTACGGGAACATCGGCCGCATCTACATGCACATGCATCAAGGGCAGCGGGCCGCCGGCTACCTCGAGAACGCGCGTAGCCAGGCCGCCGCGCTCATTGAGCAAAACCCGGCAAGCCCGCACCTCCCCCTTTACCATCAGTGGCTCGGCCAATACGCGCTGCTCCTCTCCGACGTGCGCTCCAGCGAGGGGAAGTGGCCCGAGGCAATCGCGCTGCTGAAGGAGGCCACGACCCATTTGCAGTCAAGCCTCGCTGCGGATTCGAAGAGCCGCCTGGCGCGCTTCGAGTGCGCGCGCGCGTGGCTCGAGTACGGCGTCGGCTCACGTTTGAACGGCGACATCGCCGAAGCCGTCTCGGCCCTCGGCAAGATGGCTGCCGTGCTGGAGTCGAAGGAACTCGGCGCCGAGCTGCTCAACGAGGAGAAATTTCTGCTCGCGCGCGGGAAGTTCCAGCGTGCGCTGGCCGAGCGGGACTCCGGGAAGTTCGAGGAGTCCGTCGCCACGTTGATCGAGGCGGCGCAGGAGATGGGGCAGCTCGTCATGGGCAGCTCCCCGCGCAATCAGGATCAGGCGCTGGCGCTCGCGCAAACGTACACCGAGCTTGCTGATGTGATCGGCGCGCACTTCGGCACGGCTGACGCAAAGGAGGCGCATAACCAGGCCGTGCCGATCCTGCTCGAACTGAACCGGCTGCACCCCGAGTGGGGTGAGCCGAAGTATCTCCTCGCGCGGAATTTCGGTACCATCGCCAGCCTCGATCGGGATGCCGGGAACAGCTCGGATGCCTCCAAGAAAAAGCAGGACGCCATCGAGCTGATGAACGAGGTCATCGCCGACAATAAAGACAACACTCGCTACGCCTTCCTATTGTCCAAGCTGCGCGGTGAGTACGCCGAGCTCATCTCAGACCTCGGCAAATCGAAGGAGGCGCTGCCGATCGCAAAGCTCGCCGTGACCTCATTGGAAAAGCTGCTCGAGCCTGCCACTGCGCCGAAACTGACGCCCGAACGAAAAGTGTGGGAGATGCAGCTCGCGCAGCTCTACGGCGTGCTCGGACACGCGGCTGAAGGCGTGGGGCAGAAGGATCTGGCCCGCACCTCCTTCACCACCGCAGCCACCCAATGGGGAAAGCTCGCCGCCGCCAATGCAGGCGACGAGGAAATCCAGCAAGGCCTCAACTGGACCAAGAACCGCCTCGCAAAACTGAAGTGAGAGGGCGCGGTAGGCGGGCGCGTCCCGCCTCGCAACATGTCCCCCCGCCGCAGACACCGAACGTCCCTCAAGCCTTCTGGACTTCGACGCTCTGCGCGTCGGACATCAAACCAAACACCTCGCTCACCCCCGCAGCTCCCGCTTGATGTCATCCGCCTGCTTGTCCGTCGAGGCCTTTGCATCATGCCAGACGATCTTGCCGCCCTTGATCAGAAAACATTGCCGAGTGGCCAGTCCGACGAGCGGCATCTTGTTCACCTTGAAAGCCTCCAGCACCTTCCCCTCAGGATCTGCGATGAGATCAAAAGGCAGCTTGTGATCCGCGATGAATTTCTTCTGGGCCTCCGGCTTGTCCACCGACACGCCGAGGATCTGCACGCCATCCTTTGAGAGTTCCGCAAACACATCGCGCAGGCTGCACGCCTGCTTCGTGCAGCCCGGCGTGTTCGCCTTCGGATAGAAAAACACCACCGTCGGACCCTTCGCGTACACATCGGCAAAGTTCACCATCTTGCCGTCCTGATTCGTGCCGCTCACCTGCGGCGCCGTCAGATCGACCTTCTCCCCCTGACCGGCATGTGTGAATGAACTGACCATGCCCGTGAGAGCGATGCCGACGAGTTTGATGAAGCGTTTCATAAGTGTTGCACCAAAGAACGCCCCTCACGCGAGTCAAGGCGCACAAAAATACAAACGCCACACCTCGCCTGACAACAGCGGCCTGCTCCGCAGAAAAGCCATCTCTCCCCGCGCGGACAGGCCAGCGCCAGACCCGCGCGTGGCCCTTGCGGAATTGCGGGCAAGCGCTTCACGCTGACTGCGCAACATCTAATGATGGAAGGGCGTACTCCTCGCCTCCATCCCACCCACATTCGATGACCACCACACGCCGCGCTTTTTTGCACAATGCCACAGCCTCAGCCGCCGCCTTC
>JANOBO010000011.1:0-43491 GCA_031411695.1 Verrucomicrobiaceae bacterium
TGAGACGACTCATGGATGTTGCGAGATGGTGAATCCCAAGCTCAAATCTGTTGGTGGTCTCACCACCCTCTTGCTCGCCGGCGCAGCGCTGGCCCTCGCATCCTGTGCCTCCTCCAAAAAGGAAGAGTGCGCCACCTGTGACAGCCACGGAAAAAAAACCGATTGCTGCTCCAGCGACACCACCGCCAGCAAAAAGAAGTAATAGGGTCTTCAAAGGCCCGGTTCTTCTGAACCGATCACACCGCCGCCAGCTCCGCGAGGACTGGCGGCGGTTTTCTTTTGCCTGCGCTCAGCCCTCGTAGCGGTAGCCTGCGCCGTGAACGGTGCGGATGATGCGGGGCGATGAGGGGTCCGTCTCGATGCGCCGGCGCAACTGCGAGATGTGCTGGTCAAGCGCGCGGCTTTCCGGAAAATAGTCCGCGCCCCACACCTCATCGGCGATTGCGTCCCGCGTCACCACCTTGCCGCGGCGGTCATGCAGCAGGCGCAGGATCTTGATGTCACGCAGGGTGAGCTGCACCTCCTGTTTCCCGCGATAGGCGCGCAGCTCCGAGGCCACGATGTTCAGGTCATCCATCACAAAGGTCTGGTTGCTCACGTTGTTCTTCAACAGCCCGCTGCGGCGCAGGATGGCGCGGATGCGCGCCAGCACCTCCTTCACGCCGAACGGCTTCGTCATGTAGTCATCCGCGCCGAGCTCCAGTCCCAGCACCGTGTCGATCTCCTCCGCCTTCGCCGTCAGGAAAAGGATCGGCACCTTCTCATCCACCTTGCGGATGTGCTTGCACACCTCGTAGCCGTTCATGCCCGGCATCATCACATCCAGGCAGATGAAGTCCGGCTGCTGCGTGCGGAACAAGTCCACCGCCTCCACCCCGTTCGTCGCCGCCACGACTGTGAAGCCCTCCGCATCGAGCACCTCCCTCAACGCCTCCCTCGTGTTTGCATCGTCCTCAGCGATTAGAATCTTCATGGTTCGATCTCGGAATGGTTAGCACAAAACGGGAGCCTTCTCGATAATTCACATCCACCTCCAGCGATCCGCCGTGCAGCCGTGCCAGCTCGCGCGAGATCGTCAGCCCGATCCCCGTCCCGCTCACACCCTCCGTCAGGTCTGACCGCAAGCGCTCGAACGCCTCGAAAACCGCCTCCCGCTTTGTCGGCGCGATCCCCGGCCCCCGGTCCTCCACCGTCAGCCGCGCGCACTCAGCGCTCATCGTCGTCGCGATCCTCACCCACTTCCCCTGCGCCGCGTACTTCTCGACGTTTGAAAGCAGGTTCCCCATGATCTGTGTCACCGCATCCGCATCCAGTTTCATCCGGTGCGGCGCCTCCAGGCTCATCTCGATGGCGATCTGCCTGCTCTCCAGTAGAGGCCGCCAGTGATCCGTCGCCTTTTCCACCACCTCATCCAGCACTGCGGCTCGCGGCTGCACTGTCAGCTTATCGCGCTGCTTGCGCGCCAGGTTCAGCACATTGTTGATCAGCCGGCTGAGACGCGAGGTCTCCGCCGCCACCACGCCGAGGTAGCGCAGCGCCGTGGGGTCGTCCGCCTTCTCCGCACGGTCCGCCGCCATCTCCGCGTAGAGCTGGATGTTCGTCAGCGGCGTCTTCAGCTCGTGCGACACCTGGTTCACAAACGTCACCCGCTGCTGGGCCTCGCGCATGGCACGGTTCGACTCCCGGAAATACAGCCAGCCCAGCGCCATCACCAGCACGCTGCCCGAGGCCACCGCCAGATACACAGGCAGCAGCGCCGAGCGCGCAAACTCACTCGTGTTCCGCCGCACTTCCGCGATGAGCTGCGGATCCAGCTCTGCAAAACGCGGATCTTGCACCAGCCGCCGCGTCTCATCCGTCCGCCGCGCCGCATCATGCGCCAGGAAATTGCCCATCCAAAGCAGCAGCGACAGCGGCATCACCACCAGCAGGACAAGAAGCAGCGAAGGGCGTTGGGACATGATCGGGTGCGCGCGCGCCCGGTACGAAACACCTGAATCCGAAAGCCACCAAGGTTAAAACGCGGCCGCGCGATTGCGGGGGTGAAACGACAAGCCAGTTCAAGCAAGCCGAGGCTTGCCAGTGAATCGTGCCGCTCCATTTTCTCCCTCCACTTCAAACACGCACCACCATGCCCAAGCTACCCACCGGCAAATCCAATCTCCACCGCAAGCACAGCGCCGTCGTCGTCGATGGCGCAGAGCGCGCGGCCAGCCGCGCGATGCTCCACGCGGTGGGCTTCAAGCGGGAGGACTTCAAGAAATCCCAGATCGGCATCGCCTCGACGTGGAGCATGGTCACGCCTTGCAACATGCACATCGACCGCCTTGCGCGGGAATCGGCAAAAGGCGTGGATGCGGCGGGCGGAAAGAGCATCATCTTCAACACCATCACCATCTCCGACGGCATCTCCATGGGGACCGAGGGCATGAAGTACTCGCTCGTGTCACGCGAGGTGATCGCTGACTCGATCGAAACCGTGGTCGGCTGCGAGGGCATGGATGGCTTCGTCGCCATCGGTGGGTGCGACAAAAACATGCCGGGCTGTGTGATGGCCATCGCGCGCCTGAACCGGCCGAGCGTGTTCGTTTATGGAGGCACCATTCTGCCGGGCTGCGTCGGCGTGGACAAGCGCGACGCCGACATCATCACCGTCTTCGAGGCCGTGGGGAAGCATGCAAACCATCTGATCAGCGACAAGGAGCTCATCGACATCGAGGAGCACGCGATTCCTGGCGAAGGAAGCTGCGGCGGGATGTACACGGCGAACACGATGGCCAGCGCGATCGAGGCGCTCGGCTTGAGCCTGCCGAATTCCGGCGCGCAGGCCGCAGTGTCGAACGAGAAGCTGATGGATTGCTTCGATGCCGGCGCGGCGGTGATGAACATGATCAAGCGTGGCATCACCCCGCGCGACATCTTGACGAAGGAGGCCTTCGAGAATGCGATCACGCTCATCATCACGCTCGGGGGCAGCACGAATGCGGTGCTGCACCTGATCGCGATGGCGCACAGCGCCGGCGTGAAGCTCGGCATTGAAGACTTCGTGCGCATCGGCAAGAAGACGCCGGTGCTCGCGGATGTGAAGCCGAGCGGCAAATATTTCATGAACGACCTGGTCAGGATCGGCGGCACCGTGCCGCTCATCCGCACGCTCATCGCCGAGGGCCTTATGCATGGGGGCTGCCTCACCGTGACCGGCAAGACGATGAAAGAGAACATGCGGAACTCCAAGATTGTGTGGCCGAAAGACCAGCAGGTCGTGCGGCCGCTGAGCAACCCGCTCAAGAAGGACAGCCACCTCGTCATCTTCAAAGGCAATCTTTGTCCCGGTGGCGCGGTCGGCAAGATCAGCGGCAAGGAGGGACTCAAGTTCAGCGGCAAGGCCATCGTGTTCGAGAGCGAGGAAACCGCGCTACAGGCCATCCTCAATGACAAGGTGAAGAAGGGCCACGTCATCGTGGTGCGCATGGAAGGCCCGAAAGGCGGTCCTGGAATGCGCGAGATGCTCTCACCCACCAGCGCCATCATGGGCAAGGGCCTCGGCAAAGATGTCGCCTTCATCACGGACGGAAGATTCAGCGGAGGCAGCCATGGCTTCGTCGTCGGGCACGTCACACCGGAGGCCTTCGTGGGCGGCCCCATCGCCGTGATCAAGAATGGCGACGCCATCACCATCGACGCCGAGAAGCGCGCCATCACGCTCGGCGTTCCGGCTGCGGAAATGAAGGCGCGCCTCGGCAAATGGAAGCAGCCAAAGCCGCGCTACACGCGGGGCGTGCTCGCGAAGTACGCAAAGCTCACGAGTGACGCGAGCCATGGCGCGGTGACGGACTTGGGCCTGTGAGGCGGTGGCGGTGGGCGCGTGCCCACCGGTCCGGAGCTGCCTTGCAAACGCGCTCGTTCAGGGGATGAATGCGCAGCGGTCGCCACCATGACTCTCTTGCAATCCTATCGTTCTCGATGGCCGGTGCTGCGCACCTTGATCTTCGGCACGCTCGTCTGCTACGTCTGCCTGCTGGTGCGTTGCTGGCTGATGCAGGGACTCTCTAGGTCAGGCGTCTGCGCCAACATTCTCCTGGCGTGGATACCATGCCTCCTTGCGATCGCTCTGGATTTCCTGCTGGCAAGACGGCCGGTACCGAAGATCAGCATCGTGCTGCTTGGTGTTTTATGGCTGCTGTTCCTGCCGAACGCGGCTTACATCGTCACCGATCTGGTTCACTGGACCAAGGACAAGCAGCTTCCCAAATGGTTCGACTGGATCTTCATCACGAGTTGCGCATGGGTGGGCCTGTTCCTCGGCTATGAGGCAATCGTGCTTTTGCATCGTCGCATCACCCGGACGTGGGGTGACTGGATCGGCTGGGGCTTTGTCATCGCGGCTTGTGGTCTCAGTTCGACAGGCATCTACTTCGGCCGGTTCATGCGCTGGAATAGCTGGGACGTGGTCCGAAAACCAGCGGCGATGGCAGCGCAAGTCGTCGGCGCAAACTTTGCCGATCTGGCGGCCTTTTGCCTCACCTACTCCATCTTCATCTTTGCCGGCTACTGCATGATCCACGGCGTCGCCGCGCAAGCGCGGAGAGACGTGAATGATCCATCTGTGGGATGACCACGAATCGCTAAAAAAGCTGCTCGTGTCTGCGCGGTCGGCGGGTGTCCCGTGAAGGGGCGCGTCACAGGCTAAACCCGCAAGGCACGATCAGATCGGCGCGTTTGTTGCCTTCTTTACCTCATCAACATGACCACACGCCTGACTCTCGCCTTCGTCGCGCTCATCTCGCTTGCATCCGCAGAACCGGCCACAGGCTGGAGCCAATGGCGCGGGCCGAACCGCGACGGGCTGTCTCCGGAAACCGGATTGCTCAAGGCTTGGCCGGCAGAAGGGCCGAAGCTCTTGTGGGGAGTGAAGAACATCGGCGGCGGCATGGGCTCGGTGAGCATCGCGGACGGGAAGATTTTTGTTCAGGGAAAGCGGAAGGAAGGGCAGTGCGTGACCGCGCTGGATGCGAAGACTCAGGCCGAGCTGTGGTCGGCGGTGGTGTCCGAGAAGGGCGACCAGCCGAACGGCGCGCCCACCGTGTCCGACGGACTCGTGTTCGCAGTGAGCAAGGACGGCAAACTTTTGTGCTGTTCCGCCAGCGATGGGAAGCCGCGGTGGAGCAAGGACTTCGCGGCGGATTTCGGCGGGCAGATGATGTCGGGCTGGGGCTTCAGCGAGTCACCACTCGTCGATGGCGATGCTGTGATCGTCGTGCCAGGCGGTAAGGACGCGATGCTTGTGGCGCTCAACAAAAAAACGGGCGCGGTGATCTGGAAGGCCGCCGCTCCTGACATGGGAGGGAAGGGCAAGGATGGCGCGGGCTACACGGGTGCGATCATCAGCATGGGCGGCGGCGTAAAGCAGTACCTCACGCTCGTCGGCCGCGGACTCATCAGCGTGCGCGCCTCCGACGGGAAGGTGCTGTGGACCTACAACGACATCGCCAACGGCACCGCAAACATTCCCACGCCGCTCGTCTGGGACAATTACGTTTTCACTTCCAGCGGATACGGCACAGGCGCGGCGTTGCTGAAGCTCGAAAAAGACGGCGGCGGTGTCGCGGCAAAGGAACAATATTTCCTGAAGGCGGCCGACTTCCAAAATCATCACGGCGGAATGGTGCGCATCGGCGACCACATCTACGCGGGCAAAGGCCACAACAACGGCTTCCCGGTCTGCCTCGAATGGAAGACGGGCAAGATCCTGTGGGAGCAAGGCGAGCGACCCGGCAAGGAAAGCGCCGCAGTGATCGCCGCCGACGGACAGCTTTATTTCCGCTGGCAAGACGGCGTCATGGGCCTCATCGACGCCACACCCGCCGGCTACAACCTGCGCGGCTCATTCAAACTTCCCGTCATCAAAGGCCAGTCGTGGCCACATCCGGCCGTGCAGGACAAGAAACTCTACATCCGCGTGCAGGACGATTTGTTGTGCTACGACATCGCGGGTGGTGACCGTGTGCTGTGACGGTGCGGCCTCGCCTCAAAGCGTGATGGACAGCGCCGCTATCGTCGGAAAAACAAGTTCATGATGACGGTGAGCACGATGCTGATGAGGATCATCGACACCACGGGAAAGTAGAAGCCGGAGTTTTCCTTCTCGATCCGCAAGTCACCGGGCAGTTTGCCGAACCATCCCAGAAGTCCGGGCGCCCAGATGAGGATGGCGCCGACGAAGGCGATGATGAGACCGAGAATGAGGAGTGTTTTGCCGAATGGCATGAGCGGAGGAAAAGGGGTGCAAGCGGGCAGCTTGCATTCAGAATACGCAGCGCGCTGGCTGGCGGCTTGCACCACTTTATGAAGATCGGCATCACTGGAGCTTCTGGATTTATCGGGTCTGCGTTCGGACGACACGCGGCGGAGGCCGGGCATGAAGTGGTTGCGTTCACGCGATCAGGGACGGTGGAAAGGCCATGGGTATCTGAATCCCGCCGCATCTCCTCGACCCTTGATGCATCGGGCTGTGATGCCCTCGTGCATCTCGCCGGGGATTCGCTTCTCGGCTATTGGACGAAGACCAAGAAGCAGCGCATCTGGGAAAGCCGCGTCGAATTGACGAAATCGGTGGTGGCATCGCTCGCGGCTGCGAGTCCTCAGCCGCGCATCCTTCTCTGCGCATCTGGGGCCGGGTTCTATGGGGACCGAGGCGACGAGCAGCTCGATGAGTCGTCATCGCCGGGCGGTGGTTTTCTCAGCGACGTGTGCGTGGCATGGGAAAGCGCGGCAAAACAGGCCGAGCGTTTCGGGCTTCGTGTCGTGCAACTGCGAACGGGCATGGTGCTGGGCAAAGAAGGCGGCGCGCTGGTGTTGTTGCGGAAAGTATTTGGACTTGGCCTGGGTGGGCGGCTTGGCGGCGGCGGACAATGGATGCCGTGGATTCACATTGAGGATCAGGCGCGCCTGATGCTGTGGTGCATCGAAAACCCCGGCGTGGCTGGAGCGGTGAATCACGTCGCGCCCGGTGCCGTGACGAACGCTGAGTTCACCGCGGCGCTGGCGAGCACCCTGAGAAGGTCCGCGCTCTTCCACGCGCCAGCGTTTGCGCTGCGTCTCGTGATGCGTGAGATGGCGGATGAAATGCTGCTCGGCAGCCAGCGTGTACGGCCCGCCGTGGCGCTCGATCTGGGTTTTACCTTCAAGCATCCCGACTTACACTCCGCCCTCTCATCCTTAGTGACCTCCGACCCCTGACTTCCATGGCCTCCTCCCAGACCACCATCGGCATCATCTACGATTACGATCAAACGCTGAGCCCGAACTACATGCAGGACGAGGTGCTCTTCCCGCACTTCGGGATCAACGCGGCGCAATTCTGGAAAAAGAGCCGCGAGCTGGTCGATGACGAGGGCTACGATGGCGAGCTGGCTTACTTGAAGTCGATGCTCGACTACCTCGCGATGGACCGCCCCACGAACGATGAGTTGCGCGCGCTGGGCGCGAACCTGAAGTTTTACAAGGGGCTGCCCGAGATGTTTGAGGAGATGGACGGGATGCTCACGGACCACCATCGGATGTACGGCATCAAGATCGAGCACTACATCGTCTCCTCCGGCCTGAAGGCGCTCCTCGATGGCAGCAAGCTGGCGCCGTATGTGAAGCGCATTTTCGGCTGCGAGTTCGGCGAGGACAAGGACGGCCGCATCACCTTCCCGAAGCGCGTGATCAGCCACACGACGAAGACGCAGTACATCTTCCGCATCAACAAAGGCATGCTCGAGCCCGGCGATGACGTGAACGACCACATGGCGCCCGAGCTGCGGCCCATACCCTTCCAAAACATGATCTATGTCGGCGACGGTCCGACCGACGTGCCTTGCTTCACGCTGATGAAAAAGTACGGCGGCCATGCGCTAGCCGTGTACAACCCGGACGAGGAGAACCGCTCCAGTTTCCGAAAGTGCTACCAGCTTTCCGCGCACGCGGACCGGCTCAAGCACATCGCCCCGGCGGACTACCGCTCCGGCGGGCATCTCCGCCTGCTGCTCGAGGAGATGGTGTTTGAGATCGGTGACGGGATCGTGCGCAGAAAGCGCCAGGAAATCGAGGACGGCACCGTGTCCGCGCCGCATTTTTAGCCAGCGCGGGCCGAGACTTCTATGAGGCCTTCGCCGCCGGTTTTGTGCTTTTGATCCACTCCTGAAGGTTTGCGAAATCGCCCTCCTCGCAGCAGCGCACGAAGCCTTCCGTGTGTCGCTTCAGTTCGTCCCACACCTCACGGATCAGGCCGGCTTCCGCCGTGCTGATCGCATTGTCGGCGGCGGCGCTGCTGATGGAGCCGAGAAGATTCGCAAACTGCTGCACGATCTCCTGTGTGGCGGGCACGACCTCGAATCCCTTCCGGCATGTGCTGGGCGGGTTGCGCACAAAGAAGCCGCCCGCCCTCTGGCTCAGCCATTGCACGAGCTGCTCATCGCGGCTGAGCTCGAAGAGCTGCGCGATGCGCTCCAGGGGATTCATCAGCACGTCGGTCGAGTCCGGCTCGCGCTGCGTCCATTTGTAAACGAGGGAGGGTGAAACGCCGAGCGTGCCGGCGATGGTCTTCGCGCCGACTTGTTTGATGACGTTGCGGAGGATGTCGTGTGATTGCATTGGGAGTGCCGCCGATTGTCCGGGAGCGAGAGCGGCATGACAAGCGTGGAATTTCACCGCCGCAAGCACGCGCAGGGTCACGCGCGCTTTGCCGCGAAGAAATGGTTCAGCGCCTCGATCATCCCGACGCTGGCGGTGCCCGAGGCGACGAAGCCGCCGCGCGACCTGACGTGGTCCTTGATGGGAGGCAGCGCGTTGCCGGGGCACGCGATCTGCGCCGCGAAGCGGCGGTCGAGCATGGAGATGTCGTTGTGATTGTCCCCTGCGGCGAAGACCAGGCTGGAGTTCAGTTTGAGCAGCCGCGTGAGCTCCCCGAGCGCCGTGCCCTTGCCGTAGCCCGAGTGGGAGAAGCGGAGGTAGATCCCGTTCCGATGATAGCCGATGTCGGGAAACTGGCGCTGATGCGTGTCGATGTATGCGCAGATGGCATCAAGCTCTTCATCCGTGGTGGCGACGACGCCGACCTGGCCGAAGTCGCCGTGCATGAACTCCGCCTTCGTTTGGGTCTCGACCATGTTGCGGATGGCATCGAGCGAGTTCTTGTGGTCGCGCATGAAGCGGTCGTGCGCCTTTCGGGCAAGGCCATTCCATGAGCCGTAGTCCTTCCACTTGGCGATGATGCCGGGCTTAAAAATCTCACACTCCTGCGCGATGATGAAGTCCGGCTCCATGAAAATGCCGTGTGAGCCGAGGCCCTGAAGCGTCTGGTCGAGACTGCGGCCCGTGTTGATCACCCACGCCGCGCCCATGCGCCGCAGATGCCGGATCATCTCTCCCAGAGCCGGGTGAAAAGCGGGATCGCTCTCCGGATGCACGAGCGTGCCATCGAAGTCGAAACAAAGGATGAAGGTGTGCTTGGGGGCGGCCATCGGAGCGCGGATTGAACGCGCGGATGCAGGCCCTTGCAAGAGCCGGCTCAGCAGCGGGCTCCGCGCTTCAAGCCGATGTGGAATGCCGCAGCGCGGCCCCTACTTCTTTGCCTTCGGCTTCGCTGGCTTTTTGGCGTCTTTCGGCCCGCCAAAGACAGGCGCGATGTTTGCCTTGTCCCATCCTTCCAGCGCGGCGAGCAGTTTCGTCGTCACATCAGGTTTCTCGGAAGCGAGGTTCTTCGACTCAGCGACATCGCTGGCGAGATTGTACAGCTCGGGCGCTGCCTTGCCGAGACGGATGAGCTTCCAGTCGCCCATGCGCGCGGCATAAGTGCCGCCGGGGCCGCTCGCTCGCCAGAAGAGCGTCTCATGTGGCGCGCTGGATTTTTCTCCGGTCAGGAAAGGCAGCAGATTCACGCCGTCGATAGGAGAGTCCGCGGCAACACCTGCGGCGGCGAGCGCAGTGGGCAGGAAGTCGAGAGAGATCACAGGCGGGTCGTATGTGCCCGGCTTCAGTTTAGCGGGCCAGCTCACGAGGAATGGGACGCGAATGCCGCCGTCATACATCTGCCCCTTGTGCCCGCGCAGCGGCGTGTTGTCGGTGAAACACGGCTTGCCTGATTTCCCGCTGAGATCTGGGCCGCCATTGTCGCTGATGAAAAAGATGAGCGTGTTCTCCCTCTGCTTCGTCGCGTCCAGCCGCGCCAGAGTCTCGCCGACTGCGGAGTCGAGCGCGCTGACCATCGCGGCATAGGTGCGCCGGCCCTCGTCGGCGATGCTGGCAAATTTGGCAAGCAGCTCAGGCGGCGCGGTGAGCGGTGTGTGCGGCGCATTGAAGGCCAGATAGAGCAACCAGCTTTTGCCTTGATGCCGGTCCACGAAACTGGCGGCCTCGCGGCCGAGCATGTCCGTGAGGTAGCCATCAAAGGGCCGCTCCTGTCCGTTGAACTCAATCGGTAGCGTGTATTCCGCGCCGGCCTTCGAGCCCTCGAGATAAATGTGGCCGCCGCCACGGAAGCCGAAGTAATCGTCGAAGCCGCGTTGGTTCGGATGAAACTGAGGGTGCGCGCCGAGATGCCATTTGCCCACGGCACCGGTCACATAGCCGGCTTTCTTGAGGCGCTGCGGGAGCGTCGTTTGATCCAGGGGCAGCCCCGACTTCGGGTCCTCGGGATTCCAGACCGGATTGTTCTCGTGACCGAAATGCTGCTGGTAACGCCCCGTCATCAGCCCGGCGCGCGTGGGACTGCAAAACGGATGCGACACGTAGCCGCTCGTGCAGCGCACGCTCTGCGCGGCGAGTTTGTCGAGGTGCGGCGTGGGGATGTCCTTCGCCCCCTGAAAGCCGACATCGGCATAACCGAGATCATCCGCGACGATGATAAGCACGTTTGGTTTCTCGGCGGCCACGGCAGCGGCGACGGCGGTGATGAACAAAGCAGAAACGAGACGGAGCGGCATGATTGCGCGCGAGAACGGCCATCTGCGGTTGCCTCTTGCACCAACCGTTCCTAACCTGCGACTTCCTTCATGTCCGACTCACCCGCATGATCAGAATCCTGCTCCAAGCGTTGGCGCTCTGCCTTTGCATCACTCCGGCTGCAGGCGGCGTCACGGCATGGCGCTTCGGGAGCGTCGCTTATCCAGACGCGGCCGCCACTGCGGGGACACGGCTCGCCCTGACGTCTGCGGAGATCAAGAGTGACACCTTGATTCTCCGGGTCGGCATTCAAACAACGCCTGGCGGCGTCGGCGCGCTTGCTCTCGCTGCGGTGACGGAGAAGGATGTGACACTGAAGTTCAGCGGCACCAAGCGCCTGCTGGCGTGCATCTCTCTGGACAAACGATGGCCGAAGGAAGTCGCTGCGACGACGGCGCGTGGCGAGGTGCTTACGGCAACGATGAAGTTTTTCGCGCCTCCGGGCCTCGCGGAAAAGCAGATGTTCCTCCGCGTGGCGGGTTACGGCCACATCGCGTTTCGATGCGCGGACGGCGCGCCGTTTTCCCCGCCGGATCTCGCGCAGACGCCGGAACGTTGGGATTTGGAGGGAATGTTTGAAGCCAGCACGGCCGGATTTGAAAACCTGCGCATGGAGCTGGGCACGATGCGGCTGTGGGAAGGGAAGCTGACGTTTGCGTTGTCGTTCCGGAACGGCGGACGCTTTCCATTTCGCATGCGCGGCGGTCCAGCGGGCGGTGACGCCATCCTCGTCAGCGCGGAAAGGGAGTTTTTCCGCAAGCCCGTCGTGACGGGAGCGATCGAGAAACACATCGCGCCGGACGATGATTGGCGGCCGGATGAGACGGTGACGGGCACGGTGACGTTTCCTCTGCCGCATGGCCACGGACTGTCCCGGCTGTGGTTTGCGTATCCAGGATTCGCGGATGTGCCGCTGATTTTCGACGAGAGCCTGCACCGCTGGCGTGTGGAGACGGAAGCGCTGGCGCGGCGCGGCGTGCCGCCTGTGCGGCAGCGTGCGCGCGCGGAGGAGGGGCTGTTTGCGTCCGTGGGCGACTTCTGGCAGACCATCTCACGGCATCTGGATGAACGGAAGTTCGCCACTGCCGCAGCGCACTTTCAGGCGCCGGCGGAGTGCGCGCTGCTGCGAAACATCGAGAAGGTGCCGCTGGCCGAGATCGATGTGCGGCCGTCACCGGCGCAGCGTCTCATGCTGCAAGGCGATGAACTCGTCGGCGTGCGGATGGAAGTGCGCTTCCGCTTTCGCGGAGAGCCCGCGCATCACTCGTTTCTTCTGTTCGGCGGCTGTCGGATGAAACGAGTGGCGGAAGCTCCCGGCTGGCGTGTCGAGTCGCTGACGCTCGATCTCGCGCCCCCGTGGGCGCAAGGCTACACAGCGTTCGGTGAGTCGCGGCACTTTTTGATTTTCTACCGGCCCGAAGGCGGGCAGGAGGCGCACGCAGTCTCCACTCTGGAGCAACTGGAGGCCTCGTGGCATACGATCACGCAGACGGGCCTGAAGCTCGACGACCGCTACGCGGCCTTTCTGTGCATGGCGCCGGAAGATCATAAGCTGCTGACCGGCGACCGCGGGGTGAGCAGCGCGCAGGCCAGCGTGGGCGGCATGGCACGGGATGAGGGCGACGAGTTCCGCATCTACAACACCGCCGTCTATGTCAGCCCGGAGATTTTCTTGGGGCCAAGCAAGTTGCAAAAGAAGCGCCGGCTACAGACGGCGCTGGATCACGAGATGGTCCACGCCGCGCTTGCTCCGTGGTCGCGTACCTGGATGCCAGGCTGGATGGTCGAAGGCGCGGCCGTGCATCTCTCGGGGGAGAGACGCGGTGACCGCGCGATGCTGGCCGATGCGATGGCCTCGGGCCTGACCTTGCGCTCGCTAACGGAAACCGGCGCGCTGCGTGATCCGAAGGGCGACTTGATGCGGCTCGATCTCCAGTACCAACTTGCGTCTGAGGCCGTCGCGGTCATCAGCGCAAACTGGGGCACGAGCAAGCTCATGGAGCTGTACCAAGCGTACGCGCTCGAGTATCCCGAGCCATGGCACGGGCCGTATGGCGTGGACTATGCCGATGAGACGAGCGGGGGAAAACGACGCGCTCGACTCGACCTCACACAGAAGCTTTTGAAACGCATCCTCGGCACCAGCATTGAGGAACTCGAGAAGGCAGTGCATGCGCGTTTGCGCCACTGAGTAAACCTTGGCGCTGACGTTTCCATTCATCGCGGATAGGCACCGGGAGCCACCGCGTATTGCTCATCAAATGGACCGCCGCGATTTCATCAAGACAAGCAGCGCCGCCGCAGTGGCAGGGCCCGCACTGCTCTCCGCCGCGCCTGGGAACGCAAGGCAGCCAGACCTGATCAAGAACGAGAACACAAAGTCCGGCGCGAGCTTTCAGCTCACGCGCATGAGGCCTGACGACGCCAAATCGTACCGCACGTCCGTGATCGAAGGCTACTGCTCCCGCCAATCGGTGAAGCCGGGCGAGAAGCTCGACATCTTCGTGAGCACCAAACCCGTCGCGCGATTTCACATCGAGATCTTTCGCATGGGCTGGTATGGCGGCACGGGCTCGCGGCTGATGACGACACTCGGACCGTTCGACGGCAAAGAGCAGCCGGTGCCCGAGATGGGTGACAAGCGACTTCGCGAATGCCAGTGGGACGCGAGCACCACGCTCACAATTCCCGCCGACTGGCCGAGCGGGGTGTACCTCGGCAGGCTCACCACTTTGCCCGACGCCGCGGACCAGCCCTATTGGCAGAGCTACATCATTTTTATCGTCACCGATGACCGGCCCGCCGACATTTTGTTTCAATGCAGCGACAACACCTGGCAGGCCTACAACCGCTGGCCCGTGAATGAATCGCTCTACACCGATCCGCGCGCGGCTCATGCGCCGGATGTGAGCGTGAGCTTTGACCGCCCGTACGGCAAGTATGTGCAGATCCTCGACAACCCGCTGAGCATGGGCAGCGGGGAGTTTCTCTTGTGGGAGTATCCGCTGTGTTACTGGCTCGAGAAGGAGGGCTACGACGTCACCTATTGCTCCAACGTGGATAACATTGCGCCCTCAAATCTCGCGCGCGCCAAAGCGATGATCAGCGTCGGCCACGACGAGTATTGGGACCTGCGGCAGTACGAAAACGTGAAGCAGGCCATCGCCAACGGCCTCAGTGTCCTCTGGCTCTCCGCGAACGATGTGTACATGGTCACGCCCTTCACACCGAATGCGATGGGTGAGGCGAACCGTCGGCTGACACGCGAGACGTGCTACGGCGACTTTCGTGAGGAAGAGAAAGAGGCGTATGCCAAAGTGCTGGGCCCGTTTCACAATCCTGGACCTGATGAGCGCGCCATCATCGGCGCCCGCACTGTGGTGCCGTTCAACGGCGGCGGCGACTGGACCTGCGCGCTGCCCGGCCACTGGCTCTTTGAAGGCACCGGAATGAAAAAGGGCGACAGCATCCCCGGCCTCGTCGGCTGGGAATTCCATGGCGACCCGGACACGCAGCGCGCCGGGCTCGAGGTCGTCGCGGAAGGCAACGTCTGGGCCGGGGGCACGCGGCTGGGCAAATACGCCGCCACGGTTTATGCCGGAC
Source organism: Verrucomicrobiaceae bacterium (assembly GCA_031411695.1). GTDB lineage: Bacteria > Verrucomicrobiota > Verrucomicrobiia > Verrucomicrobiales > Verrucomicrobiaceae > JAIBCL01. The sequence continues at coordinate 14,590 of JANOBO010000011.1, forward strand.
CGAAGAACAACATCGTCTTCAACGCATCCACGATCTTTTGGACCCAAGGCCTCAGCAGTCCGCCCGGCCACATGATTCCCTGGTCACATTACTCCCGTCCGCACGGGCCCGATGAGCACGTGCAAAGGATCACCAGCAACGCATTGCGGCGGGCCATCGGCGGAGCGTAGATCATCAAAACACGTTTTGACAAAACGTGGTTTGATGATCGATGCTCCTGCATGAAAACTTTCCGGGGACGCAAGCGGGAGCTCGCCGCGCTGGAGGCCGCGTGGCGCGGGCAGGGCTCCGCATTCCTGCCGGTCTATGGCCGACGCCGCGTGGGGAAGAGCGAGATGATCGTCCATTTCATGGAAGGCAGGGGCGGTATTTATTTCGTGGGCAAACGCGCGCCGGGAGAGACCCAGATCAACGAGTTTCTGGAGACGGCCGCCCGCGCGCTGGAGGAGCCCCTGATCGCCCAGGCGCGGGTGAGCGGCTGGCGCGAGGCATTGGAAATGGTCGTGAAGCGCTGGAAGGGAAAGCGGAAGCTCATCCTCGTGCTGGATGAGTTTCAGTGGATGGCCGAGGGCGCGGCGGAGCTGCCGTCCGTCATCCAGGAGCTGTGGGACCGGCAGTGGTCAAAGTCAGGCAAGGTGATGCTCATCCTGTGCGGATCGTATCTTGGCTTCATGGAGCGCGAGGTGCTGGGCAAGAAGAGCCCGCTCTTTGGCAGGCGCACCGGGCAGATTTTGCTCAGGCCGTTCAATCATCTGGAGGCGGCGCTGTTTCATCCGCACTATTCCATCCCGGACCGCGCTAAGGTCTATGCGATCTGTGGCGGCATCCCGATGTACCTGCTGGCGTTCGATCAGCGGCTGTCAGTCGAGCAGAACATCGTGGCGCGCATTCTCGACGAGATCGGCGTGCTCGCGCGCGAGCCGGAGTTTTTACTGCGCGAGGAGCTGCGCGATCTCATGCCCTACCACGCCGTGCTCATGGCGCTGGCGCAGGGCAAGACGGCTCCGGCGCAGCTCTCGAGCACGAGCGGCATCGATGTGCGCGCGCTGAACTACCATCTCACCATGCTCGTGGACCTCGGCTACGTGCAGCGGCGTTATCCGCTCACGGACGCCAAGCCCAGCGTGCGATCCGTGCGCTATGCGCTGGACGATCCGTTCCTGCGCTTCTGGTTCCGCTTTATCTTCCCGCATCAGAGCGTGCTGAAGCTCCTCGGCCCGCAGCACGGCTACACCGAGATGATCAAGCCGGCGATCGATGCCTACCACGGCAGGTGCTTTGAAAGGCTCTGCCGTGAGTGCCTGCCGATGATCTACCGCGGGGAGGGGGTGCGGTCGGCTTTTGAATGCGGCGAGTATTGGTCCAAGGAGGTGCAGATCGACGTTGTCGGCGTGCGCAAGGACGGGTGGACTGACCTTGGCGAGTGCAAATGGGGCGATGTGTCCTCCATGGCCGCGCTGACCGCCGAGCTGGAGAAAAAAATCCCCCTTTATCCAAACGGGCGCAACGCAACCGTCGGTCGGAGGCTGTTCGTGCGCTCTGCCAAGGCACGGTCAAAGAACTCCGCCGTCACCGTCCACACACTGGAGGATCTTTACGCGCTCAAGCCCGGCCCTTGATTAGAAGTCATCAAAACACGTTTTGACAAAACGTGTTTTGATGAAATTACGCTCTGCGTCTCGAGGGCTTGGCTTGTTGCCCCTCACGCCCGGCGGGGACCCTTGCGCCGGCAAGAAGCCGCGCAGCCCTCGCGTAAGATACAACCATGCAATTGACGCACCCAGGCCCGCGCGCGACGCGGCGGGAGATCATCCAGGCCGGCGCGATCGGCCTGCTCGGGCTGGGGATGAATCACGTCAGCGCGTTGCGCGCGCTTGCGGCCCCGGCGGCGAAGCCTGCCACCGGCAAGGCGAAGCGCGTGATCTACATCTTCCTCTCCGGGGGGCTCGCGCAGCATGAGAGCTTCGACATGAAGCCGGACGCGCCGATGGAGATTCGCGGCGAGTTCAAACCGATCCGCACGCGCACGCCGGGCATTCACATCTGCGAGCATCTCCCTGAGCTGGCAAAGCGGTCGGACAAATGGGCGCTTGTGCGCTCGCTCACACACGGCACCAACGACCACTCACTCGCGCATCATGTGATGCTCACGGGACACAGCGAGATGCCGGCCGGGTTTGATCGCACAAAACCCAAATCCTCCGACTGGCCGAGCCTCGCGTCACTCGCCACCGCCTTGGTGCCCCGGCGGAACAACCTGCCACCAGCGTTGGTGCTGCCGGAGAAGATGAAGCACCGCGAGGGGCGCGTCATCAATGGACAGCTCGCGGGCATGATGGGCGCGAAGTGGGACCCCTGGTTTCTCGAGATGTCGCCCTATCATCCCGCGCACTACGGCGCGTTTCCCGAGTATTTGTTTCATCACGAGCGCGGTTTTGAGAGCGACCATCGCGTGACGTGGGAGACGCCCCACCTGTCACTGCCGGAAGGGCTGTCTCTTGACCGCGTGCTGGATCGCGTGAGCCTGCGGGACGAACTCGAGTCGCAGTCCGATGCGCTCGCAACCGCAGGCGACGAGGGGTTTGACAAATATCGCGAGGCCGCCGTGGCGCTCCTCACCAACAGCGATGTGCATGACGCCTTTGCGCTCGACAAAGTCAGCGCGCAACAGCTCGACCGCTATGGGCGCAACAGCTTTGGCTGGTCCCTGCTGATGGCGCGACGCATGATCGAGACCGGCGTGAGCCTCGTGCAGGTGAACCTCGGCAACAACGAAAGCTGGGACACGCATCAGAACGCATGGCCAAATTTAAAGAACTTCCTGTTGCCGCCCATGGACAAGGCGGTGAGCGCGCTTCTGGATGACCTGGATGCCAGCGGGCTTCTCGATGAGACGCTCGTCGTGATGGGCAGCGAGTTCGGCCGCACACCGAAGATCAGCACACTGAAGGGCGCCACCGGCGCGGGCCGGGATCATTGGGGCGCGGTGCAGAGCATCTTCCTGGCAGGCGGCGGCGTGCGCGGCGGGAATGTGATCGGATCAAGCGACAAGAATGGCGCGTACCCCGAGAGCGATGCGCAGACGCCCGAGAATCTCGCGGCCACGATCTTCGAGGCGCTCGGCCTCCCGCGCGAGATCACCTGGACGGATCTTCAGCAGCGGCCGCACTTCCTGTATGAAGCAGAGCCAATAAAGGGCCTGATGTGATCTTGATGAACCATGCGGGTGAAAGGAACCGCGTGGGGCTGGCTTACAGTGTCAATGCTCACGCTCCTCTCCCAACCAGGCGGCGGTTTCTGCGACGGCGTGTCGCGGCGCAATTTTTTGAAGATCGGCGGCCTCGCCATGGGCGGGCTTTCCCTCCCCGAGGTGCTGCGCGCGGAGGCGGCGCAGGGCGTGGGCAAATCTCACAAGGCGGTGATCATGGTCTTCCTGCCCGGAGGCCCTTCGCATCAGGACACGTTTGATTTGAAGATGGACGCGCCTTCGGAGATGCGCGGAGAGTTTAAACCCATCCGGACCAATGTTCCCGGCGTCGAGATCTGCGAGCATTTGCCCAGGCTCGCGCGACTGATGGACAAATGCACGCTGATCCGCTCCATGGCAGACTGCGAGCCGGGGCATGATGCGTTTCAATGCCTCACGGGCCGCAGCTTCAAACGCCAGCCTCCGGGAGGATGGCCCTCAATGGGCGCGGTCGTTTCGCGATTGCACGGCGCGGCCCATCCGGCGGTGCCGGCGTTTGTCGGACTCGCGCCGAAGATGGGGCACATGGAATGGGCGCGCACGGGCGAGCCCGGCTTTCTTGGCGTGGCTCATGCGCCATTCCAGCCGAACCGCGGAGGCGGGACGGCTGACATGTCGTTGAATGGCGTCACGCTCGAGCGTCTCGGAGATCGCAAGGCATTGCTGCGGAGCTTCGATCAGTTTCGCCGCGACGTGGATGCGAGTGGCCTCATGGGCGGCATCGATCTTTACAATGAGCAGGCGCTCGGCGTGCTCACGAGTTCAAAGCTGCTCAACGCCCTCGACCTGACCCAGGAGGACCCGCGTCTCGTCGAGCGCTACGGAAAGGGCGTGAATGAGTGCCGGGACGACGGCGGCCCGCGGTTGACGGAGCATTTTCTGACCGCACGCCGTCTCGTGGAGGCAGGTGCGCGCGTGGTCACGCTGGCCTTCAGCCGCTGGGATTATCATTCAAACAACTTCGGCCAGCTCCGCGAAGACCTGCCACTGCTGGATCGCGGGCTCAGCGCCCTGATCACCGACCTGCACGAGCGTGGCATGGACCAGGATGTGTCCGTCGTCGTGTGGGGTGAGTTCGGCCGCACGCCGATCATCAATGCCAAGGGCGGCCGCGACCACTGGCCGCGCGTTTCGTGCGCCTTGCTGGCAGGCGGAGGAATGCGGCACGGCCAAGTCATCGGTGCTACCGACAAGATCGGCGGCGAGCCTTCGGCACGGCCTGTGGCGTTTGGCGAGGTCTTTGCCACGCTCTATCAGCGCCTCGGCATTGATGTCACGAAGACCACGCTCAACGATCTCACCGGCCGCCCGCAGTACTTGATCGACGGCGGACACCTTCCGATGAAGGAGCTGGTCTGACCTCCGAAACCTCGCGCGCGGGCACGCGCTCCTCACGATTGAGTGTTCGGTCATCACAGAAGCAGCTTCATGGCCGGGGCGGTGTGAATGAACCCGTGCAGCCAGTCCGTAGGTTTGCACCTCGAAGCCCATCCGCATGAACCTCCTCACCTCATCCCCATTTCTCGCCGCGCTGCTGTCCGCTTCCGCGTGGGCCTCGGAGTCCGCGCGCCCTTTGAACTTCGCGAATGACATCGTGCCCGTCTTCACCAAGGCGTCGTGTAATTCCGGCGGATGCCACGGCAAGGCCAGCGGGCAGAATGGCTTCAAGCTCTCGTTGCTCGGCTTTGAACCCCAGGAGGATTACGAGCACATCGTGAAGGAGGCGCGCGGACGCCGCGTGTTTCCGGCGGCACCGGAGCAGAGCATGCTGCTCTTGAAGGCGATCAATGGCCTCCCGCACGGCGGCGGCAAGAAGCTCGATCCGAGCTCGGATGACTACAAATTGCTGACCACCTGGATCAGCCAAGGCATGCCATACGGGAAGGACACAGATCCAAAAATGGTGTCCATCGAAGTGCAGCCGAAGCAGAACACCATGAAGCTCAAGGGCGAGCAGCAGCTCAAGGTGCTGGCGAGCTACTCCGACGGCTATGTGCGCGATGTGACGCGCAGCGCGCTCTATGAGCCAAACGACAAGAGCATGGCCGAAACCACTGAGGGCGGACTGGTGAGGCTCTTCGACATTCCCGGCGATGTGGCGGTGATGGTGCGGTATCAGGGCAAGGTCGCCGTCTATCGCGCCTCCGTGCCGCTCGGCGCTCCTGTTGAGAACCTCCCGGCCGCGCGGAATTTTATCGACGAGCTTGTCTTCGCGAAACTGAAACAGATCGGCATGCCGCCGTCCCCCATCTGTGATGACGCGACCTTTTTGCGCCGCGTGACGCTCGACATCACAGGCCGTCTCCCCACCGTCGATGAGACGCGCGCCTTTGCCGCCAGCAAGGACGCGAACAAGCGCGACGGCGTGATCGAGACATTGCTCGCCAGCGCTGACTATGCCGATTACTTCGCGAACAAATGGTCCGCGCTGCTCCGCAACAAGCGTGAGGACAAGCGTGACATCACCGCGAACTTCGCCTTCTACTCCTGGGTGCGCGACGGCTTCCTCGGCAACAAGCCATACGATCAGATGGTGCGCGAGCTGCTGGCCGCCACGGGCGACGTTTTGGAGAATCCAGCCGTCGCCTGGTACAAGCGCGTGAAGGACCCACAGCAGCAGCTCGAAGATGTGGCGCAGCTCTTTCTCGGCACGCGCATGCAGTGCGCGCAGTGCCACCATCACCCCTTTGAGAAATGGAGCCAGCAGGACTACTACGGCCTCGCGGCATTCTTCAGCCAGGTGGGCCGCAAGCCTACCGCCATCAAGGGTGAGGACGTCATCTTCCATAAACGCGGCATTGCGGGCTCCCTCAACAAGCGCACCAAGCTGCCGGTCAAGCCCACCACGCTCGGGGAGCCCTCGCTCGACATCGCCGCAGATGATGATCCTCGCCTCCGTCTGGCCGATTGGATGAGCAATCCGGCAAACCCGTTCTTCGCCAAATCACTCGTGAACCGTTACTGGAAGCACTTTTTCAACCGCGGCCTCGTCGAGCCTGAAGACGACATGCGCGAGACGAATCCACCCTCAAACCCCGAGCTGCTCGACGCGCTGGCGAAAAACTTCATCGCCAGCGGCTACGACCTGAAGTCCGTGATTCGCGCCATCGTGCAGTCTCACTCATACCAGCTCAGCGCGCTGCCGAATGAGCACAATGCGGTCGATCGGCAGAACTTCTCCCGCTACTACCCGAAGCGTCTGCCAGCCGAGGCGCTTTTCGACGCGGTGAACAACCTCACCGGCGCCCGCAGCAATTTCGCCGGATTGCCCGCCGGCACGCGCGCCGTGGCCCTGCCGGACAACAGCTACAACGCCGGCTCCTACTTCCTCACCGTCTTCGGCCGGCCCGAAGGCTCCAGCGCGTGCGAGTGCGAGCGCACCCAGGAGGCCAGCCTCGCGCAGAGCCTGCATCTGCTGAACGCGCAGGACATCCAGGTGAAGCTCACAGCGAATGACGGCCGGGCTGCCGCGATGACGAGACAGGAAAAGCCCGAGCCCGAAAAATTGCGCGAGCTTTACATCACCGCCTTCTCCCGCGATCCGCGCGCGGACGAGGTGAAGCTCGCCGAGACGCATCTGGCCAGACCGCGAGTGGATGCAGAGGGCAAGCCCCTCGATTCCCAAGCCGCGAAGCGTCAGGGCTACGAGGACATTCTCTGGGCCATCATCAACACGAAGGAATTTCTCTTCAATCATTGAGCTGATGATTGCGAAGCGAAGCGAAACTGGTCCGGGGAGCACGGGCGCCCTCGCCCGTAGTTTGAGGCGCCCTCGCCTCAAACACCCAACCAAACCGGCGCAGCCGCACAATGGGTTTGGGCTTCACCGAGATTTGATGAGTGGCACGCGAGAGACGCGGGCACCTGTGCTGCCCTTCCTGATCACGACTCTCGTATTGTGCTCCATGGCGAGCGCTCAACTTGCGGGACTTCCCACGCCGCGTCTGCTTACCATCATGCCGATGGGCGGGCAGCAGGGAACCACGGTCGAGGTCACGCTCACGGGCGCTGATCTTGAACAAGCAAACGAGCTGCGTTTCTCCGACCCCAAGATCACCGCCAAGCCCAAGCTGGCAGCGGGCGGAAAGCCGGTGACGAATCAGTTCACCGTCACCATCGCCGCCGATGTGCCGTGCGGCATTCACGAGGCGCGGGCGATGACGCGCTTCGGTATCTCGTCACCGCGTGCGTTCGCAGTTGGCGGAATGCCTGAGACCACGCGGGTGAAAGGAAACACGACCCTTGAGACGGCTCTCGATTTGAAGCCGAACTTCATTTGCAATGCCGCCGTCACCGCGGCCGCCGCGGATTATTATTCGTTCCAGGCCACAAAGGGGAAGCGTGTGATCGTCGATTGCGCCGCGGCGGAGATCGACTCGAAGCTGATCAAGGTGCTCATCATCGGCGACGCACAAGGGCGCGATCTGGTGGTGAACCGCCGCAGTGGTCCGCTCGAATTCACCGCACCGGCGGACGGACGCTATGTTGTCAAAGTTCACAGCCTCACTTACGAAGGTGGGCCGGAGCACTTCTACAGGCTCGTGCTGCTGGACGGGCCGGGCGCCGCGCCGCGCATCGCAGCACGCAGTGTCGGCTCGTTCTCGTGGATGCCTGAAGATCCGATCCCGCAGACAAAGCCCGCCAGCGAGGAGAAGGAGCCCAACGACAAGCCCGCCGTGGTGCAGAAGATCACGCTGCCATGCGACATCGCGGGAAAATTCTTCCCGGCCGCCGATGTCGATGCGTTCGAGTTCGACGGCAAGAAAGGCGACGTCTGGTGGATCGAGGTCGCCTCCCAGCGGCTGGGTTTGCCCACGGACCCGTTCGTCGTCGTGCAGCGCGTCACCAAAAATGGCGCGACCGAAAAGCTTGCCGACTTCGCCGAACTGACGGACATCGCCAATCCCATCTCAGGAACGCCTTATGACGCCGGCTCCGCCGATGTGCTAGGAAAGATTGACATCAAGGAAGACGGGATCTACCGCCTGCTGTTGCGCGACCAGCTCGGTGGCACACGGAGCGTGGCGCATCACGTCTATCGGCTCATGGTGCGGAAGGCCGCGCCCGATTTTGCCCTCGTGGCGTGGGCCTTTGACACTGCGAACGGGCCAAACTACGCGCAGGCTCCCTCGCGGCCCATCGCCCTGCGCGGCGGAGGCACGATGGCCCTGCAGGTCGTCACGCTGCGGCGCGACGGCTTCGATGGCGACATCGATCTCGTGGCGGAAGGCCTCCCGGCGGGAGTCACCGCCACCAGTTTGAACATCCCCGCCGGCAAATCCCAAGGCATGCTGCTCTTCACCGCCGCAGAGACAGCTCCGCGAGCCGTCACCAACATCACGCTGTCGGGCCGGGCGCAAATCAATGGTGTGCGCGCCACGCGCCCGTGCCGCATCGCCTCCGTGGTGTGGCCCGTGCTGAACAACACGCAGGAGAATCCGCGCGGGCGTTTACAGGCGGACATCGCGCTATCGGTCAGCGGCTTCGAGACATCGCCGATCACCATCGTACCGAAGGAAAACAAAGTGTGGGAGGCAAAGGCAGGAGAAAAACTCACCATCCCGCTCCAGCTCACTTGGCGCGACGAACCAACGAGCGCGCTCAAGCTCAAAGCCATCGGTTCAGGATTCGAGACGATGAAGGAGATCGACATCGCCGTGAAAGCCGCCACCGCAGACGCAACGCTCGATCTTGCCGCACTGAAGACGCCGCCCGGCGAATACAGCCTAGCCTTCCATGTGATCGCCAAAGGCAAACATCGCGTGAATCCCGAGGGCGCGAAGCTCGCGGAAGAAGCGCAAAAAATGGCCGATCAGGAAGCAGTCGCCGCCGCCGCGGAAACCAAGAAGCTCACCGATGCAGCGAAGGCCTCGCCCGCAGACAAAAAAGCCGAGGCCGAAAAGACCGCCATGGCCGCCGCAGAGAAGCGGAAGGTAGCGGATGCCGCAAAGGCTGACGCGGCCAAGCGCGTGAAAGAAGCCACCGCCAAGGCTCAGCCCAAAGACTACGCGGACATCGTCGTGTCCGCGCCTGTGCGCATTCTGGTCAAGGCCGCCGACAAGAAATGAGGCGCGCATCTCGCGTCAAGACACCGGGCACCTCCTCATTGTGACATCCCGATTCACGCCGCAAACTCGACAATTGCCCCCGTGCGTCGGGCAGGAGACCCAAACTCACAACCCGCTCATGGTCTTGAGCAGATCAAAGAACCCCTTTTTCCGGGCCGATGTGATGCCCCAGTTTACAGGCACGCTTTGGTAGCCGTCCTCTGGTTTGTCGTCCCGCTTCCGATAATCAAAGTAGCCCCACGACACATGCTCGCGCGTGGCGGCGATGAAGTTGTTATCGGGCCTGTCGAAGTCGAAATGATCGTCCTCGTTGATGACCATAGGCTTGACCGCGCCAAGCATCGCCGCGCGGACCTTGCCGATGAACTGGGTCATGCGGGTCGGTTCCTTGATTCCATTGCCATGGATGAGGATGAAGTCGGAGGCTGCGATGACGTTTGGCGTCGGCACCTTGCCACCGCCGAATGACGTGCTCACCAAAAGCTCCCGCCGGATGCCTTTTACGCGCGCGATAAGCTCATGCACGCGGAGCGGCTTGAGAATGTCGTGGTTGTAGCTGCCGTTGGCCTCGTTGTTGATCTCGATGAGCACATTCCGCCAATCATGCGCGACGACCCACCGCGTCGCTTCATCGACGGCGCGCAGCACCGCAGCCTCGTCCCCCAACCGCTCATCCTGACCGAAATAAAAATAGCCGAGGATGACGGCCATGCCGAGTTCGTCGGCGCGCTGGATGATGCGCTCCGCTCTCGCCATGAAGTCGGCGCGCAGGGAGCCATCGGTTTCGAAGGCGGAATTGTGCCAAGGCTGAGACTTGGAATAACCGTAGGGGGAGCCGCCTTGCAGATTGAGCGTGATCGCCAGCAGCCCATGGCGTCGCCACTCTGGCATCGCGGCGATGAACTCACGCGTGTTGCGATCGGCGTCCCACTTTTTCGTGTCGGGATAGGCCCATTGCGAGATCGTGTCAGGATTGAGGTCGTCAAATGTGCCCTGCACCATGCGTGAGTTTGGCAGCAGCCCTTCCATGCGGAGGCCGTTCCACGTTCGGCCTTCGAGCGTCGGCTTGCCGTCGAAGAGAAAATCCTCTCCGCGCAGGGTCACCTCAAGCGCGTGAGTGGAAAATGGCAAGAGTGCCAGGGACATGACCAGGGGAAGTAGCAGATGGTGCATCTCTCGAAAACGCGCCGGTTCACCCGTTCGTTTCGGGTGAAACCATCCGCCACTCGCCGGGCTTCAAGGCTCCCAGCTCGTGAACTCCGGTGCGGGTGCGGTGCAGACCCTCAACATGCCAGCCTTGGCTGGCGAACATGCGCCGCACTTGGTGATAGCGGCCTTCCGTGAGTGTGAGCCGCGCCGAGCGGGGGGCGAGAATCTCGAGCTTCGCGGGCAGGCAGGGTTTCTCCTCGCCGCGCAGCATCATCGTGCCGGATGCGAAAACTTCGACGAGCGCCGGATCAAGATCGCGGTCCAGCTCAGCCTCATAAACCTTCTCGATCTCCGCTTTTGGCGAAGTGTGCTCGTGCACGAGCGGCCCGATGTCCGTGATGAGCAGCAGCCCGCTCGTTTCCTTATCGAGCCGGCCGACGCTCGTCACCGGTGGATTGCGGTTCATCCATCGCGGCGGCAGCAGCTCGTAGATGGTCTGCCCCTCGCCCTCGCTGTGTGTGCAGACGTAGCCAGCCGGCTTGTGCAGCACGGCGAGCAAGCCATCTGGCGCCTCGAGCGGCTCGCCATCAAACAAGACATTGCCGGCATCGACCTTTTCCTCGGCTCGTTTTGCGGCCACGCCATTCAAGAGCACGCGCCCTGCCTTCACAAAAGATGTTACCTCACGCCGGCTGCCATAGCCGAGCGAGGAGAGAAGCTGATCGAGGCGGCGCATGAAGTTCAACCGGCGACGACCGGATCACCAAAGAGCGTGAAGTTGGCGTTGTTCGTCACGCGTACATTGAAGATCTCGCCGATGTGGCGCGCGGGATTGCCGTCGAAGACGACGATGCGGTTCGTCCGGGTGCGGCCGCTCAGGCGTTCTTCGTTGGTCTTGCTCGGTCCTTCACAGAGGATCTCGACCTCCGTGCCGACCAGCGCCTCGTAGCGCGGAAGGGCCAGTCGGTTCACGACGGAGAGCAGGTCCTGATTGCGCTCTTCCTTCAGGCGCTCGGGCACCTGAATGGCGGCATCCATCTCGGCGGCGGGCGTGCCGCGACGCTTCGAGTAACGGAAGACAAACGCATTGTCGAAGGCGAGGCGCTCAAACATGTCACGCGTCTCCAGATAGTCGCTTTCGGTCTCGCCAGGAAAGCCAACGATCACATCCGTCGTGACCGCGATGCCGGGCCGCGCGGCGCGGATGCGCTCGACAAGCTCCGTAAATTTCTCCCGGGTGTAAGGCCGGTGCATCCGCTTCAAGATCGCATCGCAGCCGCTCTGCACCGGCAGATGCACGTGTTCGGCCAGCTTCGGCAGGTAGGTGAAGGCATCGATCAAATCCTTCTTGTAGCCGATGGGATGCGGGCTCGTGAATCGGATGCGCTGGACGCCACTGATCTCATGCACCGCTTCGAGGAGCTGGACGAACGGGCTTTTACCATCGACCACCGGGAACTCGTGGCGGCCGTAGAGATTCACGATCTGCCCGAGCAGCGTGACTTCCTTCACTCCGCGATCCGCAAGACGGCGGATCTCCTCGACGATCTCCGCTATGGGCCGTCCCCGCTCGCCGCCGCGAGTGTACGGTACGATGCAGAACGTACACTTCATGTTGCAGCCCTGCATGATGCTGACGAAGGCGGAGCCCTGCCTGTCCTTCAGCTTGTGATCGCGGATGGTGTTCTGCGAATCGGTTTCCTCGGCGACATCGACGATGGACAGGCGCTCATCATCCATCTGCCGCTCGGTCTTGGCGCGGATGATCTCATCCACGTAGTCCACCACACGATGATACTTCTGCGTGCCGACGACGAGATCGACCTTGGATTTCTCCACCAGCTCCGCGCCACGGCTCTGCGCCATGCAACCCATGAATCCGGTGACGAGCGGCACGCGATAGCGACGCACCATGCCCATTTTTCCGAGAGCCTTCTGCTCCGCCTGATCTCGCACGGAGCAGGTGTTGATAAGCACCACCTCGGCCTCGTCCTCGGCCGTGGTCATTGTGTAACCGCGCTCGACGAACATCTGCGACACCTGTTCGGTGTCGCGTTCGTTCATCTGGCAGCCGTAGGTTTTGATGTGGACTTTGGGCATCTCGCTCGGGGGGCGGATCATACGCCCGCAGTGGGAGGGTGCAAGCCGGGCGGCCTCATGAGGCGGCGCAGCATAATATTTTTGGGCTCACACGCGAACGGTGTGCTAGAATTCGATCCCGTTTGGCCGGGCCTCCCACCGGCTGACGCCAACGTCATCTCATTCAGCCATGAAATTTTATCTTCATCTGCCCGCAGTCCTTTTCATCCTTGGCGCGGCGGCCTTGTCCTCCTGCGGGAAAAAGCCTGAATCTTCGGCCGCTACTCCGGCGCGCGATGAAGGGGCGACTGTGAAGGAAGCGAAGGCCCAGGATTCCCCACCTGCGGCCACTACGCCGCCGGAGCACGCGTCGCCCATCTCAGAGACGAACTTCTTCGGCACCATCGGCGGACAGCCTGTCGTGATGCAATTGAAACTCGACCCAGCCGCCACCGGGCGCTCCGCGGTCACCGGCTCGTATTTCATCGAGGCGCAAGGAGCGGCGAGCACCGTCGAGGTGAAGGGCACGATGGAGGACGGACGGCTCACGATGGAGCAGAGCGGCGCGCCCGGCACGTTTGAGCTGACCCGCGATTCGCTGAACAGACGTCTCTATCTTGGCGCGTGGAAAAGCCCGGGCCGCGTGCTGCCGGTGAAGCTTAACGCCGCGCCGTGACGCCCGTCGCCGGCTTCTTGGGCGCAAGCAGGCTCACCAGCAAGCGCTCGAGCACGAGCTTCGTGTCGAGCTGAGTCGTGACGAGCTTTGCATTCGCGTCCAGACATCCGCGAAACGCCGCGTGCAGCTCCTCGAGCGTGAATCGGGTGGACTCATTGATGGCGAGGAAGAGAGGGAAGGCGTTGAACCCAGTGCCGTCTTTTTTTCGCGGCAGATGCGAGGTCGCCGCAGTGGGCAGCGCCTCCAGGGAGAGATTGAAGGAAGGGTAGGAGCCGGTGCCGAGCTTGTGGCGCGACAGAAGATCCTTCACGAGAAGCAGGCTGCGCACCTTCGGCACGATGGCGGCGAGCAGGATGCCGATGGGATTCTGCCCTTGGTAAACAAGCACGCCGAGAAGCTCCAGCGCACGCTTCAAGTCGCGCACGCCGATGGCATTGCCGATTTCCCAGATCACGCCGGCGCGGCTCATCGACACGAGGCTGCGCACGGTGGCGAGACCCGCACGGCGCCGCTCACCCAAGTAGAGGTCGATCTTCTCCAGCTCATTTTCCATCTGTCGCGTGTCATCCCCCGCCATCTGCACGAGCAGCTCGAGAGCGCCGGTTTCAAATGTGATGTTCTTCTCCCTGGCCCAGCGGGAGGCCTGGCCCATCACGGCATCTTCCCAGCCAGTCTTTGAAGTGTCGGGTTTGTCGAAGACTTCGATGGCCGCCAGCTTGCCGAGGCGTTTGTAAGCGCTGCGCCGCTTGTCGATGCTGGTGGCGCTGAGCACAAACTTCACGTCTGCGCCGATGCCGGCCTCCAGCACGTCGAGGATGTTTTCAAATCCCGTCACCGCAGCCTGCGCACGGCCCGTGACCGTGTCGCCGAGGAAGCTCGCGTTCTTGAGCCACACAACCTTCGCTCCACCGAAGAACGGCAAAGTTTGCAGGGCCTGGAGCACGTTGTTGCAGATCTGCCCCGCGCCCTCGGCGTTGTCCGCCGTCCCTTCGATGATGTCGTTTGAGAAATCGCCGGCGTCCGCTGGTGTCAGACGTTGCACGAGCTTGAGCGCCGCTTCCTTCACGCGCGCCTCATCCGTGCCGAGAATGGCATGAATGTTGGATGCTGCGATGGCGGCATTTTTCTTCGGCGGCGGCATGGGGCCGACTCATGGCTCAGGACCGCGCGTGAGGCAAGCCGATCACACCAACGCCATGAACGCCTCACGCACCTGCGCCTGCCATTTGCCGAGATAGGCGAGCTTTGCCTGGAGAATCTGCATGTCGCGGACGACTGCGGGATCTCCGGCAGAGCGTCGCGCGTCGATTTCGGGCAGTTGTGCCTCAAGATCTTCGCGCAGCGTGACGAGTTCGGCGGCTCGCTCCTCGGCTGCCTCCCGCAGCTTCATTTCGTCACCGGAGAGCAGCGCCTTCGCCAGCGCGGTGGCCGCTGATTGCTTTTTGCGAGCGTGGTCGCTGATGCCGTGGAGGATGGGAGCGAGCTTGTCGAACAGGCTCATCATGGTCGCATCCAGCGGGATGGTCTTCCACCCACGTGCGGCCTCGTCGGCCTCAAGGTCGATGAGATGCCTCAGCCGTTTCTCCGGTGCGGCGAGGATCTCAAACGCGGCGTTCAACGCGGAAGATCGAAGCTCATCTCCTCCTTGCTGATCTGGATGAGTCACGCGTGACTGCGCGGAATAAGCGCTCTTCAGGACCTCCTCATCGAGCGCGGCGCGGCGCGGCAGTCCGAGCGTGGCAAAATGATCCGTGCCCATGGTCAGGCCGCAAAGCTCTCGCCGCAGGAACAGGTGACGACTGCGTTCGGGTTCTTCACTTTGAAACCGCCGGCCTGGAGGTCGTCGCAGTAATCCAGCTCGGAACCAGACACGAACAGCGCGCTCTTCGGATCGATCACGACCCGCACATCGCTGGAGACCACCATGATGTCGCGGTTGGCCGGGCCATCGACAAGGTCCATCTTGTATTGCAAGCCCGAGCAGCCACCACCGACGACAGCCACGCGTAGCGCTCCGTTTTGCTCGCGGCCCTGCTTGCGCAGCAGACCGAGCAGCCGGTTCGAGGCATTCGGAAGCACCTTGATGAGCTTCTCGTTGCCGAGCTTGAATTGGGGTTCTGTGCGGACGGCTTCCATGATGGGAATGTGTGGCACCCGACGGCTTTGGCAAGGAGCGGGTAGGAATTGACGGACGCGAGCGTCTCGTGTGAGATCCAACCCGTGGCACTCACCGCTCATGCTGGCTTTCAAAAAGCATCGGAACATCTCGCGTGTGATGCGGCGCTCTTGACGCCGTGGTCGGGGCTGCTTTACCGATTTCACTCAGTGTCATATCCGCGTCCCGAGGACATCCTCAGCGGAGCTGGCGCAAACTGGCGCGGCGGACGGTGGAACCCGCCGGGCATATCCGCCATCTATGGGAGCACGTCCGACGAGACCGCACTGGATGAATGCAAGGCACACGACCGGTACTATGGACTTCAAACCTTGAGTCCCCGATTGCTCGTCGTGGTGGAGGTGCGCCTGGACCGAGTGCTAAACCTGACAAACCCACGCGTGCGCCGAAAGCTCGGTCTCGCTGTGCGTGACTGGGCCGATGAGGACTGGCGGCAGATGCAGGAAAATGGCCGCGAGAGCCTGAGCCAGGCCATCGGGCGCGCGGTAAGTGAGGCAGGCGGAAGCGCGCTGCTAGCTCCATCCTCCGCTGTGCATGGCGGGGTGAATGTCGTCGTCTTTCCGGACAACCTTCAGGCTGGAGATACGGCCTCAGTCGTCGAGGGCGAGAAGTTGGAAGGCTGGCAAAGAAAATGAAGAACACACTTGTGCCTGCATTTGTGCAGTGTATAATGCGGGTATGAAAGCAAACCCAGACGCCTCAATGGTTTTAAGAGAACACGCTATCGCCGAGCCAGACCTCCTGGATGTACAGCGCACCCAGAAGGTGCGGTATGGCCGCTCTTCACGAAAAAAGGCAGCGCCCGAGACAGGCATCGTGGCCCATTGCCGTGAGGCATACGGCATCACGCAACCCTCGCTGATGCGGCTCACCGGTTTCTCGGCGCGTTCCGTCGCCAAATGGTCCGCGGGTGAGGATCCCTCGCCGAAGCAGCATCAGTCGCTCATTGCGGCGGAGCGGCTGCTCAAGGCGTTGGAGCGTGTCATCAAGCCCGCGCAAATTGGCAAATGGCTGAACACGCCAAGCCAGGCTTTTGGCGGGTCATCACCGCTGCAAGTGGTCGAGCGCGGCGAGGTGGATCGCCTGTGGCGGATGCTCTACGACGTGGAATCGGGTCAGCCGGGCTGAGCGCGGTCAGGCGCCGGGCTCCTTCATCATGTTTCGCAGGCCTGCGAAGAACGAGGCGCTCTCCTCCGTGGTGACCGTCTCCTTCATGTGCCGCGCGTAATCGACGTGGTCGAGGTATGTGCCATCCAGCTCCTTGAGAAACGGGCTCGGCATGCTGGCTGTTTTCTGGCCCCACTTCGTGCGCCAGCGGACGTGGCTGAGCGTCAGCTTTTTCATCGCACGAGTGATGCCGACGTAAAACAAGCGGCGCTCTTCGTCCACGCGCCCTTCGTCATAGGAGCGCTTGTGCGGCAGAATGCCCTGCTCCATGCCGGGCAGATAGACCACGGGGAACTCCAGCCCCTTTGCCGCGTGCATCGTGATGAGGCACACGCCTTTCTTTTTCAAGATGTCGTCGTCCTCGTCGTCGCGATCCCCGTTCAGGCTCACCTCATCGAGAAAACCCGCGAGACCATCGGTGCGATTGCGCTGGTCGTATGCATCAAGCGAGGTCAGCAGCTCCTTCACGCCAGTTTCCCAGCCCATGAAATCTTCCGGGGTCTTGGCCGCTTTCCGCAGCCAGTCGAGATAGCCGGTTTCAGCCACCAACTGCGCGGTCATCGCCCCGAGCAAAGTTCCCTGCGCCTTGGCCGCGTTGGAATACTTGGCGATGAGCGCCATGAATCCGCGAATCGACGCGCGCGTGTTGGCTGGGATCATCGCGAGGAAATCCTCATCACAAAGGGAGACGAAGACGCTGTGTCCGCGCTCCATTGAGCGCTCTCGGGCCAGCTCGGCCGTGGCGGTGCCGATGCCGCGAGTGGGCGTGTTTAAGACGCGGAGCAGGCTGATGTCATCGCTCGGATTGTGCAGCACGGTGAGATAAGAGAGCACGTCCTTCACCTCACGACGGTCAAAGAAGCTGCGCGTGCCGACCACGCGGTATGGGATTTTCCGCTGGCGGAACTGCTGCTCCAGCACGCGGGACTGGTCGTTCGTGCGAAACAGCACCGCGAACGATTCCCACGGCTCGCCATCGGCAAACTTGGCGGCCTCGATCTCCTTTGCGATCATGTCAGCCTCCTCCTTCTCATCTTCGGTGACCAGAAGGCGGACGAGATCATTGCCTGCGTTGCGGCTCCACAGCGTCTTCGGCCTACGGCCCGCGTTGAACTTGATCAGGCTGTTGGCCGTGTGGAGGATGGGTGTGCTGCTGCGGTAGTTTTCCTCGAGCTTGATCACCGTGGGACTCGGAAAAAAGGACTCGAAGTCCGTGATGTTCGTGATCTCGGCGCCCCGCCACCCGTAGATGCTCTGGTCATCATCACCGACCACGCAGATGTGGAACGGCGGCGGCACCAGGGCCTTCAGCAGCCGCATCTGGAGTGAGTTTGTATCCTGAAACTCATCCACCATCACGTATCGATGCCGACGCTGCACTTGGGCGCGGACATCCGCATGATCTTCGAGCAGCCGCACGCCGAGGAGCAGCAGGTCGTCGAAGTCCATCGCGTTCAGCGCGCGCAGCTCATTGCAATAGTTCTCGAACACCGCGGCATCCAGTGACTTCGCGGGGTCGCCGAGGCTCTCGCCGTAATTCTTCGCGCGGCTGATGCGCGACTGCGCTACTTTTGGGTCATACGATTCCTCCTTCGCGCAAAGCCGCGCGATGACGCGCTTGAGCAGGCTGGTCTGCTCGCTCTGCGAGTAGATCACGAAGTTTTTCTTGTAGCCGACGTTCTCCGCGTGCTCGCGAAGGAGGCGGCAGCAGAAAGCGTGGAAGGTGCCGAGCACGACTTTCTTGCCGAGACCGTCGCGCGCCATGCCTTTGACGCGCTCACGCATTTCGTTGGCAGATTTGTTCGTGAAGGTGACTGCCAGAATGTTCTCCGGCGGGATGCCCTCATTGATCATGTGCGCGATGCGCGCGGTGATGGTGCGCGTCTTGCCCGTCCCCGCGCCGGCGAGGATGAGAACCGGGCCGTGAATCGTCTTCACGGCCTCGCGCTGGGGTGGATTGAGAAGGCCGAAGGCGAAAGACTTCATGCCCCGCCCCCGCCCGCAACGGGCAGACCTCTCTCACGCCACTCATGCAGGATCTTCGGCAGCAGGCGATGCTCCTGCTCCTTGATGCGCTCGTGCAGCTTCTCCGCCGTGTCCCTGATGTGAATGGGCACGACAGCCTGACCGAGGATCGTTCCCGCATCGACCTGCTCGTTCACGAGATGCACGGTGCAGCCGGATTCGATCTCACCCTCGTCGATGGCCTGCTGCGGCGCGTCCCGTCCTTTGAACTTTGGCAGCAAGGACGGATGCACATTGACGATGCGGCCTTTGAACGCAGACAGCACGGGCTCCTTCAGCAGCCGCATGAATCCCGCAAGCACCACGACGTCCACGCGATTGCGCGCGAGATGATCGCAGATCTCCTTTTGCGCGGCCTTGCCCAACCTGTTCGCATCGGGCCCGGGGTCCACAAACACCGCAGGCACGCCCGCTTCTCCTGCCAGCCGGAGCACACCGCTGTCCCTCACATCCGAAATGGCGACGGCCACCGTGGCGCCGAGTTCTCCACGCTTGATGGCGCGCAGGATTGCGGAAAAATTGGAGCCTTCGCCCGAGCCGAGCACGCCGAGGACGAGCTTGTCCGATGTGACCTCATCCTTGCCGAGCAGGCGGTTGACGGTGTGGGTGGTGGACCGGCCCGCGACGAGCGGTAGAATTTTGATCTCCGAGCGCGCATGGGCCAGTGCCTCGCGTTCCTCGTTGTTCAGGGAGTCCACCGTGTAGTCGCCGCCCTTCGCATACACATGCGGGCGGATGTCCTCGATGAGTTTCGTCGCGCGCGCATCGCTGAACACGACGACGGCATCCACGGAGCGTAGCGCGGCGAGTATCTCCGCCCGGTCGCTCTCGTTCTGAATCGGCCGTGACGCGCCCTTCAGCTCGCGCACAGACGCATCCGAGTTCAAAGCGACGACCAGCGCATCCCCCAGCGCACGGGCCTGCGCGAGGTAGCGGACGTGGCCGGCGTGCAGGAGGTCAAAGCAGCCGTTGGTGAAGACGAGCTTCTTGTTCCGCGCGTGCAGGTCGGCGCGGAGTTTCCGCACTTCATCGACTGTCGCTGGTGTGTATGCGCCTCCGGCCATCGCGTTCTATTTGGCGATGGCGGCGCGGGTTTCAACTCCCGCGAGCCGCCATTTTCCATTTTACCGCTCCGACGCCCGCCTCTATAAAGCGCAGATGCACGACCCACGAATCGACCAGCTCGCGCGCCAGCTTGTGCGCTACTCCACCCAGGTGAAGAAAGGGGACCGCGTGTGGATTGATTGTTTCGACGTTCCGAGCAGCGTGGCCGTGGCGCTGATCCGCGCCGTCGTGGAGGCCAAGGGCATCCCCATGGTGAAGCTGCATGACGCCATCGTCTCGCGCGAGCTGATCCTGCACTCCAGCGAGGAGCAGTATGACGTGCTGGCGAAGAACAACCTCGACCTGATGAAGGAGACGGACTGCTACATCGCGGTGCGCGGCAGCAACAACATCACCGAGAACTCCGACATCCCGCAGGAGAGGATGAAGATGGTGATGGCCAAGATGCGGCCCGTGCTGAACGCGCGGATCAACGACACCCGCTGGTGTGTGCTGCGCTGGCCCTCTTCCTCGATGGCGCAGCAGGCGGGCATGAGCACACAGCAGTTTGAGGACTTCTATTTCCGCGTCTGCCTTCTGGATTACGCCGCGCTGCTCCCGGCGATGCACGCGCTGAAGAAACTCTTCGACAAGACGAAGGAGGTGAACATCAAGGGCCCGGGCACGGACCTGCGCTTCAGCCTCAAGGGTCTGAAGGGCATCGCGTGCGGCGGCCGGCATAACATCCCGGACGGCGAGGTCTTCAGCGCGCCCGTGAAGAACTCCGTCGAGGGGCACATCAGCTTCAACACGCCGTCCATTTATCAGGGCATCGCGTTCGACAGCGTGAGGCTGGAGTTCGTCCAAGGGAAGATCACCAAGGCCACGGCCAACAACACGGCAGCCATCAACAAGATTCTCGACTCGGACGAGGGCGCGCGCTTCATCGGCGAATTTGCGATTGGCTTCAACCGCGAGATCCGCGAGCCGATGCGCGACATCTTGTTTGATGAGAAGATCGCGGGCTCCTTCCACTTCACACCGGGTCAGGCATATGAAGGCGTGGCGGACAATGGCAACCGCAGCCAAGTGCACTGGGACATGGTCTGCATCCAGCGCCCCGACTACGGCGGCGGGGAGATCTACTTCGACGGGAAGCTCATCCGCAAGGACGGAAAGTTCCTCGCCTCTGAGTTGAAGCCCCTCAATTGACCGGCCGCTTTCTCGAAGCCGCCGCGCCAGCCCCGCCTCACTTCTCGTTGTCGAGCAAGACCTTGGCGGCCTTCAGCTCCTTGACTTGCTCGGGCCCCACCTTCGGATAATGAAGGTCAAGCGAGGCGAGGCTATCGATGACGGCACCGGCGACGACGAGGCGGGTGAACCATTTGTTGTCCGCTGGCACGACGTACCAAGGTGCCTCTTCGGTTGAGGTGTTGCGGATCATATCCTCGTAGGCGCTCATGTACTCATCCCAGTGGACGCGCTCCTTTGCGTCCGTGGCGGAGAACTTCCAGTTCTTCTCCGGGTTTTCGATGCGCTCGAGGAAACGCTTTTTCTGTTCATCGGGTGACACATGGAGGAAGAACTTGCGGATCAGGACCCCGTTCCGGCTGAGGTACCGCTCAAAAGCGCGGATGTCCTGAAAGCGATCCTTCCAGATGTTCTTGGTGACGAGACTCGGCGGAAGCTTTTGCCTTGCGAGAAGCTCCCGATGCACGCGCACGACGAGCGTCTCCTCATAATAGCTGCGGTTGAAGATGCCGATGCGGCCGCGCTCGGGCAGGCACTTTGTGCAGCGCCAGAGATAGTCGTGGTCCAGGTCCTCGCTGGTGGGCGCCTTGAACGAGAAGACCTGACAGCCCTGCGGGTTCACGCCGCTCATCACATGTTTGATGGCGCTGTCCTTGCCTGCGGCATCCATGGCCTGGAAAATCAGCAGCACCGCCCATTTATCCTGCGCGTAGAGCATGTCCTGGAGTTCCGCGAGGGCTTCCACTCCAGTTTGCAGGGCCTCTTTTGCGCGCGGCTTGTCTTCGGAGTTGAGATGCAGCGTGTCGCCGGGATCAAAGTCCTTGAGCCTAAACTTGCCGCCGCCCGAGACACGGTAGGGTTTGGAGAACTGGTGAGCTGTCTTGACGATCTCTTTAAGTTTCATGGATGCCGATGGGTTTCTCCGCGCCGGAGGCAGATTCATCCAGCCGCAACCCGGCAAGTCAACCGCCGAACAGCAGCCCCGCGTGCCACGACGATCCATCAAGTTGGACACGCGCGGGAATCGCGTCCACTGTCCCGGCCCTTTTTGCCGCTCGCACATGTTTGAACTCCTTGCCACAGATCCGCACTCCAGCGCCCGCTGCGGTCGTGTGCTCACGCCGCATGGCGTGGTGGAGACGCCAGTGTTCATGCCGGTCGGCACTCAGGGAACGGTGAAGGCCATCCATCCTGACGAACTGCGCGCGATCGAGGCGCAGATCATTCTTGGCAACACCTATCATCTCTTCGTCCGGCCTGGCATGGACATCATGAAGGAGGCGGGCGGGCTGCACCGCTTCATGAATTGGAGCGGGCCGATCCTGACGGACAGCGGCGGGTTTCAAGTTTTCTCGCTGGCGAAGATTCGCCGGCTCAAGGAAGAGGGCTGCTACTTCAACAACCACGTCGATGGCACGCCGATGTTCCTCGGGCCGGAGACGGCGATGGAGATCCAGGCGGCGCTCGGCTCGGACATCGCGATGCTCTTTGACGAGTGCACGCCGTATCCATGCGAGCACGCCGATGCGAAAAAAAGTCTGGAGCTGACCTTGCGCTGGGCACGTCGGTGTCGCGACTGGATTGACCAAAACAAGCCGCAGACCGCCGACAAGCCGCAGCTTCATTTCGGCATCGTGCAGGGCAGCGTGTATCAGGATCTGCGTGAGCGGTCGGCGAGAGAAATGGTGGCGATGGGCTTTGACGGATACGCCATCGGCGGCCTCAGCGTGGGTGAGCCGGAAGAGGACATGATGCGCATCGCCGACTGGGTCTGCCCATTGCTCCCGCAAGATCAGGCGCGCTATGCGATGGGCCTCGGCACGCCGCCGCAGATGATCGAGCTGATCGCGCGCGGCATCGACATGTTCGACTGCGTGCTGCCCACGCGCCTCGCGCGCAACGGCACCGCCTTCACGATGGACGGCACCATCAACCTGCGAAACGCTAAGTTCGCGCGCGACTTTGCCCCCATCACGGAGGACACCCATCCGCTCTGCCAGGGCTTTTCGCGCGCCTACATCCGGCACCTCGTGAACACTCAGGAGATCCTGGGTTTGAGGTTGATTTCCCTCCATAATCTGCATTTCTACACGTCCCTCGCGTCCAGGGCACGGAAGGCGATCCAGCAAGGCTGTTTCGCCGAGTTCCGCGCCGAAGTGAAGTCGAGGTACCAACCCAGGCCCGAACCCATAGACCTATGACTTCATCCGCATTTGCGAGCGCAGATTTGTTTTTTCTTTTCGCCCAGGCCGCAAACGGCGCTCCGGCACCAGGCGGCATCCTCGGTAACCCGATGGTCTTCATGGTGCTGATGTTCGTGATGATGTACTTCGTCCTCATCCGTCCGCAGCGCACGCGGCAGAAGCAGCACGAGGCGCTGATCAAGAGCATCAAGGCCGGCGATCATGTCGTCACGGCAGGCGGCGTGCATGGCATCATCGCCAGTGTGAAGGACACGACCGTGATGCTCAAGGTCGCCGACAATGTGCGCGTGGAGTACGACCGCACCGCCATCGCCATCGTGAAGAAAGCGGCGGACACATCCGGCGAGGCTTCCGACAAAGCCTGATACCCCGCACTTCTCCCGCCCATCTTCCCCGCTCCCATCAATCAATCATGAATCCATACGTCACCTTCGTCGCCGGCACGGCCCTCCTTCTTCTCTGGTTCTTTTACGTCGGCACCACCGGTCGTGACTTGAAGCGAAACCTCGGCACCCTGCTCAGCGTGCTGATGGCCGCGTTCTTCGTCTGGGCCTACACGTCCGAGGGCATCAAGAAAGGCATCGACCTTCAGGGCGGCTCAGAATTTGTGGTGCAGCTCAAGCCCGGCAAGGATGAGAAGGGCGAAACGAAGCCGGTGAGCGAAGTGGCCCGACAGCAGGCGATGGCCATCCTGGAAAAGCGCCTCAGCCCGTCGGGCGAAAAGGATCTGAGCCTCACGCCTGCGGGTGATGACCGGATCATCATCCAGATGCCGGGCGTGAGCCCGGCGGAGATGGAGGGTGTGCGCAACCAGATCAAGCAGGTCGCGCATTTGGAATTCCGCATGGCCCACGACGACAGCGCCGGCGAGCTGGCGCGCCTGAGCTCGACGGGCGATGTCTCCATCGGCTACGTCGAGATGCCGATGCGGGATCAGACGAAAGGCGTGAAGTCCATGCTGGTGAAAAACCGCCCCGATCTCGACGGCAAGTATGTGGACAGCGCGCACGCCTCGTATGATGCGGAAGGCTGGAAGGTCTATCTGAACCTCAACGGCGAGGGTGCCGCGCTCTTCGACAAGGTAGCCGAGCAAAATCAATACAAGCAGATGGCCATCATCATCGACGGTGAGATCATCTCGGCCCCGTCCCTGCGGGAAAAACATTTCGGCGGCACGGCCGTGATCTCCGGTGACTTCAAGGAGACAGAGGTGCGCACGCTGGCCAGCGTGTTAGAGAACCCGCTCGAGAACCCGATGGAAATCCTGAGCCAGAGCGAGGTGTCCGCCACGTTTGGCGCGGACACGATCAAGCAGGGCATCATGTCAGGCATCGCGGCGCTCGCGGTGACGGCCTTGTTCATGACGCTGTATTACCGGCTCGCAGGCACCATCTCGCTCTTCGGCCTGATCCTCACCGCTCTCGTGACGTTCGGCGCGATGGCTGTGTTTCAGTTCACCATGACGATGCCCGGCATTGCAGGCATCGTGCTCACCGTTGGCATGGCGGTGGATGCGAACGTGCTCATTTACGAGCGCCTGCGGGAGGAAATGGCCGCTGGGAAAAGTCTCGCCGCCGCAGTCGAGGCCTCGCACGACCGCGCGTTCTCAGCCATCTTCGACTCGAACATCACCACGCTCATCACGTCGATGATCCTGTTCGTCCTCGGCAGCGGAATGATCAAGGGCTTCGCCATCACGCTCAGCATTGGCGTCGTCGCCACCTTGTTCGGCGCGCTGATCGTCACGCGCGTGCTGCTCACCTGGCTGGTCGATGCGGGCATCCTCAAGCATATCAAGGTCCTGCGCATCATTCCCGACCGCGTCTTCGACGTGATGTCGTGGACGAAGAAAGGAGCCTTGGTTTCGCTCCTCGTTATTGCCACATGCATCCTCGTCTTCCCGATCAAGGGCGAGCGGGCGCTGGGCATCGACTTCAAAGGCGGCTCCAAGGTTTCCGTCGGTCTCGTGGATGGCAAGACACTCACTGAGGAAGAAGTCATCGCCGCGCTGAAAGGCGCAAAAGCGACGCGCCCCGATGGCGGGTCCGCCGACATCGGAGCCGTGCGCTACCAATTGAACCACAGTTCCACGGGCGAGATCGTCACTGTGCGAGGTCTCGATTTTGCCGGGGAAACGATCAAGAGCACCCTCGAGACAAAGTTCAAGGACCGCATCAAGTCCGGCGAGCTGGAGACGGTCGGCTCGGTGATCGGAAGTGAAATGGCGAAAAAATCCATGCTCGCCGTCATCGCGGGCCTCGTCGGCATCTTCCTGTATCTCGTGCTGCGCTTTGAAACGTCCTTCGCCATCGGAGCCATCGTCGCGCTCATTCACGACTGCATCATCACTGCTGGCGGCGCCGTGCTGCTCGGCCAGGAGTTGTCGCTGCTGCACATCAGCGCCGTGCTGACGATCGCCGGTTACTCTGTGAACGACACCATCGTCATCTTCGACCGCTTGCGGGAGGTCATCACCTCCGGCCGGAAAGGCACGATGCGTGAACTGATGAACATCGCCATCTCCGCCACCATGAGCCGCACGCTGCTCACCAGCGCCGCCACCCTCTGCTCGGTCGTCGTGCTGATGATTCTCGGTGGCCCAGCCATGCGCGAGTTCTCACTGCCGATCTTTGTCGGCATGATCGCCGGTGTTTACTCCACCGTCTTCATCGCCGCACCGGTCGTGCTCTGGTGGGCGCGCCGCACTGGCACCAGCCTGCATCGCCAGATCCTCGACAGCGTCGAAGCACCTCCATCGCCGAGCCAGGCCTAAAGTGGTGCAACCACCTTGGTTGCACTCAACTCAACGCCAAGCGCGCAAGCTGGAACCTTGCGCCACTAGCTAGGCTGCATTTGTCACACCCTGGTGCGGACGAAGTGCTCAGTCGAAATAATGAGGCAAAAACTCAACTGAGCACTTCGCACTGAGCACTGCGGCGGGACGGAGACGAAAACTGTGTGACGCCTTTTGACTGGAATGGGAGAAATCCAGGCTAGATCTTCACATCCCACCCGACGCGGTACTCCGGCCGCGCCCAGAGCTTCTCCGCCGCAGGATTGTCCAGCACCTTGCCCGTTTTCGGATCACAGCGCACCACGGTGTTTGAGCGATACGCGATGTTCCCGAGGTGGCACAACATCGTGCTCTTTTGTCCTTCCTCGATCGGCGAGTTGAGTTTCGCATTGCCACGGATCGCCTCGATAAAGTTGCCCATGTGCGCCACATCCCCGCCACCCGCGCCTTTGCCCTTCCCGGTCTCCATGCCCTTCATGTCGTATGTCGTCCACGAATCCCGCGCGATGGCCATCGTGCCGCCGTCGCCGTAAAAGATCACCTCGCCCGCAGGCTTCTCCCCCGGCACCACGCGCGGATGCGAGCTGCTCTGCACCCACTCAAAGCCGACATCGCCGCAATCAAAGACCGCCGTGCCCGTGTCCGGCGTCTGCTGCGGATCTTTGTAAAAGTAGCGCCCGCCGTTGTAAGTCACCCGCGTCGGATACTCGACCTTCAATCCCCAGCGCAGGATGTCGAGGGTGTGGATGCCGTTGTTACCCAGCTCGCCGTTGCCCCAGTGCCAGAGCCAGTGCCAGTCGTAGTGCGCGAATGTTTTGATGTCGCGGTCCTTCTCATCCGGCACCGGTCCCTGCCAGAGGTCCATGTCGATGTCATCCGCCGCCTTCAGCGCGCCGAGGCCGACTGCCTTCCGGCTGTTGTAATAATGCGCGCGGCCAAACCGCACCGGGCCGATCGCGCCGCCGTGCAGCGCGTCGATGGCCTCCTTCATCCACGTGCGCCGCTGATTGCCCATCTGCACCAGACGGTTGTACTTTTTCGAGGCCGCCACGATCATCTCCGCCTCGTGCGGGTTCTGGCTGCCGGGCTTTTCGACATACACATGCTTGCCCGCCTGCATCGCCAGCAACGCAGCCGGCGTGTGCCAGAAATTTGGCGTCGCGATGAAGACCGCGTCCAGCTCCTTGTCATCCAGGAACGTGCGGAAATCCTTCACCCCGTGGCACGACACCTCCTGCTGTCCGTTCACCACCTTCAGCCCGCTCTCCAACCGCTTCGGATCCACCTCCGCGAGGTACTTGATCTCCACGCCCGGGATTTTTAAAAGCGCCTGCACATGCCCCATGCCGCGTCCCAGCGCGACGACTGCGACCTTCACTTTCTTCGCCGCTCCATCCGCCGCGCGCAGTCTTGTGATCGAAGAAACAGCCGCAGTCGCGGCGATGGCAGTTGATTGGTGGAGGAGAGTGCGGCGGTTCATGGGTTGGTGGATGGTGAATGGTTGGTGGTGGATGGGAAATGCCGTTTCCCACTGACTCGGCAAGAATACGGGCGCGCCCTTGAAAATCACACAGTGAAGCCGCTCCCGTGCAAAACCGGGCAACACTCGGCATGGGAGGAGATGAAACTTGCCGGGGCGGCCGATGTCAGCCATCATGTCAGACATGAAGACTAAAGCCGCCGCCAAGAAGAAATCCCCCAGCCGCCGCACGGCTGCACCAGCCGCAACGCGCGCCGTTTTTACCGTTCGTGACATGAACCGCCAGCCACAGGCACTGCTGACCGCCGCGAAAAAACTGGGACGTGTGACCATTCGCAGCCGGAGCGGTGGCAATTTCGTGCTGACACCGGAAGATCCGACACCGAACAAGCGAGTGCAGGAAGCGGAGGCATTCATGGAGCGCCAACGCGCTTTCCGCGAGAAGCTGCGCTCCATGGGCTTCATTCCGTTTTCAAAAAATGATTCGGAGAAGATTGCGAGAATGATTGCTGGTGAAGAACCATGATATACGCCGACACCAATTTCTTCACAAATCATCTGGCGGGTTTGGCGCTCCAGACCGAGGCGGCTAGCCTTGCGGCGAAATTAGCGGCATCCAAAGGGCCGCCACTTCCTGTGACCTGGCTTCTGCGTCTCGAGGTGATCAATGCATTGCAACAGTGCGTGTTCATGAGTCGCAGCGGCACCTTGCAGAACCGTTTTGTGCCAGAGATGGCGGCAGTGGTGGAGGCGCAGTTCTTTGATTTAGCGGACGCCGGTGTTTTCTATCGCCACTGCGACCTCGATGTCGCCAGAGTCGAAATCGTCTTCCGCGATCTCTCCCACCGGCACACCGCCAAAGACGGCTTTCGCTCCTACGACATCCTGCATGTCTCCTCCGCGCTGGTGCTGGGCTGCGACACGTTCTGGAGCTTTGACGCGAAGGCGAAGAAGCTCGCCTGCCAGGAAGGACTGGCGGTGAATTGACAGACGCATTGATCGGGTTGCGCAGGTTTAGCCCTGCCACACAAACGTCACAGGTTTGTCGATGTCCGGATGCACGCTGTGATGCACGGGACAGGCGAGCGCGGTGGCTTCGAGGAGTTTTCGCTCGGGATGATCGGGCGGCAGCGGGATCTCGATGATGATCGGCAGGCGCACGATGCGGCGCGGGGTGTCCTCGCTCATGTGCTTCTCCACGCTCACCTTCATGCCAGTGACGTTGATGCTCTTCTGCTGCGCCTTGATGCCGATCACGGTCGCCATGCAAGTCGCGAGGGCCGTGGCGACGAGGTCGGTCGGAGAGAAGGACTCGCCTCTGCCGTGGTTATCGACCGGCGCGTCGGTGATGAACTCGTTCTTGGACGGGCCGTGGGTGGCGCGGCAACGGAGACCGCCTTCATAGGAAACGGAGATGGGAACCATGAGGCAATGGGAGCGCGGAGCGGGCCGGGCGCAAATGTCATTCCGCTTTTTTCAGCTCGGCAAAGATCAGCCGTCCCGCGCTCGTTGGCGTCGTGCCGGAGATCACCACCGAGACCG
>JANOBO010000012.1:0-4645 GCA_031411695.1 Verrucomicrobiaceae bacterium
GGCCGACGGCCGGTCAGGTAGATGGGCAGATCCAGCAGGCCATCAGCACCACGGCGCGGAATCCTGCGGCGGTGTCCCCGCTGTACATCGCTATCTCGGATCCCCCGACGCAAGGGGAGGTGCAGGCGGTGTTGGAGCGGCTGAATGAGCTGATCATCGCCACTTACCGCGCGCCGTGACTGTGGGGGTGTGTGGGAGGAGAACCTGGACTGCGCCGCGCTGTTGAACCGGTAAGTGACCGGTTCTCCTCCCTCCGTCCGCTCTGCGGATTGGTTTTCCCGGATGCTCAAAGGCGTCCTTACCAGCTTAATGAGCGGGTCTACAACGGCGCGGCTGTGCCGCGCTGTTGAACCGGTAAGTGACCGGTTGCGAGGTCCGCATGCGCGGTCACATCCGAAGCCCCACGCCCTCACGGGCCAGCAGCGCTTGCTTCCGCGCATGGCCCCAGCGGTAGCCGCGGACGATGCCTGTCTCGCGGATCACGCGGTGGCACGGGATGAGGTAGCCCACGGGGTTCGCGCCGCACGCGGTGCCGACGGCGCGCGTGGCGCCGGGCGCGCCGATGGCCGTGGCGAGCTTGCCGTAGCTCGCGACGTGGCCGGCAGGGATGCGCAACAGCGCGCGCCACACCTTCAATTGGAACGGCGTGCCGCGGACGAAGGCGCGCAGCGGTCGCGCGCCGCGCACGGCGGGCTCGAAGATGAGCGCGGCCTCTCGCGCGGCGGCCGCATCGTCGCGCTGTAGCTTCGCGTTTGGCCATGCGTTTGTGAGTTCGGATGGCGGCGCGGAGACATCGTCATCGTGAAAGGCGAGATGGCAGATGCCGCGCGCATTCCAGCCGAGCGTGCAAATGCCGAACGGTGTCTCCGCAGCGCCCCACTCCACCGTCATGCCGCTGCCGCCAGATTTGATTTCGCCCGGCGTCGCGGCCTCGAGCGTCACGAGCAGATCGTGCAGACGCCCCGGGCCGGAGAGTCCGGCATCGAGCGCGGCATCGAGGACGCTGGCTGAATCGCGCAGACGCTGCTTGGCGTGCTCGACGGTCAGGCATTGGATGAAGTCCTTCGGCGTCGCGCCCGCCCAGCGGTGGAAGAGCCGGTGGAAATGAGATGCGCTCAGGCCCGACGCGGCCGCAAGTTCGGCGAGCGATGGCTGCGACCGATGATGGCCATCCAGGTGGCGGATCACTTTCTCGACGCGCGCGTAATCGTTCATGCGGCGATGCTAGCGGATGCGCGCCGCGATCCCACCCGATTCTTGCGGTGAGTTGGCGTTGCTGGAAACGGGGAAACGCCGACGGGAGTGAGGACGCCCAGCGGAGGGTAGGGCACCTGACATGTGACATGCGGCCGGCGCCGTGAGCGAACGCGATACCATCGGCTAGTGACCAAGCTCGCCGACATACCGTTTTCGGTCCTCGACCTCTCGCCCATTGTCGCGGGCGGGAGCGTTGCGCTGGCCTTGCAGAATTCCCTCGACCTCGCGCGGCACGCGGAGCGCTGGGGCTACCGCCGCTATTGGGTGGCGGAGCATCACAACATGCCGGGAATCGCCAGCGCGGCGACCTCGGTGGTGATCGGCCACATCGCCGGCGGCACCTCGCGCATCCGTGTTGGCTCAGGCGGCATCATGCTGGCAAACCACGCGCCGCTCATGATTGCCGAGCAGTTCGGCACGCTCGAGTCCCTCTATCCCGGCCGCATTGATCTCGGACTCGGGCGCGCGCCGGGCACGGATCAAATGACGATGCGCTCGATCCGTCGGGGTCTCGATAGCAACGGCGACGACTTCCCGGAACTGCTGGAGGAGCTGATGGCTTTCCTCCAGCCTGCCGTGCCGGGCCAGCGCGTGCGCGCGGTGCCGGGCGCGGGACTGGACATTCCCATCTGGCTTCTCGGCTCCGGCGGCTTCAGCGCGCAGCTCGCCGGACGCCTCGGCCTGCCCTTTGCCTCCGCAGGTCATTTCTCGCCGGCAAACATGCTGCCCGCTCTCGAGGCCTATCGGCGCAGTTTTCGTCCGTCGGCGGCGCTCGCGGAACCCTGCGCCCTTGTCTGCGTGAATGTGATCTGCGCGGAGACCGATGCCGAAGCGCTCCGCCTGGCCACGTCACATCAGCAAGCGTCGCTGAGCTTGATCCGTGGCATGCCGCAGCCTTTGAAGCCGCCGGTGGATAGCATGGACGGACTCTGGACCGCGCAGGAAAGAGCCGCGGTGGAATCCTTCACGGGCGGCTCCATCGTCGGCGGCCCCGCCACTGTGCGGCGCAAGCTGACCGCGCTGGCGGCAGCGACGGCTGCCGATGAACTGATGGTCCACGCCTTCATCCACGATCACGCGGCGCGGTTGCGGTCTTATGAATGGGTGGCGGAGATCGCGGCTGACAGCGCCGCCACTCCTCCAAGCCGGAGCGCGGCAGATCTGCCCGCGTTCTCGATGCAATCATGAAGGCGGATGATGCATCACGCGGGCCCTGGCAGCGCGACGGCTCTGATGGCTTTGTGCATGTGCGCGGCGCGCGGGAGCACAATCTCAAGAACATCGACGTGGACATCCCGCGCAATGCGCTGGTCGTCTTCACTGGCGTGTCCGGCTCGGGCAAGTCGTCGCTGGCCTTCGCCACGCTCTATGGCGAGGCGCAGCGGCGGTACTTGGAATCCGTCGCGCCGTATGCGCGGCGGCTCTTCCATCAGATGGGCGTGCCGCAGGTGGATGAGATCGAGGGCCTGCCGCCTGCGGTCGCATTGCAACAGCAGCGCGGCTCGCCGACCACGCGCTCATCGGTCGGCAGCGTCACCACACTGTCGAATCTCCTGCGGATGCTTTACTCGCGCGCGGGTGATTATCCGCCGGGCCAGGCGCTGCTGTATGCGGAGTCCTTCTCGCCAAACACGCCGGAAGGCGCGTGCCAGCGCTGCCACGGTCTGGGCCGCGTCTATGAGGTGACGGAGCGGTCGATGGTGCCGGATGATTCACTGAGCATCCGCGAGCGCGCCATCGCCGCATGGCCGCCTGCGTGGCATGGGCAAAACCTGCGCGACATCGTCACTACGCTCGGCCACGACATCGACACACCGTGGCGCGAGCTGCCGAAGAAGGATCGCGAGTGGCTGCTCTTCACCGATGAGCAGCCCGTCGTGCCGGTTTACGCAGGATGGAATCGCGATGAGGTGCGGCGCGCCATCAAACGCAAGGAGCCGCCGAGCTACATGGGCACCTTCACCGGCGCGAAGAAATATGTGCTCGAGACCTTCGCGAAGACCGAGAGCGCCTCGATGAAGAAGCGCGTGGCGCGCTACATGGTGAGCAGCGAGTGCCCCGCGTGCCACGGCAGGCGGCTGCGCGCCGAGGCGCTGTCCGTGAAGTTTGCCGGGCTCGATCTGTCGGAGATTTCAAATCTGCCGCTGAAGCGTCTGGCCACGTTGCTGTGTCCGTTTGCGGAGGGAAAGGCTCCGGGCTGGAGCAAGCTGGAGGCGGAGCACCCTGAGAAGGCGATGGTCACGCAGCGCATCACGCAGGATCTCTGCGCGCGGCTCGAGGTGCTGCTGGATCTCGGCCTCGGCTATCTGTCGCTGGACCGCAGCACGCCCACGCTCTCTCCCGGCGAGCTGCAGCGGCTGCGCCTAGCCACGCAGGTGCGCTCGAATCTCTTCGGCGTCGTCTATGTGCTCGATGAGCCTTCAGCCGGCCTGCATCCAGCGGACACAGAAGCGCTGCTGACGGCGCTGGCGAAGTTAAAGGCCTCTGGCAATTCGCTCTTCGTCGTGGAGCACGAGCTGGATGTCATTCGTCATGCCGACTGGATCGTCGATGTGGGCCCTGCGGCGGGTGAGCAGGGCGGCGAGATTCTTTACAGCGGTCCGCTCGCCGGGCTGGAGAAGGTGAGGGCCTCGCAGACGCGCCGGCATCTTTTTGCCATCGATCACGCGCCGCCGCGCGACGCGCGTCAGCCGCAGGGCTGGCTGAAACTCAGCGGCGTCACGCGCAACAACCTTCGCCAACTCGATGTCACCTTTCCGCTCGGCGTCTTCACCACGGTCACCGGCATCTCCGGCTCCGGGAAGTCGAGCCTCGTGAGCCAAGTGCTCGTGGAATTGGTGGCGAAGCATCTCGGCCACGAAGCGCCTGTTGACGAGGAGGAGGGCGAGGAACTCGAGCGCGCTGCGGTCGTCACGCAAGGCGGCGAGATCACCAGCGGCATGGAAAGCATCAAACGTCTCGTGCGCGTGGATCAGAAAGCCATCGGCCGCACGCCGCGCTCGAACCTCGCGACGTACACCGGTTTGTTTGACCATGTGCGCCGCCTCTTTGCCGAGACGAAGGACGCGCGGCGGCATCACTACGACGCGGGCCGGTTTTCCTTCAACGTGAAAAAGGGCCGTTGCGAAACGTGCGAGGGCGAGGGCTTCGTGTTCGTCGAGCTGCTCTTCCTTCCCAGCGTCTATGCGCCCTGTCCAGCGTGTCACGGCGCGCGATACAATGCGCGGACGCTCGAGATCAAGTATCGCGGCAGAAACATCGCCGAAGTGCTTGCGATGTCTGTGACCGAGGCGGAGGAGTTCTTCGGCCCTGGTTCGGACAGTGCAGCCGAGGCGTCGACGCCTGCCGCCCACAAGGTCCTCGACCGGCTCGCCGACGTCGGGCTCGG
>JANOBO010000013.1:0-13450 GCA_031411695.1 Verrucomicrobiaceae bacterium
TGCTCAATTCGTGGGTGGCGCTTTCAGAAATAAAACGAGGTCACGTGTTGTGCGCGGTGGCACTCGCATGAGCATCCGCGGCCGAAGCCGCTGTGACGGACTGCGGCAGAATGCCGCAGCGACGGCGCAAGCTCCGTGCGGCCGCGGTTTTCATCCGCATACCGTTCCATTTTTTGTCGCCTTAAAGAGCAGTCTTGAATTCACGGAAGTGATTTTCTCCGGGGCGAATTCCGTTCTGAAATCCGACTTGGATCTGGAGCACCTCTTCCATAAGCACAATCGACTCACCTCACCAGCCGCACCAGCAAGTCCTTGCTCTCCACGCTCTCACCGACCTTCACGGCGATCTCGCTGACAGTGCCGGCGATGGGTGATGCGACGGCGGCGAACATCTTCATGGCTTCGAGGGTGAGCAGCGTCTCGCCTTCCTTGACCTTCTGACCAACGCTCACCGCAATCGACGCGACCATGCCGGGCATCGGCGCGCCGACTTGAGTCGGATCGGCGGGGTCGGCTTTGGTCTTCGTCACCGCGTTTTTAGCGAGGGCTTTGTTCGTGACGGTTGTGTGGCGTGGATAGCCGTTCAGTTCGAAGATGGCGGTCTGCTGGCCGTTGGGGTCCGGCTCGGTCATGTTGAGAAGCCGCACGAAGAGCGTCTTGCCTTCTTCCAGCGTGATGTTGATCTCCTCCTTGTCCTGGAGGCCGTAGTAGTAGGCCGGCGTCGGGAGCGCGGCGACGTCGCCATACGTCTTGCGGAAGTCTGCGAACTTCAGGAAGACATCGGGATACATCAGGTAGCTCCACACATCATCCTCGGTGGGCTTCTTCTTCATCTTCGTTTCCAACTCGGCGCGCACGTCCTCGAGCTTGATCTTCGCGGCGTGCGTGCCGGGCCGGCCCTTGATGCGCTTGCCGCCTTTGCCGACGATGGCATCGGCCAGCGCGTTCCATTTTTTGCGGCTGTCAGCGGCTTTTGCCGGCTCCATTCCGTAGAATGGCTCGCCGAGCCAGCCTTCGAACATGCTCGTCACGTCCTTGCTCCACTTCGTGCCTTGCAGGTTCACAATGTCCGCCGGCTTCACACCGCGTGCGACGCATTTGATGGCGAGATCGCCGACGACCTTGCTGCTCGGCGTGACCTTCACGATGTCGCCGCAAAGCTGATTCACCTCCGCGTAGGCATGCGCGATCTCCGGCCAGCGCGCGGCCATGCCCATGCCGGTGGCCTGCTCCTTGAGGTTCGTGTACTGCCCGCCGGGCATCTCGTGCAGATACACCTCGGCGGTGCCATAGGGCTCGGAGGTGTCGAAGGGTTTGTAAAACGAGCGCACAGCGGCCCAGTAGTCGCTGAACTCCTGCAGCGCCTCGACGTCCAGCGCGGTGTCGCGTGGCGTGTTTTGCATGGCGGCGACGATGGAGTTCAAGTTTGGCTGCGAGGTGCCGCCGGACATGGAGGCAATCGCGGCATCGCACACATCCACTCCTGCGGTGGCGGCCTCGATGATGCTCGCGGCGTTCAGGCCGCTGGTGTCGTGCGTGTGGAAGTGGATCGGGATGCCGACTTCGTCCTTCAGCGCCTTCACCAGCTTCTTCGCGGCAAACGGGCGCACGAGGCCGGCCATGTCCTTGATGCAAAGCATGTGCGCGCCCATCTTCTCCAGCTCCTTCGCGAGACGCACATAGTATTGCAGGTCGTACTTGTCGCGCTTCGGATCGAGGATGTCGCCCGTGTAGCAGAGCGTGCCCTCGCAGATTGACGTGGTGTCCTCGCGCACCGAGTCCATCGCGGCGGTGAGGTTTGGCAGGTAGTTGAGCGAGTCGAAGATGCGGAAGATGTCCATGCCATTCTCCGCCGCATGCTTGATGAAGCCCTTCACCACATTGTCGGGGTAGTTCGTGTAGCCGACGGCGTTGCTGCCGCGGAAGAGCATCTGCAAGAGAATGTTCGGCACCTTCGCGCGGATGGCGCGCAGCCGCTCCCACGGATCCTCACGCAGGAAACGCATCGTTACGTCGAACGTGGCGCCGCCCCACATTTCGAGGCTGAACAGATTCGGCGTGCGGCGCGCGACGCTGTCCGCCACGGCCAGCATGTCAAAGGTGCGCATGCGTGTGGCCAGCAGGGACTGATGCGCGTCGCGCATGGTCGTGTCGGTGATCAGCAGGCGCTTGTGTTTGGCGACCCAGTCTTTGCAGAACTTCTCCGGCCCCATTTCGGTGAGCAATTGCTTGGTCCCCTTCGCCGGCGTGATGCGGTGATCACACTTCGGGATCGGCGGAGAGGAGAACAGCGCGGCGATCTTATGGCCCTTCGCGAAAGGATTGCCGTTCACGATGGTGTCGGCCAGGTAGTCCAGCAGCTTGGTGGCGCGGTCCTTGCGCGCAACGAACTTGAGAAGGTCGGGATTGTTGTCGATGAAACGCGTCGTGGCCTGGCCGGCGCGGAAGTCCTCGTGATGGATCACATTCGTGAGGAAAGGGATGTTTGTCTTCACCCCGCGGATGCGGAACTCACGCAGGCAGCGGTCCATGCGGTCCAGCGCCTGCTGATACGTGCGGCCGTAGATCGTGAGCTTCACGAGCATCGAGTCATAATAGGGCGTGATCACCGCGTTCGTCGCGCCGAGCGCGCCATCGAGCCGCACGCCGAAGCCGCCGGGGCTGCGGTAGTTCAGGATCTTGCCAAAGTCGGGCGTGAAGCCGTTCTCCGGATCCTCAGTGGTGATGCGGCACTGGATGGCAAAGCCGGTCTTCTCGATCTTGTCCTGCGCGGGCAGGCCGAGCGGCTCCTCGTGAATCTTGTGCCCCTGTGCGATGAGGATCTGGCTGCGCACGATGTCGATGCTGGTGATCTCCTCGGTCACGGTGTGCTCGACCTGGATGCGCGGATTCATCTCGATGAAGAACCACTCGCCGGTCTCGTGATCGACGAGAAACTCGACCGTGCCCGCGTGGGTGTACTTCACCTCCTTCGCCAGCCTCACGGCGGCGTCACACAGCGCGTCGATGATCTCCTGCTTCACGCCGTAGCTCGGCGCCTGCTCGATCACTTTTTGATGACGCCGCTGCACCGAGCAGTCGCGCTCGTGCAGATGCAAAACGTTACCGTGTTTGTCCGCCAGGATCTGCACCTCGATGTGCTTCGCCTTGCCGACGAACTTTTCCAAAAACACCGCGCCATTGCCGAACGCGCGCTCCGCCTCCGTTTGCGCCTCGTCGAGCAGCTTCTCCAGATCCTTCGCCTCACGCACGATGCGCATCCCGCGCCCGCCGCCGCCGAAGGCAGCTTTGATGATGAGCGGAAAGCCGATCTTCTTCGCTGCGGTCAGCGCGTCCTTCCTGTCGCTCACGGGATCTTCGGTCCCTTCGAGAATGGGCACGTTGAGCTTTCGCGCCACGGCGCGCGCGGCCGTCTTGTCGCCCATCATGTCGAGGATCTTCGACTCGGGGCCGATGAAGATGATGCCGGCGTCCGCGCAAGCCTGGGCGAACTTTGGGTTCTCGCTGAGGAAGCCATAGCCTGGGTGAATGGCGTCCACGCCTTTCTCCTTTGCGAGGGTGACGATGCCTTCGATGTCGAGGTATGCGCCCAGCGGTCCCTTGGCTTTGTTCAGCTCGTACGCCTCGTCCGCCTTGAAGCGATGCGGGCAGAAGCGGTCCTCCTGCGCGTAGATGCCGACGGTTCGCAGTCCCAGCTCGGTGGCCGCGCGCATGACGCGGATGGCGATCTCAGAACGGTTCGCCACCATGAGCTTTTGAATGGGGCGAATCGAGGCGGGGGAAGTGGATTGCTTCGGCATTTTTAGGCGGGAATTTGTGACGCGCGATTCTCCACGGCGCGAAGGTTTTTGCAAGGGGAGGGACGGTTAGAATGCGGGGCGTCTGCCCGTGCTCGCCCGCCCTTTCCCCAGGTCCTCAGCACCGGTGGTGGAGCGGTGTGTTGCGAGCCGGGACGGGCTCGCCTACTTTCGCCGATGATGATCCGACACTTGCTGATCAGTGCCGCCGCTGTGCTTTGCGTTTCCTGCGGTGAGAAGCCGGCGCAGAAGAAGCTCGTGATCGGCACGGATGCGACCTACCCGCCGTTCGAGTTTGTGAATGACAAGGGCGAGATCAGCGGCGTCAGCGTGGCGATCGGACGTGAGATCGGAAAGGCCATGGGGAGGGAGGTCGAGTTCCGGAACATCAACTTCGACGGCCTCATCACCGCGTTGAAGACGGGCAGCATCGACTTGGTCATCTCCTCAATGACCGCCAACGACGAGCGGCGGAAGTCCATCGACTTCTCCGAGCCGTACGTGAAGAACGGGCTGGCGGTTCTGGTGGCAAAAAACTCGCCCGTGCAGAAAGCCGATGACCTCAAAACCGCCAGCCGGCGCGTGGTGGTGCGGCTTGGCACCACGGGCGAGATGTGGGCGCGGAAAGAACTGCCGCAGGCGAAGCTCGTCAGCCTCGACACCGACGCGGCCTGCGTGCTGGAGATCGTCAACGGCACGTGCGACGCCTGGATCTATGACCAGATTTCAATCATGAACCATCACGAGCGGCACGCCGAATCCACGCGCGCGCTGCTGGCTCCGCTGCGCGAAGAAGTCTGGGCCGTCGCCCTGAATCAGGGGCAGCCAGAGCTCAAGGCGGCGATCAATGACGCCCTCGCCAAGTTCCGCGCCGACGGCGGTTTTGCGCGGCTGGCGGACCAGTTTCTGGCGAAGGAACGCGACCTGATGAAGGCGCAAGGGCTGCCGTTTGTCTTCGAGCTGGCGAAGTAACGCCGCCACAGATCGAGGCGCATCGGGCCGGCACAAACCACGCCTGTTGTTGTGTCGGACCTACCGGTCTGATGCGCAAGACAAGGAGCATGGGTCGCTTACTTCGCATCCCACTTCCGCCAAAAATGCTCGGTCTCGTCTGCG
Organism: Verrucomicrobiaceae bacterium; assembly: GCA_031411695.1. Lineage (GTDB taxonomy): Bacteria > Verrucomicrobiota > Verrucomicrobiia > Verrucomicrobiales > Verrucomicrobiaceae > JAIBCL01. Next base: position 4,914 of record JANOBO010000013.1, read on the forward strand.
TCCGGCACGATCTCGATCACCGCGTTTCCCTCGGGCCGTCCGACAAACTCGTCGGGAGATTCGGCGCGCAGGTAGCTCATGCCCCACATCCGCGCCCACGATTCGAAGCCGAGCGCATGGCGGTTCTCGATCACCTCGCGCGCGGCGTTTGGCAGCGAGCGAAGTGAAGAGACGCGCGAGAAAATTTTGCCACCGCCATTGTTGATCACCACGATCCGCCGGTTGCCGGCCGGGAGCTGGTCCAGAATCCATGGCGCGCTGAGGTCGTAGAGCGCGCTAAGATCCCCGATGACGAGCCAAGACTCATCGGCCGTCGCGCTGACGCCGAAGAAGGTCGAGACGATGCCGTCGATGCCGTTTGCACCGCGATTCGCGAAGAACGTCGTGCGCGGTCTCGCGCGTGCGGCTGCCAGGTTCCATTCGCGAATCGGAAGGCTGTTGCCGAGGAATACGCGCGCGCCCTCGGGCACCGCGAGACTGAGGCGGCGGACCCACGCAGGTTCCGATCTTGGGTGCGCGTCGATGATCTCGCTCAGTGATGCCCCCATCTCCGAGGCAGCTGCGCCAGCGCGCGCGCCAAGGCAGTGGTCGCACGAAAAGTCGAGCAAGGCGAAGCCCGCCGCCTCCACGCTTTCCGTGCGTGCGAGGCCGGGGAACGGAGGCTCGCACACATTCAGGACTGCAATGTCGGGACGCTCCTCCAGATCCCGCCACCAGCGGCCGGATGGCACGGAACCGATGCGAAGCACGCGGCGGATGCGCATCTGCCGCAGGGCGGCGTCACCACCGGTGATGAGCAGTTCGGCGGGCACGGGGCAGTCGTGCAGGTTGGAAGTCGCCTCCGCGAAGACGGGCGCGTTCACCGCTTCGAGAAACCGCGCGACGGTTTCGACGCGGGAGGGATGAATCCCACCGGCGAGGACCACCAGACCTTCGCGCTCTGCGAGCCATGACTCGAGAATGGCCCGCGCTGCGCTGTCTGCGAGAGTTGGCGCGGTCCTTGGTGGCGGTCCGACGCTTTCAAAATCGATTCCGTCAGCCACACCATCGAGCGGCTCCTCGAAGCACACGTTCACATGCAGCGGCTTCGTCGTCACTGATGGAGGCCAGGACGTCGCGATGGTTTCACCGTCGAGATCGAGCGTGCTTTCGGCGTAGCAGCCGAAGATGCCGCGTTGCTCCACGGCCTGCGGAGCGCCCGTGCCTCGATAGCGCTTCGGCCGGTCCGCCGTCACGAGCACGAGCGGCAGCCCCTGATAGAAAGCCTCCATCGCGGCAGGCAGCAGCTCACCCGCAGCCGTCCCCGACGTGGTGATCACCGCGACCGGCGCGCGGTCCACCAAGATTCGGCCGAGGGCGAAAAAAGCAGCGCTGCGTTCGTCAAAAAAATTCCAGATGCGCACTCCACCTGATGCCAGCAATGGAGCGAGCAGCGGAGCATTGCGCGCGCCGGCGGCGATGCAAAACTCGCGCACGCCGAGACGCGCCAGCTCACGCAGGACGCATGCCGCCAATGCCGCGTTCCCGCTCATAAGTCGAACTGTCTCAGCACGGCCTCACGCTTCAGGCGCAGCTCCCGCCACTCGTGATCAAACGCGCTGCCGCCCACGATCCCGCAGCCGGATGGCAGCACCACCTTCTCACCATCCCACCCGATGCCCCGAATCGCGACGACGAGGTGATGCTCCCCGTGAATTGAAAACCCAAATGGCGCGCCGAAAAACGCGGGCGCCTTCAGCAGCGTGCGGTATTCCCGCAGCCGCGCCAGCCACTCATCTTGTCGCGGCAGGCAGCCGACGGCGGGCGTGGGATGCAACAGCGAGATCAGATCCCCGACGGCCACGGGGCGGTCGAGCCTGGCGCGCAGGTGTGTCTTGAAATGGACAAGGCCCGATGTCTCGAGCACCTCGCGCGAGCCGCGGTTCACATTGCCGACCGTTTCAAGACGCTCTTCGAGGTAGGCCGCCACGAGCTGGTGTTCCTCGATCTCCTTCACATCGGAGAGAAAATCGTTTTGATCTCCCGGCTTCGCGGTGCCAGCCAGCGCCATCGTTTCGACCTCGTCGCCAGTCAGGCGGAAAAGTAGTTCGGGCGTGGCGCCGATGAAGCCGTCCTCACCGGCCACATGCCCGTAGCCCCACACATTCGATGGCGCGCCGAGCACGCGCCGCAGCAGCGTCTCGGGCCGTCCTGACAGCCGCGTGCCGTGCTCGGCGAGGATGGGCACCATCTTTGCCAGCCGGCCCGCGAGCACCTCGCGCCGGATGCGCCGGAAGGCCATCTTGAACCATTCGGTGGCCGGCTTTTCCCACTGCACGCGCATCGGCCCTTCGCTGTCGCGTGCCCAGGTGTCGAGTGTCGCAGGAGTCACTTCGTGAAGCCGCGCGGGCTTTTTCCAGGGCAGGGGATCGGACAGATCAAAGTCGTTGATGTAAAAGCACGCCGCCTTTTCGTCCGGCCGCGCCAGCGATTCAAAGGGCCCTTCCCCGATCCACGCCTGGCCGTCGGGCAGCCTGAAAAATGCAAATTCCGTCATGTGCGCGGTCATCGTGAAACGCTACGGGCGGATTGCAAGAGGCAGTGGCACAGCGGCTCGATGCCGGGGCGCGCGGATGGAAATCCAAATTGCATTCCCGCGCGCGCCGCGCAAGGAAAGCGCTGGAGTCCGTGAACTGCGATGCACATCGTGCGAGGCCGTGTTTCATCTTTTGCAAAAACAGCCGGGTATCTGTGGCGGCTGCCGCTGCCTCATGCCGTGGCTGCCTGGATCGTGGGGGCGGCTGCCTTCTGGTTCATCTCCCAGGTGCCCTCGGCTTTGCGCTGGGGTGTGCGGCTTCTTTTGCTGGTGCTCGTGATCCACGCGGTGTCGGTCATCGTCCGCTCAGCGCGCGCGGCTTTTGCAAAGCCACGCCGGGCGCTGTTCGTCACCCTAGCCATGGGCATTGGCGTGGGGGCTGCCTACTTATGCGCCGAGGCCGCGTGCTGGGCCTATTTGCAGGCGACGAAACGCGAGGGCGATCCGTTCGTGCTAACGGACGTGCAGGTGCAGGCGGCGCAGGAAATCATCGAAGGGCGCTCGTCATATACCACGCACAGTCGCGAACTTGGCTGGACGATCACGCGCGGGAAGGTTTCGTCGGACGGCCTGTACCGGTCCAATTCACAGGGGCTCCGCGCGGACCGTGAGTATGCGACGGCAAAGCCTGCCGGCACCGTGCGTGCGCTGTGCTTTGGCGACTCCTTCACCCAGTGCGATGAGGTGAAGAACGACGAGACGTGGGAACACTACGCGGAGGAGACGGGAGGCATGGAGTTTCTGAATTTTGGCGTGGGCGGGTATGGCATGACGCAGGCCCTGCTCCGCTATCTGCACGATGGAAGGCAGTTCGAGGCAGACGTCGTCATCCTCGGCTGCATGACGGCCGATGTGCGCCGCACGGTGAACGCCTATTATCCCTTCCGCCTGGACGATCCGAGCCAGGCCCTCAACGTGCGCGGCCTTCCTTATCCGACGCTCGACGCGGCTGGCAGGCTGGTGCTGAACCCGAACCCACTTCCCGATGCAAATGCGTACCGCGAGTTGCTCGCGCATCCCGGCAGGCGGCTGCGCGAGCTTTCGCGGCTGGATATTCTTTACCATCGGCCGCCACCGACGCCACTGCTCACCCTGATCAGGAGCCGGGCCGGCGACCAGCTAGCGGCTGGCTGGCTGGACGTCTCGGTCCGCCTGCGGCGCTCGATGAACGTGGTGCTGAAGCGCGGCTCGCGGGTGGAGAAGATCGCGCCGGTGGGCGAGGATCGCGTGTTTGATCCACGCCATCCGATCTTCACCATCAACTGCCGCGTGTTCGACCGCTTCGTGGAGGAGGTGCGCGCCACGGGCGCAAAGCCGCTGATCCTGTGGCTGCCGGGGCGCGAGGACTTTCCGCGTCTGCGCGCCGGACGACCGAAAATCTACCAGGGCTTTCTCGATTACTTCGAGTCGAAGGGGTACGGCTGGATCGACGCGATGGAGTGGATCACTGCCGAGCTGCCCGGCAAGGGCGGTGTGGCGCCGAACAAGGAACTGCTGGGTGACAGCCACTACGCCCCTGCCACGAACCGCGCAGTGGGAAAGCACATCGCAGAGCACGTCAGGAAGATGGCCGCGCCGAAGTGAGGCGGTGCCCTGACCGGCCCGCGCCTTCCATTGAGTCAAGCGCCCAAAGGTCAGCCCATGTGAGATATGACGGTGCAGGCCACCGTGCATGTGACCGCACAATTGGTGCGGCAATTGCTATCGGTTCTTGCAGGTCTTGCGCTTCGGCGCAATGTGCCCGCCCCTCAAAAGCCCAATCACCCGAACATGTCCGCGCCGACTCTTTTCCCGCCCGTCTCCGAACTCACCCCGATGGATGTCTGTGTCGAGAACACGCCGGCGGGCCTGAAGAAATCCATCGGCAATCACCTGCGCTTCACGCTTTCCGCCGACATCGAGACAGCCGGCCCGCGCGACTGGTGGGTGGCCACGTGCCTCGCCGTGCGCGACCGCGTGCTGGACCGCTCCACCGTCACGCGCACCTATCACCGCCGGAACAATGTCCGCCGCGTGCATTACCTCTCGCTCGAGTATCTCATGGGCCGTTTGTTGGAGAACAATCTTCGCAACGCGGGCATTTACGAGGCGGCAAAAGCAGCCTTGGCCGACATGGGGCGCGATCTCGATGAGCTGCTGAAGGAAGAACCGGACATGGGGCTGGGAAATGGCGGCCTGGGCCGTCTCGCGGCGTGTTTTCTCGACTCCCTCTCGACTCTGGATCTGCCGGCGATCGGCTATGGCATCCATTATGAGTTCGGCTTGTTCCGCCAGGAGATCGTGAATGGACGGCAGATGGAGCAGCCCGACGGCTGGATCCGCGACGGAAATCCGTGGAAGATCGTGCGGCCGGACTACCGCCAGACCGTGCATCTTTACGGCCGCGTCGTGCAGAAGTTCGATGACCAAGGCCGCTCGCGTCCAGACTGGGTCGAGACAAAGCCGCTGGTCGGCGTGCCGTGGGACATCCCCATCGTCGGTTACGATTCCGGCACGGTGAATTTCCTCCGGCTCTGGGAGGCGCATGCGTCAGACGTGTTCAACTTCCAGGTGTTTAACTCCGGCGGATACGTCGAGGCGCTGCACGAGAAGGCGCTGGCCGAGACGGTTTCGAAGGTTCTATACCCGACCGACTCCACGGAGAACGGCAAGGAGCTGCGTCTCGTGCAGCAGTACTTTTTCGTGGCCTGCTCGCTGGCGGACATCGTGCGGCGATTCAAGCGCGACAACAAATTCAACTGGGACAATTTTGCCGACAAGGTCGCGGTGCAATTGAACGACACGCATCCGGCGGTGGCCATCCCCGAACTGATGCGGCTGCTGATCGATGTCGAAGGCCTCGAGTGGACCCGCGCGTGGGCCATCTGCCAGAAGACCTTCGGCTACACGAACCACACGCTGCTGCCTGAGGCGCTCGAGATGTGGAGCGTGCCGCTCTTCGGCCGCGTGCTGCCGCGCCATCTCGAGATCATCTTTGAGATCAACCGCCGCTTCCTCGAGAACGAGGTGGAGCGCAAATGGCCGGGTGATGCGGAAAAGAAACGCGCGCTGTCATTGATCGATGAACGCGGCGCGAAGTTTGTGCGCATGGCCAACTTGTCCGTGCTCGGCAGCCACGCCGTCAATGGCGTCGCCGCGCTGCACTCCCGCCTTTTGAAGGAACGCTTGTTTCCCGAGTTCAACGAGCTGTATCCAGGCCGCTTCCTAAACCTCACGAACGGCGTCACCTTCCGTCGCTGGCTCGATGTGTGCAATCCGCAGCTCGCCGCGCTGATCACCGAGGCAATCGGCGGGGACTGGCGGCGCGATGCGACCAAGCTGCGCGGTCTTGAGGCCTTTGCTGAAGACCCCTCCTTCCAAGGCCGCTTCCGCTCCATCAAGCGCGATCACAAGGTGCGGCTCGCGAAGATCATCCTCGACTGCTGCGGCGTGAAGGTCAGCCCGGACGCGCTGTTCGACGTGCAGATCAAACGCCTCCACGAATACAAACGCCAGCATCTGAACCTGCTGCACATCGTCGCGCTCTACCAAAGGCTGCTCGACAACCCGACGCTCAACATCCAGCCGCGCGTGTTCATCTTCGCCGCGAAGGCGGCACCGGGTTACTTCCTCGCAAAAAACATCATCCACGCCATCAACGCGGTGGGCGCGAAGGTGAACAACGATCCGCGGGTGCGTGATCAGTTGAAGGTCGTCTTCCTCCCAAACTACGGCGTCACGCTCGCAGAGAAAATCATCCCGGCGTCAGACCTGTCCGAACAGATATCAACTGCGGGCAAAGAGGCCTCCGGCACCGGGAACATGAAGCTGGCGCTCAATGGCTCGCTCACCATCGGCACGCTCGACGGCGCGAACGTGGAGATCCTGGAGGAAGTCGGCGACGACAACATTTTCATCTTCGGCCTCACCGTCGAGCAGGTGAACGACCACGTCTCACGCGGCTACAATCCGTGGGAGTTTTATTGGAGCAATCACTCCGCGCGGCTGGCCATCGACTGGCTGGCGTCAGACTTCTTCACGGGCAATGCGGAGGACTTCAAGCCGCTGCGCGACAGCATGCTCGATCACGGCGATCCGTACCTCGTGCTCGCGGACTTCGCGTCGTATTGCGAGGCGCAAGGGAAGGTGAACGAGGCCTACCAGGACCACGGCCGCTGGAACCGCATGGCAATCTTGAACACGGCGCGCGTCGGCAAATTTTCCTCTGACCGCACGATTCAGGAGTACGCAGAGAAGGTCTGGAACCTCCCTGCGGTGAACATCGGATGACGAAGCTCAGCGCAGCGTGCGCGGGATGAAGACGGACTGCATCCCCGCCGCTTTCGCCGCTTCGATGCCGGAGTTTCCATCTTCGAATACAAGGCAGTCCTCAGGCGCGACGCCCATTCGCTTCGCGGCCAGAAGGAACATGTCCGGCGCGGGTTTCCCTCGCGCCACATCCTTTGGCGTCACGATGGTGTCAAAGAGATGCAGCAGCCCGGTGACCTCCAGGCACGCGCGCACCGTCGGCTCCTCGCTGCCGGAGGCCACGGCCATGGGCAGCGAGCCATGCCGTGCTTTTGCAAATTCCGCGACCGGCCGCACGGGCTCCACTCGCGTGATCGTCCGGTGAAAAATCTCCGACTTGCGGTTGGCCACATCGTCGGGATTCACGTTGGTGCCGTGGCGGTCGTTGAGGATTGTGACCACATCCTGCTCACGCACGCCGGCGTAGGAATAAAAAATCTCCTCCGTGAATTCAAACGGCGCGCCATGGAGAGAGAGTGACTCGACCCACGCGAGGTAGTGCAGCGGCATCGTGTCCACCAGCGTCCCGTCGCAGTCGAAGATGAAGGCGCGAAACGGATGGTCGGGAATCTCCAGCATGATCCTGTGGCGCGGGTGGCTACTTTCGGGCTGCTTCCGCGCGGTTCTGAATGTAGGCGCTGCGAACGGAGATGTATGGGTCCAAAGCGTCCTGAGTGGCGGCGTCGTACTGGCTGATCTGGTCAGGCAACGCGCGGATGGTGTGCGCACCCTGCACCGCCATGGTCCAGTCGTGATTGCCACTCCAGGCAGCGCCCCAGTTCACCGGATTGAGCGCGTAATCGCCGGCAAGCCCGAATCCTTCCCGCACGCTGCTCGGACCAAAGACCGGCAGCACGACATACATGCCATGACCGATGCCCCACGCGCCAAGCGTCTGGCCCGTGTCCTCCGCAGGGATGTCCTTCAGCGACTCGATTCGGTCCGATGTGCGGAGGATGCCGCCGAGTCCAAGCACCGTGTTCACGAGCAATTTCTCCGTCTCTTTTCCCGCACGCTTGAACTTGCCTTGCAGCAGGCAGTTCACGAACCGCTGCGGATACCGCACGTTGTCGAACACGTTGTCGATGCCCTTGCGCACGAATCTCGGCAGCGCCTTCTCGTAGCCCTTGGAAACCGGGCGGAAGAAGACCGTGAAGAGCTTGTCGTTGAACCAAAACGTCGCGCGGTTCATGCCCTCGAGCGGATCACGGACATCGCCCGTGGCATACTCATCGCTTCCTTCCACAAAGACGCCGGAGGAAGGATTCTTCGCGGACTTGCCGGCGGCCATCTCGCCACGGCCGGGAGCCATGCCGCCATCAGATGCAGCGGCGGATGTGGTGGACTGCCGTTTCACGGACGAGCAGCTCGTCATGAGGATTGCGGTGGCGGGAAGCAGGAATCGGAGTGCGGTTTTCATTTGGGGCGTGCTGCGGATTCGTTGAGTGAGCTAAGGACGGCGGCGACTCCGCCTCGTTTGAATTTGTCATCAAGCTGGCTGCGGTAGTTGGCCACCATGCTCACGCCTTCGATCACGACGTCAGTCACACGCCAGCCTTCCTCTTTTTCCTTTCTAAAAACGACCGGGTAGCGGCTGCCTTGATAGGTGGTGAGCGTCGGCACATCCACGCGGCCCGGCGCGGGCGAGACGGGCGATTGGAAGTCAACGACCGGC
>JANOBO010000014.1:0-11987 GCA_031411695.1 Verrucomicrobiaceae bacterium
GTCTGCTGCTGCACGGGCACCAGGATTCCCGTCTCACCATCGATCACCACCTCCTTGATGCCGCCCACCGCGCTGGCCACCACCGCCGTCTCACAGGCCATCGCTTCCAGGTTGATGATGCCAAACGGCTCGTAGATCGACGGGCAGCAAAACACCGCCGAGTGCGAGTAGAGCACAATCTTCTCCTGCAGGTCGATCATCGCCGGGATCCAGATCACGCCCGGCCGCGTGCTCTGTGCCACCGTCACCGCCGCCTTCATCTCCTCGGCGATCTCCGGCGTGTCCGGCGCGCCCGCGCACAGCACCACTTGAAAGCCCGCGTCCAGATGCTGGATGGCGCGCACCAGATGGATGATGCCTTTCTGCCGCGTGATGCGGCCCACAAAAAGCACAAAAGGCAGCGCGGGATCGATCCCATGTTTGCGCAGCACGTCGGGATTCTCCGTGTGGTGATACTCATCCGGGTCGATGCCGTTGTGGATCACATGCAACCGCTCCGGCTTCACATGAAACAGGCGTTGCACATCCACCTTCGTTTCCTCGGACACCGCCACCACCGCGTCAGCCATCTCCAGCGCCGTGCGCTCCAGCCACACGGTGAAATCGTAGCCATGCCCCAGTTGCTCCCGCTTCCACGGGCGCAGCGGCTCCAGTGAATGCACCGTCAGCACCATCGGGATGCCGTAGTTCAGCTTCGCCAGGATGCCGCCGAAGTGCGCATACCAGGTGTGCAGGTGGACGATGCTCGCGTCGATCTTCTGCGTGTTGAAGTGCAGGTTGCGCTCCAGCGCGCCAAAGACGGAACGCAGGTTGGGCGGGCAGGTCCAGCCCGACATGTCCAGCCCCACCCCGCGCGCCTTCAGCCGGCCCTGCTCCACATCCTGATCCCCAAAGCATTTCACCTCCACGTCACACAGATGCGCCAGCTCCCGCGTCAGGTACTCGACGTGCACCCCTGCGCCGCCATAGACGTAAGGAGGGAATTCATTGGTGAGGAAAAGGGCCTTCATGAGGTGGTGCCGCCGCGCGCGCCGTTTCCTCTATCGCCATCGAAGCGCGCCCTCAACCGCAATTGTAGTCCAGTCGCACCGTGACTCGTTTTCGTGCTGGAATCGCTGTGTCACTCGAACTTGTGTTATAACCCGCCCGCTTGCACCGGGCTGAGTGCAACCCAGCGGGTTGCACCACTTTTCTGCACCTCTCAGGGCGCGGCGGTCACCAGCACTCGCATAAAACGGGCTCCGGCCACGGCGAGACGCCTGCAACCTGAAGCAGAAAAAACCGCCGCGTGTTGTTTGTGAGGGCGTAATGAAGGTGTTCGACTTCAGTTCCTTTACGGGCCGCAAGAAGCCGCGGTATGGATCGTAGCCTCACCACCCTCAATGAAATCTGTTCACCGCCGTCAATTTCTCCGCGACCTCGGCATCTCCGCCGCCGCGATTCCATTTCTCGCAGGGCTGCCGAGCCTGACGGGCGCGCCAGTCCCGCACCGGCGTCAGCGCCTGATCATCATGTTCTCGCCGAACGGCACGCTGCCGAATGAGTTCTGGCCCGATGGCGAAGGCGCGGGCTTTGAATTCAAATCAATCCTGAAGCCGCTGGAGGCCTTCAAGGACAAGACGCTGATCCTGCACGGCATCGCCAACAAGGTGCGCGGCGATGGAGACAGCCACATGCGCGGCATGAGCTGCCTGCTCACCTGTGATGAGCTGATGAAGGGCAACATCATGGGCGGCGGCGGAAACCCCGCCGGCTGGGCCAGCAACATCTCCATCGATCAGGAGGTGAAGAATTTCCTTCAATCGAAGCCGGAGACGCGCACACGGTTTGGCTCGCTCGAGTTCGGCGTGGCCGTTCCGGACCGCGCCGATCCATGGACGCGCATGAGCTACGCCGGGGGCAATCAACCCATCGCGCCGGTGGATGATCCGCATCAGGTGCTGAAGAAGCTCTATGGGCAGATGAAGGACAAGGAGAGCCTCGCCAGCATCCTCGATGACGTGCGCGATGACTTGAAGCGTGTGTCCGCCAAGCTCAGCGCACGGGACAAGGCATTGCTCGACCAGCACGTGACTCTGGTGCGCAGCCTGGAGCAGGATTTGGAAAACGCGGACAAGCAGGGCAAGCTGGCGCATCCCGTGCCAAAGGTGGATCCGAGCATCGAGCTGGTGAACGACAACACGCCGCAGATCAGCCGCATCCAGATCGACCTGCTGGTAAACGCGCTGGCCAACGACATGGCGCGCGTGGCCACGCTGCAATACATGCGCAGCGTGGGCATGGCGCAGATGCGCTGGCTCGGAGTCGAAGAAGGACACCACAGCCTCTCGCATGATCCCGACGACAAGAAGGACAGCTACGAGAAGCTGATGAAGATCAACACCTGGTTCGCAGGCGAGTTTGCGCATCTGGCCAAGCGGCTGAGCGAAACGCCGGAGCCGGGTGGTGACGGCACGATGCTCGACAACACGCTGCTCGTGTGGACGAACGAGCTGGGAAAAGGCAATAGCCATACGCTGGACAACATCCCCTACGTCATGGTCGGCGGCGGCTGCGGGTTCAAGATGGGCCGCTCGTTGAAGTTCGACAAGGCCGCGCACAACCGGCTTTGGATGAGCGTGGCCCATGCGATGGGCCACACGGGTTTGAAGACATTTGGAAAGGCGGAGCTGTGCGATGGCGGAGCCCTGGCTCTGGCTTAGCGCGCAGGTTTTTACGGAAGGAGAACAGGCTTGCTTTGCGCGGGGTGATTGGAGATCATCCGACAAAATCATTTATCGCCATGGAGATCACCACGCCAGCCGGAACCCTGTTGCAGCACAAGAACAAGGACGTGTGGACCATCGCGCCCGAGGCGATGGTCTATGACGCGATCTTCCTCATGTCGGAGCGGAACGTGGGCGCTCTGCCGGTGATGGATGGCCCCACGCTCGTCGGCGTCGTGTCGGAGCGCGATTACATGAGCAAGGTCATGTTGAAGGGAAAATCCTCGAAGGACACACCCGTGCGTGAGATCATGACGCGGGAGATGGTGACCGTGAGCCCGGATCAGAGCGTGTCCGAGTGCATGAGGATCATCACCGAGCATCGCATCCGGCATCTGCCCGTCGTGCGGGAAGGGGAGCTGATCGGCATCGTTTCCATCGGCGATCTCGTGAAGTGGATCATCGCCACGCAGCGCACGACGATCGAGCAGCTCGAGAAGTACATCGTCGGCGGATACCCGGGGTAGCTCAGCCGAGCGCGGCGGCCCATTCGGTCTCCTTGAAGCCGACCAGAGACACGGTCCCTTTTGCGTCGATGGCGAATGGGCGTTTCACGAGGTTGCCGTTTTTCGAGAGCAGCTCCAGCGCGGCTTCGCGGGTCATGGATGGGAGCTTGTCCTTCAGGCCGAGCGCGCGGTAGTCGAGGCCGGAGGTGTTGAAGAGCCGGCGCACATCGCCATCCCGCGCAGCGAGCGCCGAGCGCAACTCGGGGAGGGAAGGTGGTGTCTCGCGGATCGCGATCTCGGTGAAAGCGATGTCGTGCTGCTTGAGCCATTTCACCGCGTCGCGGCAGGTGGAGCATCCTTGATAGGCGTACAGTTTGAGCATGGGGTGGGTGGTGGCTGATTGCATCATCTGCCCGGTTTGCCGAGCGGAATGTTTTCCGCGTGCCGAAAAACTGGCTTCGGTTTGGCGAAACGGGGAGGGCTGGCTTATGTGGCGGCTGATGACGGACAAACCGCACGCCACGAACCCCGCTGACACGCCGACACTCAAGCCGATGCTGGTGCGCATCTCGGAGGCGTTCTCAGACATCGCGGATGAGGTGCTCACGCAACTCGGCGCCGTTTCCAGCAAACAACTCGGCGGTGAGTATCATTGGATCAAGACCGCGACGCCCGACGCTGCGCGACACTCGAAAGCCGCGATCTTCGTCCGGTGGAGCCTGCCGCTCGATCATGCGTGGCCGTGTAATCCCTCGAAGATCGACGGCTTCCTCCAGAAGGCCGCAGGCGCGATGGTGCAAAAATTTGGCGCGCGGAAGCCGCAGGCGATTTTTGTTGGCGTGCTGAATCCCAACTCGCCTGACCGCTACTTCAAGAATCTCGCCGCAAACTTGCGTGACACCGTTGCGCGCGGTTTTCCGCCGCCGGCCATCGAGGACGCGGAGGAGCAGGTGCCGGATGGGCCGACATTGTTTTGTCTGGTCGGCAAAGAGGGCCTGTTTTGCGGGATGCAGAGCCCGCGAGCTTCAAATGGATTTTATCCCGGCGGCAGCAAGTTCATCAGCACACACACCCCGGACACCATCAGCCGTGCAGGCGCAAAGATCGCCGAGGCGCTGCATCATCTGCGGCTCCACCGTCCGGCGCCGGCGGCGGGGAGCCGATGGTTGGAACTCGGCGCGTGCCCCGGTGGCATGACGTCCGAGTTGCTGGCCCGACAGTATCGCGTCACCGCCATTGATGTAGCGGCCTTGGACAAAAGGCTCGACGGGTTTTCCGGTCTCACCTTCATCCGCTCGGACGTGAGGGAAGTCCAACCGGCAGCGGGTGTCAGGTATGATGCCTTGCTGTGCGATATGAACGGGCCGCCCGCTGAATCCATCGGGCAGGTGGTGCGTCTGTCGCGGCATCTCGAGCCGGGAGGTCTGGTGATCTTCACCCTGAAGCTGCCCCGCGTGGACTCAGTGTCGGCGCCGTTGCGGATGCTGGACGCCATCGTTGCGACCGCGTCGGCCGGGGGATTGCGGTTGTTCGCGAAGACGCATCTGACCTACAACCGGCACGAGTTCACGCTGTTTTTTGAGCGAGGGGTGTGACGTGATCGCGTCGGAGGATGCGAAGGCACGCAGCGCGCAAATGGTGTCACCGCTGACGCGGTTCGCCATTCGGTTAGTCGGACAGGCCACGAATTTCGTGGGTTGCACCCACGGCTATTGTTGTGGCGGCCCTCCGGGCCTGGTTGTTACCGATTCACGCTCGGCGTGATGGCGGCGCGCTGCCGCCGATGGCGGTGCATCACTGCTCGGAGTGGCTTTCGTTGAAGAAGACCTTGATGAACTTCATGCCGCGCTCCTCATCGAAGCCGCGCTCGAGCACGGGCTTGTCGTGATCCGAGAAGCTAGGCTTCACATGAATCTCGATGCCGGTGTCGAGTTTCAGCACGGTGCCGATGCGCTTCTTGGCCTTTGAGATGTCCTTCTGCGAGATCTCAAACGATGTCTCCAGCGGCTGGCCTTGCTCCTCCTCGAGCCGCGAGCGGTGTTCGGCGAACTTGGTGACGGCGTCCGGCGTCTTGAGCACTTTCTCCTCGAACTCCTGGAGATCGAAGTGCTCGCGGTCATCGAAATAATTCAGCGCGTCGCGCGCGGCGGTGCAGGTGTCCCATGGCGGCGCCTCGTCATCCGCGGGCTTCGACTGCTCGAGAAACTCCACCGCCATGCCAGCATAGGCATTGGTGAGGAAGGCGGCGTCGGGCACGGCCTGGAGCCCGAGAAACTCGCGCACCCAGAAGCGCGTGTCCTCACCGCTGCGGTCGAACGTCAGCGCGTAATAGCCCTTTTGCGGCAGGTGATCGAGGATGAGGCAGCCCTTGTCGATCTTCTCCGGGTTGATGCCCTGCTCGGTGGACAGTTGCAGATCCCCGTCATGCGTGGTGATGCTGATGAAGGGCACCATGCTCTCCGCCTTCAGGATGCACAGGCCGCGCTTCATCTCCCCGTCGATCTCGATGTCATCGATCAGCGTGATGCAGAGATCGCCCGACTTGATCTTCGGGTGATTGGACTTCGAGTAGAGCCGCTTCGCGATATCGCAGCCTTTTTCCAGCAGGCCCATCGATGAGGCGAAGATCGACTTCACGCTGTTGTTCATCTCATGCTTGTCGAGCGATGAGTGATGATGAAAACGGTGTGCGATGAGGTTCTTGAACGGCTTCAGGAAAAGCGGTGTGAGCGTGGCGCGGTCGTCCTCGCTGATCTTGAACACTTCCTTGGAAGTCTGGAGCGGCTCATCGCGCTGCGGATTGCCCACCTTGGCCAGCACGATGCCCGTGGCGGTGGCGGAGTTGAAACGAATTTTGACAGACATGGGGCGCGGATTGTCGGGAGGATTGCAGAGAGGGAAACTGTTTAATGACGAATGACGAATGGCGAATGGCGAATGGCGAATGCCGAATGCCGAATGACGAATGACGAATGACGAATGACGAATGACGAATGGCGCATGGCGCATGGCGCATGGCGCATGGCGAATGGCGGCGCCTGAGATTCCGGGCTGGTGCATGAAGCTGCGCGAATGAATCGCCATTTCAGCAAACACAGCGCGGGATTCCAGCGCGAGGAAGGCAATCCTCCGGTCCTTATCCATCGTGCCACGCGCACAGGCACTCCCGGGCCCCTCCCGCTACTGGCTACTTCCCCGTCAGTCCCGCCGCCCGTTCAGAATGATCTCGTTGAGCTTCGCGCGCAGCGCCTCGTAGTCGGCGGCGGTGGGCGGATCATTCAGGGTGCTGCCCAGCGTGGCGATGCTGTTGGTGTTCGGGCTGGTGCCGCTGATGGCGGTGCCGATGGCGGCCTCCAGCTCCGCAGTCGTCACCTCCCCGGCCGCCCCGGCCGCGCCATCCTCCCCGCGCGGGATGGCGAAGGTGAAATGCACGGTGCTGCCGTCGAAGCTGACCTCCACCGTGGCGGGGTCAGTCGGGTTCACGGTGGTCACGCCATCCACCGCCGCCTGGGCAAAGGGCGGCCCCTGCTCCCCTGCCGCGCCCATGTCTCCGCGCGGGATGCCGAGGGTGAGATGCAGGATGCCGTCCACCACGCTGGCGCTCACCGTCGCGGCCTCACCGGGGTCCAGCGTGGTCACGGAGTCCACCACCGCGCTGGTGACGGTGGGCACGGCCTCAATCAGGGAGTTCAAACCTTGAAATTGACCGCGAAGCATCGCCGAAGTCAGCTCGGCATTCGTGATGGGGACGTTTGGATCAAAGGGCATGGTGGTGTGCGCGGAGCGCGGGTGAGGATTGTTAACGGAGGGTTGCAGGGATTGACGAGGGTCGCGCCGCTGCGCGTGGTCTGCGGTGGAGCGATGAGCGATGGTCGGCGGTGGTTTGGAAAAACAACTGCAAACGGTGCCCCGCAGCCATCGCAAACCACCGCTCAACCAGCCTCCGGCCCCTTACGACAGCGTGATGCTCACGATGTCGCTCGGCAGGCCGATCTCGACATCATCCAGGACGCCCATGCCCATGTACTCGCGCACCTCGGGCACGTTCGGATTGGCCAGCGGCGCGGTGTCGTAATACGGCGAGCCGGAGTCGGTGCCGATCTTGGTCCACGCTGCCGTGCCGCGGAGGCGACAGCGCACGGCCACGGCATCGACACCCTTTTTCGTGAAGTCCACGCGAATGTTGCCGCCTTCCATCGACACCTTGAGCGCCGGTTTGTAGGTGCTGGGGTCGAAGTCACTCACGGGGCCCTTGAGCTGCAGCACGCCCTCGCTGCCGGAGGCAGGATAGCCGGGCAGCGTCTTCATGTTGCGCACCTTCATGCGCAGCGCCTTGATGTTTGCCAGATCGAGCTGCTTCTCCGTCACGCGCGCGCCGTCCACCGCCGTTTGCGCGGCGTCGGTGGCTTCCATCGCGGTGATGAGCGCGTCGGCCAGCGCCTTGACGGCCAGCGCCTCCGGGTTGGTGAGGCCCATTTTCACAGCCTCCGCCACGATGTTCAGGCTGAGGTTCTTCAGCCACAGGTAACGTTCCGTCCTCTTGTCTGATATGAAGTCCATATGCTTGCCTTTCGATTTCTGCGCGGGAACAACCGCAACGATGGGGAGCGGAACAAAGGGAGGCTGGTCAAGGTGATGACCTTCATCAAGGTGCCAACCCTCATCGAGTCTGATGATTCCGTTCGGCATACACGCGGCGAACCCGCTGGTTTATTTCTACTGACCCCGGTTCAGACGGCCCGTCCGTCACCGGCGTTGAAAAATACATTTCCGCCGGCCCGAAACCCCGCCGAAATTCTGCTCACCCCCAGGGTTGAAACCGCCAACCCCAAGGTTGAACGCGGCACCCCACGGGTTCAGCCCAAGAACCCCAGGGTTAACCCGATGAACCCCAAGGTTGAGCGCGCCACCCCGCAGGTTGAAGCCGCAAACCCCAGGGTTGAAGCCACCACCCCACGGGGTGACGCCACGCCCCCTCGGGTGGGCCCGCTCAACCCCAAGGTTGAACCCGTCAACCCCAAGGTTGAAGCCCCGCACCCCAGGGGTGAGCCGCTCAACCCCGGAGTGCAGGTGCTCAGGATCAGCGATTTGCAGAGCCCCTCCCGCCACCGGTCAGGAGCTAATGATCTGGCACTCCGGCAGCGCCTTCTTCAATTCCGCCATCTGCCGCCCCCAATCCTTCACGCCCGTGCAACCGGAAATGCCGAGCCCCTGCAAGCTGCGCAAGTCCTTGAGTGCGGCGAGGTCGCTCACGCCCGTGCAGCCGCTGAGGAAAAGCGACCGCAAGCTGCCCGACCCCTTGAGAGCGGCGAGGTCGCTCACGCCCGTGCAGTCCTCGAGGGAAAGTATCTGCAAGCTGCGCAAGTCCTTGAGCGCGGCGAAGTCGCTCACACCCGTGCAGCCGGTGAGGTAAAGGTCCTTCAAGCTGCCCAAGTGGTTGAGCGCGGCGAGGTCGCTCACGCGCGTGCAGCCGGTGAGGTCAAGCCAGTGCAAGCTGCGCAAGTCCTTGAGTGCGGCGAGGTCGCTCACGCCCGTGCAGCCGTTGAGGTAAAGGTAATGCAAGCTGCCCAAGTCTTTGAGCGCGGCGAGGTCGCTCACGCGCGTGCAGCCGCTGAGGTAAAGCCATTCCAAGCTGCCCAAGCCCTTGAGCGCGGCGAGGTCGCTCACGCCCGTGCAGCCGGAGAGCCAAAGTAATGTCTCCTGCGTCTCAGCGGCAAGGCTGACCAGGAGGCTGAGGATCGTGGGTTGATAGTCCGAAGGGACGAGCAAGGAGGGTGCCACATCCGTTTTCCACGGTTCCTCGTTCGCCAGATGCGCGCGGCAGAGGTGCTCCCAGATGGCGTGGCGCTGGTCGGGGGTGAAGCTGACTTGGGGGTCGATGGAGAACGTGGCCAGGAGTTCCTGGGCGGGCATGGGCAGCGTCTCGCCCTTGCGGATGGGGAAGAGCCACTTGCGCAGCGTGGTGGTGTCCGCCGGGCGCTCGGCCAGCTTTTCGGCCAGGAAGAGCAGTGGCTCACGCCACAGCGTGGTGGCGGCGCGCTGGGCAAAGAGCTTGTCGGTCAGCGCCAGAAGCGCATCGGGCGCGGGGGCAGGGGCGGCCAGGAGGTCGTCCTCCCCGGTGTTGAGATTGAGCAGGCGGCTGAACTCCAGCTCCAGCCAGCAGGCGGCGTAGTACTCCTGGAAGGACAGGTGGGCAAAGGCAAACTGCTCCTGCCCATCCACGACCCCGCGCGGCAGGAGCAGCCCGGAGCTGTCGGCGATGTGGCTGATGAATTTCTCCATCTCCTGCTGATTCGCAGCGTCGGTGGCCTGACCAAACTCGGGGCAGAGCCAGCGGTGGAGATCATCCTTGGAGGCGAGTATCTCGCTGTCCGGCTGCTCGCCATTGGGCTTTTTCTTCCCGTCCTCCGCCGTGCGTCGGAGCTGCATGTGCATGGCGATGATGGCGAGGAGCCGCTCCTTTTGTGCAAAGGTGTAAGGCACGGCAGTCCCACTGCGATGGTCGATGCGGCTGACTTTAGCGATGTTCTCCAGATAAGCCTGGGAGATGCCGGCATAGACCTTGGCGCGGCCATGCGGAAGATCGGCGCGGTAACGATACAGCAGCGCCATCAGCAGCAGCAGATTCGGCACGCGGCCGATGCTGCGTGTGCTGGGGTGATCATGCACTGCCCGCACAAACTCACGCGCGCGGATGGGACCATCGTGATCACCGAGGCGGAGATGGAACCAGTGATCGGAGAAGGCGGATTGCTGGGGATCATCCCAAGGGGCGAGGTAGAGGCAGGTGGCCTGCATTTCATGGAATGCCTGCCCGGAAGCGATCACATCCCCAAATTCATTTGCCATATGAATATCTGCAAAGACACGCTCCCCCGCTGACGAGCGCGATAGATGCACCATTTGCACTCCGCGGCGACTAATTGATTGTTCGAGACTTAATAAATGAGGAGGTAATCGACGACGGTGTGAAGGGTCAATAGTGCCCGCAATGGGTGGCACCGGCTTATCATGCACTTCCGCCTCCTCATACCCCACCACACGCGACGTGATCAGAAACCGCGCCTCTTTGTGCGCCTCGAATCCCTGCCAGATGACATTGCGCAGAGCGGTGCGCTTGGCCTTGTCGCCCACCTCATCGAGGCCGTCGATCATGAACCAGGCGTGAGGCGACTGCATGACATCGCGCAACGTGTCGTCGTCCGCAGTGAGCGGATAGGCCATGCCGGAGTGCGGCTTGTCATCCAAGCGGTGATTCAGGAAGCAGTGCACCAGAGCCATCCACGTCCAGTCCTCCAGCTTCGGCGGCATGAGCGGGATGATGTCGCGCAGAATGAAGGGCAGGGGAATGCCCCGGCCCAGCGCGATGGCTTCCGGCGATGGCACGGCAGTGTTCGCAAGCGTGACGACGAGCCACTGGATGAGCGTGCTTTTGCCCATGCCCGGATCAGCCAGCATCACGACGCGCTTTTCCGCAACGAGGCGCGCGAGCAGCGGCGTGGGTTTCTTTTTTGCATCCAGCAATGCAGCCGGCAAATCCTCGGGCCGCAGCCGCTCGGTGGTGCAGGTGGGCTGCACGAACAATTTGGCGATGGAATCAGGCCCCTGCTTCTGCTTTGTGTCCTCCACGGCGGGGATGCCGATGGAGTTGTGCTTGGAGAAGCGGGCGGTGAGATTGCGAAGGTATTGATTGAGGGGTGTGCGCAAGAGAAGCTCGTCGAGCTTTTTGTCGGTCTGCTTAAAGCCTGCAGCAACGGTGTCATGAATCTTGTCGAGCTTGTTTAAGACCTCGTTCTGAAACCGCAGGCTGGCCTTTTTGAAAGCGGCCTCGCAGATGGGATGCTCGTGGACCAGTGCGTTGGCGAGCGCATCGGGCAGAACCTTGGCGATGACAGCGGCGAGTTTATCTCGCGTGGGCGCGGGGAGAAGATCGAGGAGTTCTTCATCGCGCAGGATGTGGGCGATCTGGGCGGAGAGTTCCTTTTCATCGACGGCGACCTGTTTGCCCTGAAGCGTGCTGCGGAGGTCTTCGAGAAAGCTGCGGGCTTGCTGCGGCGGGATGCCGTGCGTGTCCCGCGTGGCGGCGGCGAGCCACTTCTCCGGGAAGACTTTCGCCAGAGCGATGAGGTCGGGAGCGAGGTCACCATTCTCCGGGAGCGCGGCATATTCCTCGATCAGCTTCGCGATGACGAAGCCGGTGAAGGCGACGATGTGATGGTTTGCAGTGAGCCGCTCCGCACTCTCGCGGCCGTCGATGAACTTCTCCAAGTCGGAGGCGTGGATGTTTGAGGAGATGGCGTTCAGCTCCTGCAGAGCGATGCCGAGCAAGGAGCCATCCTCGCCCTTATCGGTGACACCTTTCCAAATCTTCCGCCCGATGTGCAGGACGGAAACGATCACCTTCCCGGCGGAGGCAAGTTTCACAAAGGAGGCCGTGGTCAAGAGAGGCATACGTGGGGCCGTGCGGCAGCAGATTGTGTGGGAGGCACTGTGAAATGCAACTCGCGAACCGTCGGTCACAGGAATGGTCCAAAGGCGCTAGCTGACGGGCATTACCGGGTCGGCCCAATACGAGATCCAACCGGCGAGTGCCTGGACTTTGGCATCCGCCAAAGAAAGCTGATTCCCGCCCTTCGGAAGACGATCTTCATCCGGCGGACGCCAAGCCATGCTCCGCACGAACTTGGGCGAAGGCGATGTCCCCAGGAACATGCTCGACCTGACCCGCATCACTGGCCTCGACGCGGCGGCCAATCTCCCGCCAAGTGGACTCGGA
>JANOBO010000015.1:0-12712 GCA_031411695.1 Verrucomicrobiaceae bacterium
AGGAGCGCGCGCAGAATGCCCTCGAGCGCGAGGGCGGAAAGCCAGATGCCGCCGAGGATGCGGCAGGGGAGGCATGAGGACACGAACAGGAGGCAGGCTGCGATGGAGAAGATCAGCAGGGCGAGCGCGTTTCCGAGCAAGCCGGACTCACGCTCGGTGAGCACGCGCGATCGGGTCAGCAGCACGCACAACGCGCCGGGGACGACGATCACGCATTGGATGAAGACGATCCACACGGGAAACCACATCGCCAGGCAAAGCAGGGCGCGAGGGAGGATCATCCAGCCGTGGCCGCCCCAAGGTAGGAAGCAACCGGTGGCCAGGAAGGACCACACGCCGCAAAACGCGGCGACGCTGAGCACTTCCTTTTCGTGATGGCGCTGCTTGGCAGGCAAAAACAGATCGACGCCAGGCGGCGTCACCGGCGGCGTCGGCGGCATGAACACGCGGGCGATGGCAGTGCGGACGCGCGGCAGAGCGGCGTCGTCGATGAGGCGCTCGGTTTTCATTCGTCGTAATCCGCGTGGCGCACGGCGCGTTGGAAGACGCGCTCGAAGACGAACCACTGATACCAGTGCTGCTCCACGGCCTCGCGCAGACATTGGCTCCACCATTTCGCGGCGGCATCCTGCGCGCCGGTCTTGTCGCGCGGATCACCCTTCCACTCAAAGGCCGCGCCCGCCGCCACACGGTAGCGCCGCCAGCCGATGCGGATGATGAACACTGGGACGATGGGCACGCGCGCCACCAGAGCCAGCATGAAGGGCCCGCGCGGCAGCTGCCAATGGATGCCATCGCGATACTCCACATCCTGCGCGGACACATCGAAGAGAATGCGGTCGCCCTGAATGGCGACGAACTCGCCGTCCTGCAACAGCTTGGTCAGCTCCACGGCGAGCATGCCGCCGGGCTCGTTGTAATGAATCGTCATCCACTCCGAAGTGTCAGCCTCGCGGCGTTTCCGCATGTACTCCTGCGTCTCGGGATCGCGGTCCGGCGTGCGCACGGTGTGGATGCGGCGTTTCAAACGACGCGCGAAGAGCGGCGCGGCCACGTCATAGTTCCCCATGTGCGCGGTGAGGATGATCGCGCCAGTCTTCAAGTCAGCCATCGGATCGAGATGCTGCTGGCCGGCGATCTCCCAGTCGATTACATCCTCGCCCAGCCTCACGTGCGCGAAGTCGGCGAGCGTCCAGCCGAAGTTATGAATCACGCGGAAAGTGTCCTTCACGTATTGCCAGAGCGTCCGGCCGGGCCGCACGACGGCAAGATTTGCCGCGATGGCATGGCGCGCCTTTTTGAGCGCCACGAAGAACATCGCGCCCGTGGCCCAAGTCCCCACCGGCTCCAGGAACCATGGGCAAACACGCGCGCCAAAGAACAGGGAACGCAGCCAGAAGTCGCCATAGACATTGAAGCGGCGGAGCACAGAACGCATTGAAGGAGAAAAGCACGCGCCGGGCGGCGGGCAAGTGATGGAATGGGGAATGACAAATGACGAACCCATCTTTTCTCCTCGCGAGTTGGCATCCACTACCGCGCCCTTGCGTATCGCACGGACGACTTGATGGTTTGGATCTAGATCGGGCATCACTCCAAGTACGATCAGTTGCTCAAAGGGCGCTGACGCTATAAGCAGCGGCATGGAGCCCCGCCGCCCGCCGCCGAAATTTAAACCGCATCCGTTCACCTATCATCAGGAGCTGGAGGTGCGGATCGAGAGCCTGACGAACGAGGGCGTGGGCGTGGCGCGCGTGGATGGCTGGGTGGTCTTCGTCGCCTTTGCGCTGCCGGGGGAGCTGGTGAAGGCGCGTGTGTTTCGAAATCACAAGAGCTATAGCGAAGCAGACCTGGCGGAGGTCATCGAGCCCTCCCCGCAGCGGCGCGAGCCGCTGTGCCCGATCTTCGGAAGATGCGGCGGCTGCCAGTACCAAAATCTCGACTACGCGGAGCAGCTCTCGTGGAAACAGCGGCAGGTGGGCGAGCTGCTGCAGCGGATGGCGAAGATCGAATTTCCCGTCGAGCCAGTGGTGCCATCGCCGCAGCAGTTTGGGTATCGCTCAAAGATCACGCCGCATTTCCATCGGCCGAAAGACGGCGAGATCGGCGCCATCGGCTTCCTGCGCGCAGGGACGCGCAGTTCCATCGTGGATGTGCCGAGGTGCGAGATCGCGATGCCTGAGCTGAACGATAAGCTGGCCGTGGTGCGCGAGGCGGCGCGGACCGGCGCGGCCGCCTTCAAGCACGGTGCCACGCTGCTGCTGCGCGCGGCCGACGGCCAAGTGCTCACGCGGAATGACGAGCCCGCCGTGGAGATCGTCGGCGGTGTGCGGCTGGAGTTTCAAGCAGGCGATTTCTTCCAGAACAATCCCTTCATCCTCCCGGCATTCGTCGAGCACGTCGTCACCGAGGCCCGCGCGGGCAGCGCGCGTTTCCTGGTCGATGCGTACTGCGGCAGCGGGCTGTTCGGCATCTGCGCCGCGCGGCACTTTGAGCAGATGAGCGGCGTGGAGATCTCCGAGAGCGCCGTCGTGAAGGCGAAGCATAACGCCGAGATCAACGGGCTGACGAACTGCCGCTTCCTCGCCGCCGATGCGCGCCACATTTTCGCCGGCATCGACCACGCGGCGGAGGAGACGGTCGTCATCGTGGATCCGCCGCGCGCGGGATGCAGCGCGGAGTTTCTCGACCAGCTCTTCGCCTTCCGGCCGCTGTCCGTCGTGTATGTGTCGTGCAATCCCGCCACGCAGATGCGTGATCTCGCCCGCTTCGTCGAGTGCGGCTATGCGCTGAAGAAAGTGCAGCCGTTTGATCTGTTCCCGCAGACGCGCCATCTCGAATGCGTGATGACGCTGGAGAAGGCCGGCCCGTGAAGCCCATGCTGACGGCCGTGCGCCCGGAGGCCAGCCTGATGCACCTCAAACAAAGGCGCAAGACCGCTGTGGTTTCCAAAGCCTGTCCGGCCTTTCCGCTTCTGCGCTTCTCCGTGAAGCCTACGGCGTGCTCATCAACGAAGAGGAGGCGCAGGATGGGCGGTCAGTGCTCGGTGAGGAGCCGCTCCCACAGAGCGTCGTTCATGAGCACCTTCGTCACGAAGTCGCGGCTGCCATCTTCGGCGGAGTCTTCGTTTGGGGCGGGGCTGACAGGGAGGGTGATGCGGAAGGTGGTGCCTTTGCCCTCGGCGCTGTCCACGGCGATGCGACCGCCGTGGTGATGGACGAGGAAATAGACGGTCATCAGTCGCAGGCCGAACTGCTCGCCCTCGCCGGACTCCATGACGAAGGGATCGAAGATGGAGCGGAGCGCATTCAGCGGAAGGCCGGGTCCGTCGTCGGCAATATCGATGACAACGGCAGCGGGGGCGGTGCCTGCGGGCTGGAGGGCGGCCTTCAGCGTGATGGTGCTGCCGACGGGCAGGGAATGAAGCTCGGCATCAAGGAGGAGGTCGAAGATTTTTTGAAACTTGGTACGGTCAACGCGAAGCTTTGGCAGGCCGGAGGTGAGCTGGAGATCGATCTGGATGTTCTTGGCGCGCAGTCCGGCGGCCTTGGCGCCGACGGCGGCTTGGATGGCGAGGGAGGGATCCATCTCCGCCTGCGCGGTGAAGGCCCAGCGCGGTGTGCAGGAGACGCCATCGACCTCGCCGAGGAGGTCGGAGACGCGCGTGGCCTGCTTCAGCACTTGGGAATGGAAGTCCTTCCAGAAGGCGGTGTCGCGCAGACGGTCCACATCGAGCACTTCATCACGCATTTTTTGCGGGGCAAGGTGGAGGAAAGACTGCACGGCATCGATGGGATGGCGGAGGGTCTGGCTGAGGCCGGCGGCGAGCACGCCGAGGCTGATGACGCGGTCGGTGATGATCATCTTCTGCAGGACGGAGAGCTTCTCCTGCAGAAGATCATCCCGCTCGCTGTGGAGGGTGAAGAACTCTAGCGCGCGGCGCAGGGTGTTCCGCATGTCCTCGACCTGGATGGGTTTGGAGATGTAGCGGAAGACGCTTCCGATGTTCACGGCATCCACGGTGACGCCGTAGTCGGCGTAGGCGGTGATGAGCATGCGCACGATGCGGGGACGGAGCTTGAGGGTCTGCTCCAGAAGCTGCACGCCTTTTTGGCCCGGCATGCGCTGGTCCGAAAGGAGGACGCCGATCTCGGCGCCGCGGGTCTCGATGATCTTCATGCCATCCTCGGCGTTTTCGGCAGTGATCACATTGAACTCGGTGCCGAATGTCTTCTGGAAATACTTCAGGGCCATGATCTCGTCATCAACATAAAGAATGGCGTGTCGCTTGTAGTCCGGGGTGGTTGGCATGGGCTAAGGTGTGGGGGCTGGGGTGGTGACGGCTGGGGCGTGTGTGAGCGGGATCTGAAGGGTGAACTCGGTGTGGCTGCCTGGCTCACTGATGACGGTGATGGTGCCGCGATGCTCGCTGATGATGCGGTGCGTGATGGCCAGGCCCAGGCCCATGCCCTCGCCCACATCCTTCGTCGTGAAAAATGGGTCGAAGATGCGGTTCATGTTCTCTGCGGAGATGCCGGGGCCATTGTCTCGGATGCGGATGGTGGCGATGTCGTGCTGGCTGGATGCACGGATGACGACCATTGGCTTTTCGTCGGGACCATAGTCTTTCAAGGCCACGGCATCCAGCGCGTTCTGGAGGAGATTGATGAGCACCTGGAGAAAATGATTCCGATCTCCGACGAGCTCGAGATCCTCGGGCACATCCACCTCGATGCCGACGCCCTCGTTCCATGTGGCGGAAAAGAAACGCAGCGTGGTCTCGATGGCGGGCCGCAGCTTGAAGTGCGTGCTCTCCTCACCGGAACGGGATGCGAATCCGCGCAGATCGGAGATGATGGCCGCCACGCGGTCGATGCCGCCCTCGACGTCATCGACGATCTCCATGAGCGGGGGGCGGTCGGCCTCCGGCATGTTTTTCGTGATACGGCGCAGTACATAAAGCGCCTGTTTGGCGTAGTGCAGCGGGTTGTTGATCTCATGGATGAGGCCGGCGCTGAGGCGGCCGAGCGAGGCGAGCTTCTCATTCCGCACGAGCAGCGCCTCGGTCTCCTTGAGCTGCGCCAGGCTTTGCGCCAGCTCCTCCTTCTGCCGCGCCATGAGCTTCGCGTGCAGCCGCGTGTTGGCCAGATTGATCAACCTCACGCTCACCTCGGTGAGGGAGAATGGCTTTGCGAGGAAGTCAGACGCGCCGGCTTTGAGCAGGTCGAGCTTCGTCTTCTCATCCCCCTTCGCCGTGAGCATGACGATGGGGATGCCCTGCGTGTGCTCATTTGCGCGCAGTTCGGAGCAGACCTGCAGTCCGTCTTTCGCAGGCATCATCACATCGCACAAAACGACGTCCGGCAGATGCTCGATGGCCATCTCGACCGCCTTAGCGCCGTCGATGGCCTCGATGACCTGGAACACCTCGCTGAGTTCACCCTTGAGAAAGCGGATCATGTCCGGCTCGTCTTCGGCGATGAGCAGCAAGGGCAATTGCGCGGAACGTGGCGCAGGCTCCATCGCCAATCCGGCTGGCGCGGCGGCTTGCGTGGCGGGAAACATGTCCGCACGCCGATACAGGTCCGCGAGCCACTGCTGATGTCCTGCGGGCTGGGGCTCGGACATGACCTGCGCACGCACGGCCGACGCGCCGGGCTCCGCGGTGTGCAGCGGCAGCGGCACCGTCATCGTGGTGCCTGTGCCGACTTCGCTCGTCGCGCTCACGCTGCCGCCCTGCGCCTCGACGATTTCCTTCACCAACGCGAGGCCGATGCCGAGTCCGCGCTGCTTGCGGTTCGATGACGTGTCCGCCTGCCAGAAGCGGTCAAACACATGCGCGAGCTGTTCCTGCGCGATGCCCACGCCCGTGTCCGCCACCTGCAGCTCGAGCCACTCACGCTTCTTTGTCGCGGTCACACTGACCGTGCCACCCGCCGGTGTGAACTTGATCGCATTGAACAAAAGATTCAGGCACACTCGCTCCAGCTTCTCCTCGTCCACCATCGCCCACACGAGATTCGGATCGACCGCAGAGGTGACGGCGACCTTGCGGCTCTCCGCCATGTTGCGCACGGCCGCGGCCTGGCCTTGGACAAATTTGGCGATGTCCAACGGCGTGGCGTTCACCTGCACACGGCCCGACTCAAGCCTCACGAGGTCGAGCAGGTCGTTGATGAGCTTCAACAGCCGCATCGCGTTTGCGTGCATGGTGCCGAGCGTGTCGCGGTCCGGCGCGTCCGGCGGGCACTTATTGATCAACGCGTCAAGCGGCGCGATGAGCAGCGTGAGGGGAGTGCGCAGCTCGTGGCTGATGTTGGCGAAGAAGCGGCCCTTGGCCTCGTCCAGCGCGAGGAGCTGGCGGTTGTTTTCCTCCAGCTTCACGTTTGCCGCCTCCAGCTCCCTGCGGTTGATGTCCAGGTTGTAGCGGGAGGAGAACTCGGAGAAACGGATGCGATTGTAAACCCACGTGCCCGCCGTGGCGAAGACACCGGTGACGAAGAGGAAATACAGATTGTTCAGGAAGATCCGCGCGTTGGTGATGGGCCCGTGAAAATAACAGGCCGCGAGATAGGCGGCCAGCGTGAGGGCGACGACTGCGATGCTGTCGGCCAGCGGCCACCGCATGAGCACTGCGGCACCCAGCAGCACGAGATTCAGCCCGGCGTAATAGGGGGACTCCGCGCCTTCCGTGATGGCGATCATCCACGCGATCGCGGCGATCAGCGGCATCGCCATCATCAAGCCCAGCTGACGGTGCCAGCGCGCTCCCCATTTTGTGAGCAGGAGGCCTTGGATCACCGCCAGGACCGCAGCAGAGCCGAGGCGCAGATGGAAGAACTGCCGCATCCCCTCCGGGCCGTACACGATCCAGTCCAGCCCGCTGCCGGCGAACATGAAGAGGATGGCCAGCACGCCGCAGGTGCGGTAGTTCGCCACCCGGATGTTTCGCTCATAAGCCTGGAAGGTCGCGTCAAGCCTCGATTCGGGATTCGTGCCAGCGCTTGGATCAGTCATGGGGTTCCGGCTTTCGCACCTCGAGGAAGATGTTCACTCCGGTGACATCTGCGAGCATACGCGGGGCACCCGCCGGCGCGGCCTCAGGGGCAAGCGCCAGGAACTGCTCCTCCGTGCGGTAGACCAGATGCCACTCGGCGAGGTACTCCATCCAGTTACGCCACGGATTGCTGGGATGTACGTTTGTGGCGATGAGAAGGCCGCCCGGGGCGACAAGATCATAGAAGACATTCAGCAGCCGCTTGCACACGCGGTCCGAGAGGTAGTCGAAAAGACCGGCGCAGTACACCACGTCATACGTCCCCGCGTCCCCCTTGCCATGGCGGCCGGATTCGCGGATGACCTGCTGCACCGATCGCTTCTCGATGGTGAGGCCGGTGCGCCTGCGGTGCCGCGCGCGCGTCTCCTCCAGCACGCGCGTCGTGTGCATGATGGTCTCGTCATTGAAGTCCAGCAGGAGAAAGTCGGCGTCGTCCGAGGCCGTGTCGTGCGAGATGAACTCGTTGACCTCCTGCGCGGGTCCGCATCCGAGGTTGTAAATTTTCGCCACCCGACCGGCCTTTGCCACCCGACCGACCTCGGCGTTCAGCATCGCGCGCAGATACACGATGCGATTCCGATGCGCGATGACGGGCGGGATTTCGAGATAGAGCTTGTTCAGCATCTTCGCGAACATGGAGCCGCCCTCGAACGGATCGCGCAGCATCATGCTCACCATCTCATAGTCGCCTGCATAGCCGAGCGGCTTTTGAAACGTTCGGTAAACAAACGGCGCGCAGAGCACGATGGGGTGGAGCTGGCGCTTGATGTAGCTGCGGTGGACGGGCTGCAGCTCCACCGACACCGCGGAGGCCGCAGCTTCAAAGCGGTGCATGATCGGGCCGATGGACGGGAGGATGGGACCCTGAAGTTTCGTCAGCACTTCATGCTCGGCGGCCAGCCGGTCCATGGGCGGAAGCGAGCGCACGCCCAGCTCCACCTGCTCCATCCAGCGCCGAAGATCGGTGAGGAAGGTCTGCATGTCCGCAACCACGACCTTGAAGTCGGGCATCACGCGGTGGATCTTGCTCGTCTCGGTGATGAATTCGCTGAACTCCTTGAGCAGCGTGTCGCGCTTGTGGACAGGTGAGAAGAGATCGATGTCGATCCAGCCCTCTTCGGAGAGGGAGGCCTCGCAGATCACGATGATGCCGGTGTTCACCAGATTGGCGATCACCGCGCGCGCGGAATAGACCACGCGCTCATTCATGAAGACGCGGAAGTCCGTGAGCACCTCCGAGAGCTGCAGGATGCTGTACGGATTGTACACCTCGAACACCGCCGAGAAGCGCGTCAGCCTGTGCAGCGTGCCCCGCACCTCGGCACCCTGGCCGGTGCGGCACACGACAAAACTCGATTCGCCACCGGAGGCACCGGGCGGAAGTGGGGGGTCGTCAGTTTGTTCCATGATTCCGGATGCGGTAAAACACGATGAGGCGGTTCATTCAGCGACTGGCTGGGAACACGTCAGCGTGAAGACGTCCGGTGGTTGAGTTGCCTGGAAGCGCCGGGAGCGTGGCACCCCCGTCTGGGGACGCAACGGCAGTTGCGTGGGTGGAAAACGTGGCGGACCACGCGAAATGGGGGAACAGCAGTGAAGACATCAAAGATTCACGAGAGCGCCGGGGTTTGTTTTCTTGCGCGCGCTCGAACTAAAAACAGTACCCGCTCGGATGGATCGCACCAGCAATTTCGTCGCTGCGATGATTGCCTATCCGCGCAGTGAAAAACCCGCTTGAGCTTGCGGGGCAAACCCAAGGTCCGAGGTTAGCAGCGCCCACAAAGAATGTGTTGCCGCCAAGCTTCGGATAACCTGATAGTACCGTTTAACACAACCACCAGATGACATCTTCTCTCCCGCTCCGAATCGCTGCGCTACTCGTGGCCCTCTCCCCCATCTCACACGCTGGAAGCCCGGCTGCGCCGCCCCCGCCGCCATCAGCATCCGGCGTCGAGCGCTGGTTCACGCAGGACTACATGCTCGGAGACTGGGGCGGCCTTCGCACCGACTTGGCCGACAACGGCGTGGCCTTTGAGTTGTTTTACCTTGGGTCTGTACCCTCCAATCTTTCCGGAGGAATCCGCGAGGGCAGTGTGTATCAGCACGCATTGCTGCTGGCGCTGGACCTCGACACCGAAAAGCTCGGCGCGTGGGAAGGGGGCCGCTTCCATGCTGCCGGCATCTGGCTTGAGGGTGATCCGTTTTCACAAACGTATGTGGGCGACCTGAACCGCACCAATCTCGTTGATTTCCCTTCGTCCTTTCGACTCTGGGAGCTCACCTATGAACAGCGGCTCTTCGATGACACGCTGCTCATCAAGGCCGGACTCATGTCAGTGGATCGTGACTTCATCGTGCCGGAATTGTACAACTCGCTCACATCCATCAACTTCCTGAACCAAACCTTCTTCTACCCCACGTTGGCGTTCAACCTTTGGGACATCCCCGGTTTTCCGGCCGGGCAGCATGCCCTGCCATCCACACCTTACAGTTCAGCAGGCGCATTGGTCCGCTGGCAGCCGAACGCCTCCTTTTACGCGCAAGGCGCTGTGTATGATGGCAACCCTGACATGGGCTCCTCCGGCACCGACGTGCGCTTTAGCGATGAGGAGGGCGCGCTGATGTACTTCGAACTCGGCTTCCGCGTCAATGGCGGCAAGGATGATGCCGGACTCCCCGGCAGCTACAAACTCGGCGGCTACTACCACACGGACGACTTCTATGATGTCGGCGACACGATCACATCCCTGTTTGGCCTCACGCCCGCGCCGACCACGCATGAAGGGAACTACGGCGGCTACCTCCTCGCTGAGCAGACCGTCTTCCGCGAGCAGACGAAGGACGATCCCGCAGGCCAGGGGCTCGTGAGCTTCCTTCGTTTTTCAGCCGCGCCTTCAGATCGCAATCTCACGCAGTTCGGCGTCGATGGCGGCGTGGTTTACAAGGGCCTCATCCCCGGCCGTGACTACGACACGCTCGGCCTCGCCGCGTCATACCTCGAGATCAGCAGCGACATCCGCAGAGCACAACGCTCCGCCAATGCCGTGCTGCCCGGTGCCTTCGTCGTCGCGGATTACGAAGGAGTGGTGGAACTCAGCTACAAGCTGCAGCTCGCCGCGTGGTGGACCGTGCAGCCGAGCCTGCAATACGTCGTCCATCCAGGAGGTTCCGAAGCCATCCCCAACGCGTGGGTGCTCGGCGTGCAGACGACGCTCAGGTTTTGAGAGCGAGGAGGTGCTGCCCGCTGTCCTGGCGGGCTCACCTCATTCCGCAGGTTTGGCCGGCGGCTTCCTCTTGAGCATCTCCTTGAAAAAGCCGCGCGCCAGCAGGCCCATGGTGCTGAAGTAGCCGCGCGCGATGTCCGAGGTGAGAAACGCGAGGTAGATGTCGTTCGATGGCAGCGCGCTGTTGGAGGCGTAGTAGAGAGGCTTCTCCATCCCTCGATACTTGGACTTGTGAAACGAGAGGCCCTTGAAGTTGTAGAGTTCCCCGCCATAGCGCTCGCTCAGTTGGAAGAACCACTTCGTCGCAAGGTCGTCTGAATACTCGCCTTTCTCCAAGTGCGTGAACGGGCAGAGGCAGAGATTCACCACCTCGATGCCGTCGGGCCGGAATGCCTCGATGGCCACCATGTGGATGGCCGTGGCCAGCCGGCCGTAGCGCGCCTCGTCGCACCGCACAGTGTTTGCTGCGTAGCCGTAGATGCTGCCGTCGCGGA
The DNA here is from genome assembly GCA_031411695.1 of Verrucomicrobiaceae bacterium. Classification (GTDB taxonomy): domain Bacteria; phylum Verrucomicrobiota; class Verrucomicrobiia; order Verrucomicrobiales; family Verrucomicrobiaceae; genus JAIBCL01. Next base: position 10,776 of record JANOBO010000015.1, read on the forward strand.
ACATCGGATCGTAAAACGCATAGCCCACTGCCACGCCCTCTTTGTTGAACGCGACAAACTTCCGCACCCCGTCCTCGTGCTGATAAACTGGCCGGCGCGCATAGACCCAGATCTCGCGGTCATTGACCTTCTTGCCCAGAATCCATTTCGCTGACAGGGCCTGAAGCTCCTCCACGGGCACCGATGCGATGTCCACCTCCCGGATCGCGATGCCTTCGCGCTTCGCCTCGTTTCTAGCGCGCTTGATCAAGTCCAGCTCCTTCCAGTTTCCCAGCGTGTTGTATGTCTGCACCGGCAGCTCCGGCTCGTAGCCCACGCAGTTTGCCTTGAACCCCATCTGCCGCAGAACTCCCGCGCAGTGGGCGGACACGACACCGAACACAGCGGCTGGATGCTCCTTCAGAAACGCGGCGACGAGCTTCTGTAAATCTTCGCGCGCGCACACGGGATCCGCCAGCACGATGCGCTTCGGCTTGCGCGCGAACACCGGATGCAGCGCCGTGGTGAAGGCGATGTAGCCCATTTCTTCATGGATAAAATATTCCATCCCCTGCTGAAGCGTCGCGTAAGAGAGAGCGTCGCGGCCATGCTGACGGATGAAGCGCGAAAGAAGGTCCCACTTCGTCTTTGCATTGAGGTCTTTAGCCTCGTTTCCGAGAATGGAGCGTGTCATGTGAAATGTGGATGCAAGGGCAGGCTCTTCGTCCCCGAATCACGCCAAGTGTTGCAGTATCCATTCCGCAGTCAGATCGAAGACTTGCTGCCGGTTGCGGTCGAGATGTCCCACATGCCCGTTGCCCGCCACGATCTCAATGCGTTTCTCACACTTCAGCGCCTGATACAGCGCATGTGCCGTGGAAACAGGATCTAGCTCATCATCCGCGCCCCAGATGACCAGCGTCGGAGCGCTGATCTTTGAAACGCGGCGGATCGTGTTCACGAAGAACGCCTGCGCGGCTCCAGGAAGCGGAAAGCTTTTGAAGGCCCGCGCCTTCCCCGGATCCACGCGGAGCCGCGCGCTGATCACCGGGTCCGACGCCAGCGCCACCTCATCGAGCAGCTTCAAGATCGAGATGCGCAGGTCCTTGCCAGTCAACACGCGCTTCACATAGCCCACCACGGAGAGCGCGCCCATCGTCACGCTCACAGAAAACGGCAGCGTGTTCATTACCGTCGCATCCAACGCGATCAGCGCACGCATCCGCCGGTCAATGACCGCCGTCTCCAGGATGGCGGTGCCGCCGGAGGACAGGCCCAGCGCGCCGATCCGCATCGGGTCCACATCCTTCCGCCCGCCCAGGAAATCTAGCGCCGCCAGCAGATCGGCCACCCACTCCCTCATGCTCACATGGTAGGCCGCCCCGCCGCTCCCGCCGTGCCCGTGCATGTCGAGCAGCAGGCTGGAGATCCCGCGCCGCGCCAGGCTGCCCGCCATCTCAAGATAGTTCTCCTTCAACTCACCCGCCCCATGCGTCACGATCAAAACCGGCCGCACCCCATCACCCGGCGCGTGAACAAAAAGACCGCAGATGTCCACTCCCAGTGACGGAAACGTAACGGGCTCGACGGACGAAGCGTCGTTGAGCACCGTGTGGGGTGGAGGCGAGGCAGGCGAATCATCGTGCATGGCGCGGAAGAGGTCACTATGCCTCGCAGCACCCTCAGCGCCAGCCCTTCCAACGTCCCGCGCGCCATTCTCACACACCGGCTTTCCGTGGGGGGAATGCCGTTTCCAGTTGGTTGACAGTTTTCGCGCTTTGGAATAATCTCGCGGCCATGTGTTGGAAAATGCGTTCAGGAAATCTGGTTTCCCGCCATGGAACTGGCTTCTGACAAATCGTGCCATGGCGATTCATACCGTTACAGATTCCAAATGAACCTCTACGTCAGCAATCTCTCGTATCAGATGACCGATGCGGAACTCCAGTCCGCTTTTG
>JANOBO010000016.1:0-3420 GCA_031411695.1 Verrucomicrobiaceae bacterium
CGCGTGTGCAAGGACCGCCAAAACAAGTTCACACTGATGACCAAACCACGTCGCCTTTACGCATCAATCGACGATGTTGCCCACGCTGCTTGATGCCTTATTTCAGTGCCATTCGGGTCGGGAGTCAAATCTTGACAAAAGTATGGTAATTGTTTTGATCGAGCCATGCCGAGGCAGGTGAGAATGGGGCGATTGCTGAGATGGGGCGCGATAAAGCTAGAGGAGGAGGCGCCGGCCTTGGGAGGTAATGCTGCGCGCTACTTGTGAATCAGTCTGGCCTTGGACTTCCCGCCTTGCCAGAGGTCGAACTCGGGCGTGGCGTTCTTGTTGAAGAACTCGTCCAGCCTTTGCTTCAAGGCTGATCGCGCGTCCGTGTGTGCGGGCGAGCCAGCGAGGTTCCGCTGCTCATCGGGATCGCTGGTGAGATCGTAAAGCTCATCAACTTCATCACCCTTGCGCTCGATCCATTTCATCGTGGGGGTGCGGATGCAGCGCATGTTTTCAAACTCATAGAAGAGGGTGGGGTCCCAAGCTTTTGGCTCGCCGTCGCCGCGCAAGACTTCGGCGTAGCTGCGGCCGGTGAGATTGGCGATGGGTGGGACGGTGCTGCCGATGGCCAGATAGTCGAGCATGGAGGGCAGAAAATCCCGGTGGCTGACGATGAGGTCGCAGGTCTTGTGCGCGACGATTTTTCCCGGCTGCCTGTAGATGAGGGGCACGCGCATCGTGTGCTCAAACGCTGAAAGCGGCCGCGTGTGGTCGCCCATGCCCCAGATGCCATGCTGCCCGCCGGACCAGCCGTTGTCGCCTGCAAAGACGATGAGCGTGTCGTCATCGATGCCGAGTGACTTGAGCTTTGCCAAGACCTCGCCCACGCCGTCGTCGATCGTGGTCAGCTCCGCCGCGTAGCGTCTCATGCATGTCTCGTTGTTGATGAAGTTTTTGTTGTTGAAGAGCCACGGATGCGCGGCGCCGCGTGGAAAGGACGCCATGGGCGCCGTCTCGTATTCAGCCATGTGCGGCACGCGGGCGGTGTCCTTGAGCTGCGCGGGGCCGAGGCCATAGGGGCCGTTGTAGGCGAGGAAGAGGAAGAAGGGCTTCGTGTGGTTTTGCTCGATGAACTGCAAGGCGTGGCGGGTCCAGAAGCGCGTGAGATGCGCGGGCTCCTTGCGCGTCGTCTCGTGGTCGATGACGTCCGCGTCGAAAAAGGTGGACGTCGCGCCGTGCGGCATGGTGATCCAATGATCGGTGAAGCCTTCCTGCGGATGGAGATTGTCTCCCAGATGCCATTTGCCCACGAGGCCGCACGAGTAGCCCTGCGCCTTCAAGATCTTCGGCAGCGAGGGAAACTCGCGGATCGTGCAATACGCGCCCGCGCCGGTCTGCGGAAAGCCTGCGGACAGAAAACTATGCACGCCGTGCTGTGAGGGCATGACTCCGGTGAGCAGCGTGGCGCGGTTCGGTGAGCACACCGGGTTGTTTGCATAAGCCTGGGTGAAGCGCACACCCTCGTCTGCGAGCCGGTCGATGTTCGGTGTGCGGATGTCTTTGTTCCCATGGCAGCCGAGCGTCCACGGGCCGTGATTGTCCGTCAGGATGAAGATGACGTTCGGCCGCGCGTGCGCGCAGCTTTCAAGCACCAGCAGCAACACCGCGCATCTCAAAAACAATCCGAAGCTCATGCCCGGATGCTACAAGGCGGCGCGCCGGATCGTCAACGCAAACGACAAGCTACCGGATCGGCCCCCAGCGCGAGGCGAACGGCAGGTAACAAAACATGCCCGGCCCGACCAGATTGCGCTGCGGCACCGGGCCCCAGTAGCGGCTGTCGGAGCTGTTGTAGCTGTTGTCGCCCATTGCCCAATAAGCGTCGCTGGCGAGCTTCACCGTCCGGCCCGTGGACAACATCTCCATGGCGCCGTAGCCTCGGTACTTTTCTTCCTGTGATGCGACACGCTTGATGCCGAACTCTTCCGCAGGCTTGCCATTGATCCAGAGCGCCGGCGATTTCACCTCAAGCTCATCCCCGGGCGTGCCGACGAGGCGTTTGATGTAATGCTGCGCGCCTTGTTCCGGTGGCACGTCGATGCCGCGGATGTTCTTCGTGGTGAAGACGAAAACCTCACCCCGCTTCGGGCTGCGGAAGTTGTAGGCAAACTTGTTCACGAGCACATGGTCGCCGCTGTCGAGCGTGCCTCGCGCGAGAAGCTGTCCCTTCCGGATCAGCACCGGACCGGTGTTCGTGAGGCGGAGATGCTTCTGGCCATCCGGCGTGCGGCTGCCGTAAATCTCCTGCGGGTATGCTCCGGTATGAGTGCCAAATCCCAAACCGGCAGGATCCAGCAACTGCCGCAGTGGCGATGAGATGCTGATCGTGTGCCCGTCCTCGAAGTGGACTGTGCTGTAAGGGAAGAACAGCAGAAAATTGTGCTCCGTCACCGGATCGGTCTGGCGCAGATAGCCCTCATGATCGGACACCTTGTTGATGTAGGTCCGCCCGCCGAGGAGGTAGTCGTACCAATTCTTCGCGAAGTTTGGTGTCGGGTCCTGTTCCGTGGGCTGGGCGATGTAGCCGTTGAGCGTCGGCTGCATGGAGCCGGTCGGAATCTTAAACGGCTGCGCGATGTAGGCGCGGATCCCGAGCGCCACGACGATGGCCACGAAGAAGACCTCGACATTGTCGGCGATCTCCGAGTAACTGGTCTCCGGGAGCGCGCCCTGGCAGGTCTTCGTCACCTTCGCGGAGATGTCGTCGATGCGCTTCTCATCGCGCTCCTTGATCGCGCGCTCCAGCTCGGAGCGCAGGGCGGTGATCTCATTGAGCTTCACATGCGGCAGCAGGTCGCGCTTGTAGTTGATGAATCGCGTGACGCCTTTGTGGAGAAGGCGGGCTTGCTTGAGGTAGCGAGGCGTGAGGAAGAACATTGTGGGAAGACGCGGAGACTGTGAGAAGGATCAGCGGAGCTTCCACTGATCGGGGTTGTCGATCATGTTGACGATCATGGAAAGAAATTCTTCGTGCATCGAGTCGAGTTCTTGGTGCACGGGCTGCGTGATGTATTGGCAACGGAGCGCGAGATCAAGTTGCGTCTGAGTCTCCGCCGCCTCGCCTTCCCAGTCATTGAGCTTGCTGACCCATGCGGCCGGATAGCGACGTTTCCGCCACGCCTCCGCGATGTTAGAGGGAACTGATCTGGATGAGCGAAGAATTTGCGAGGTCAGAATAAACATCTCTGCTTTCGGAAACCTGCGAGGGAGTTGAAAAATTCGCATCGTGGCATCCATCAATGTTTGCCAGACAATCAATTCTCGAAATGTCCTGATGTTTCCCACGCTTTTCCTCTCCGCGTCTCACTGTCTCATTGTGGCCGCGTCTTCCGTCAGTTGTTCTTCAGCACCTCGATGAACGCCTCCTGGGGG
>JANOBO010000017.1:0-6908 GCA_031411695.1 Verrucomicrobiaceae bacterium
CGCGTCCTGCGCCGCAGCGTTGACGCCGGCCGTTTGCCGCAATGACCCGGCGGACGCCGCGCGACCTCCAGCTACCACCGATAATGGCCGGTGATCTTGAAGGCACGCAGTGCATCCTCGCGCTGTGCGCCGCGCCCGATGTTATGGATGACCGCATGGCGGTCAGCGCCCGGCACCTTCTCCACCGCGACGATGCCGATGTGCGGAAGATTGCCGGGCAGCATCCACGTCACGAGATCGCCCGGTCGGAAGTCGCTGTCGTTGTCCGTGACGGGCACGGCTTTGCCGGAACGCGTGAGGAATCTCATCAGGTTCGGCACGCGACGGTGGTCGATGTTTTTGTCCGTGGATTTCAATCCCCAGTTCTTTGGATAGGCGGCAAAGGCAGACTTCATGTCCTCATGTACGAGTTTTTGCAGATCCACGTCGTGCGTCCTGAGCGCGCGGATCACCACATCGCAGCACACACCGCGCTCCATCGGCACATCGCCGCCGGGATACTTGAGCGCCACATAGGCGGGGTCGTAGATGAGCGTCACGCCGATCTGCGCGGCAGCCGCCGCGGCGAGGTCGGTGCCGGAAATCTTCGTGGGTGTTTGGGCCAGGCCTGCGGCGTGAGCAAGAAGACCGAGACAGAGAACGACGGCGTGTGATCGGCGCATGGATGGGGTTACGACGATCCGCGCCTCGGAATGTTGGGTGCGCTCGTGTTTCGGCGACCAAACAAAAGGGCGGGTTTCACAACCCGCCCTTCGGAAAACAAATCTCGATCTGCGCTAAACGATGCCGGCTTTCTTGAGCGTGGCGTACGCGCCGTTCTTATCGAGAGTCTTGAGCGCGCGGGCGGTGAGCTTCACCGTGACGTACTTCTTGAGTTCACCCACCCAGATGCGCTTCTTCTGCAGGTTCGGGAAGATCTTGCGCTTTACACGCTTGGTGATGTGACGGCCGATACCGCCCTCCTTCTTCGCCCTTCCGCTGCGATGAATGTGGTGACCGCACGTGACGCCGACTCCTGTGATTTGACAAACTCTGGCCATAAAAAAATCCCGGTTAAATTTGGGGCGGGGAGGTTAACCACGATCACCGGAGCGTCAAGCACGCGATGGAACGTTTTCCGCCTTCATCGGCACGCTAGCGGGCGGCGCGGGCGACCATGAGGCAGGTGGAGGCTGGATTGTAGAGGTAGCCGACGCCAAAACTCAGCGGCTGCGCGTTGTGCTGCCCGGTTTGGTAGGCCGCGATCAGGTCGGGCTGCGTGTGCTCCTTGAACATGTCGAGCGTGCCTTGGTAGTTCCCGTAAAGGCGCAGATCCATCCCGGCGCGCAGCAGGTGCGGGTAGGGGATGCCGGACGGATCCTGCACGAGGGCGCGGCAGTTTTGCAGAACGTAATCACGGATCACGGAGAACGAGCCTTCGTGCATGAGGTAGGAGGCGCTCTTCGTGAATGCGGGAGGCCGCCCGAGCTGCGAGACAAACTTCAAGATGGGCGAGCCCGCGCGGATGCTGTCGTTGGACAGATCCTGCTTGAAGTAAAAGATGCGGCGGCTCGCGCCCTGCGGATTGCGCGCGCGGATGAGCAGGCCCGTGGCACCCGCGCCGGTTTGCAGCACCGCGCTGCCCTGGCCATCGAGCCGGATGCTGTCCACCGACTCCACCGAGTGTCCGGTGCGCGCCAGGAACACCAGCAGGACGGGCAGCACGCCGCGGAAGCGCGTGGCCTGCAGGTCGGTGCGCATGTCTTTGGTGATGAAAAAGCTGAACTGCATCACGCTGTTCAGCGAGTTGCGCAGACCGTTGAGACCGCCCTCAATGTCACCGCCGGTGAGCGAGGACAATTGCGGCAGCGGCTCCGCAGGCTCCAGCCCGCAAAGCACGACGGTCTCCGCCTTCGGGAAAAACGCATCCGCAAAAAGAAAGTCCGGGCCGCTGAACGGATAGAACAAAGACCCCGCGCCCTGGAGATCGCCGATCTCACGCGCAGCCCAGCGATGAATCGGCTGGCGATGCCGCGCCTCGTAGTCGGACCACAGCTCGCCGAGCCGCGATTGATGCGCGGCCCATCCGCCGGACGCGCGCACTTCCGGATACGCATCGGTGCCCATCAACGCCGTCAGCCCGGCCAGCAGACGGGCCGTGTCGTTGACCGAGGCGGCGTGGCTCGGAACGTTCAGGGCCCGGCCCGTGTCGAACAACTCGCGATCAGCCGGTGACTCCGCGCGCCGGATGGTGAACGCTTCCGCCTCAATGGCCGCCTGCTGCTCCGCACCCGGCACGGCGGGGTCCGCGCGGTCCTGTTGAAGCTGGCAGGCGGCCAGCAGAAGCAGGCAGGTGAATCCGATCGTGGCGCGTGGAAGCAGTGGAGACATTTCCGGAAAGCTAGACGAGAAGCGCGCGCCGTAAAAGCGCGTGTTGTTTCCCGGCGGCGGAAACTTCCGTGCGTCACTTGTAAATCCGTCGCACGCGGCTGGTGAGTCGTGTGAGGATCTCCCACGGAATGGTGCCCGCCTTCCGCGCTAGCTCGGCCACCGTGATCTCATCACCGCCCTGCCTGCCGATGATGACGGCTTCTTCGCCGGCCTTTGCCGGCACACCGGAGACATCGACCATGATCTGGTCCATCGTCACACGCCCGAGCACCGGGCATCGATGGCCGCGCACGAGCACTTCGGCGGATTTGCCCGACAAATGGCGCGGGTATCCATCTGCGTATCCCACCGCCAGCGTGGCCACGCGCGTGGCCTTCCGGGTGATGAAGGTGCGGCCATAGCTGATGCTGCGGCCCTTTGGCAGCTCACGCAGCAGTGTGATGTGCGTCTTCAGGGTCAGCACAGGTTTGAGCAGCGACTGCCGCGAGGCGATTGGCGACACGCCATAGAGCATCAGTCCGGGACGCACGAGGTTCGACACGCTGTGCAGCTCCGGATAGCCGAGAATGCCGGCGCTGTTCCCGATGTGCGCCAGCCTCGGCTTCAGGCCGTGCTCCACCGCCAGCATCTGCATCTGACCGAAGTGCTGGATCTGCCTGCGGGTGAAGCGCGGGTCATCGTCTGCGGAAGGAAAATGCGTGGCGATGCCTTCGATGCGGAGGCTTCGCAGCGCGACCAAGGCCCGCACGGTGCGCGCATGCCAGTCCGCCTCCGCAAATCCGATGCGGCCCATGCCGGTGTCGATGTCCACATGCACGGCGAACGGCGTCTTGCCCTGCCGCACAGCCTCCGCTTCCCACGCGCGTGCTTCCGCCACGGAATGGATGCACGGCACAAAGCCCTGCGTGACCACGGTCTCCCGCTCTTCCGGTGTGCGCGCGCCGAGAAGCAGGATCTGCGTCTCGATTCCCGTCGCGCGCAGCTCCAAGGCCTCGTCGAGCGTTGCCACGGCAAACATTTTCACCTCGCCCGTCAGCGCGCGTGCCACTGGCACCGCGCCGAGGCCGTAGCCGTCCGCTTTGATCACCGCGATCAGCCCGCATTGGCTCACGGCCGCGGCCATCACGGCGTTCTCCCGGATCGCCGCGAGATCGATCTCAGCCCAGCAGCGCGGCGGGGTGTTTGGCGGTTCCGCGATCACTCGGGGCCCAGCACCTCCCGCACTTTCTCCGCGCTCGCGCTCCAGGCCTCGTCGCTCATCGCCGGCACGGCGGAGTCGATCATGCCCAGCCCGGCGTCCGGCAGACCCACCCACGACCGGCAGCCGCCGTATGATTTCTGATAAGGGAAAATCCACGGCGCAGCCAGTCGCCGCGTCCGCAGCAAGGCCACATGCAGGCAGGATTCACCGTCATACACAAAGCGCTCGCGCACGATGTCATCATTCCAAATGTGCAGGGGCTTGAGCGCCTCCATCTTGTCCCAGTCCGTCACACGCCAGACGCCTTCGAGGCGGGCAAAGCCGTCGATCTGCACGGACTGCCGCTCTTCCTCCGGCGGGAAATCGCATGGCGCGCCTTCCGGCAGCCAGCGCAGCTTTTCTCCCTGCGTGTGAAACCACGTGGGGAAGAGGAAGAACTCGCGGTGCTTGAACTCAAAACCGCCGCGCCCCTCGTGTATGCCGCCTTTGCGCAGCACCAGCGTCTGCACACCTTGGGCCAGCGCGTCGCAGACAAACGCCCATTCCTTGAACCCGATCGCTGTGGCCGCCGCCGTTTGAGTCATGCGGTTTTTTACAGTCACGCGGAAGCGGATGCAAGGCTCCAGTCGCCCACCCGTCGCGAGCGCGGATCAGCCGTGATCGGGCAGCAGCAACACCAGAGCCGGCGCCGCGAGCGCCAAGTCCGCCAGCACCCGGTGGCTGAGCGGGGACAATCGTGAACGCAGCGCGAACACCAGCGCGAGCAAAGTCAGCGAAACGGCGACGCTGCCAGCGAGCTGCGCTGTTCTCGATGGGAAGGCCGCAGGCTGCAGCACGATCCAGGCGCAAGCCGCCATGGCCACCAGCAACAGCGCCGGATAAGCGCGCGACAGGCGCGGCCATATCACGGAAACGGAGGCCGCGTCACGGGCGCCCGCTTGCTTCTCGGCGTGTGAGATGCCCAGCATGTTCAGGCCGAAGAGCGCCCACAGCAGCACCACGTCGATGGAGACCGCCGCGATGCCATCGCTCATCGAGTAGAACTGTACGCCCGCCGAGCAGCCGAGCGCGAAGAGCAGGGAGCCGAGCGGTTCCTTGGGGATGCGGTTGAGCGCGGAGCTGTCGAGGCGGTGAAAAAAGCCGAACGTCATCAGCAGCAGCCCGATGATGGAGAACTGGATCTTCGGCGCGGCGCCCAATGGCAGCGAGAGAATGCCGATGATGACGAGCAGTCCGCCCAACGCGCCGAGCGTGCCGACGATGCGATGGTGATGCCGCGCGGGAAAACTGGCGAGATAGATGCCGATGAGCAACGCCAGCGCCACGCACTCGAAGAGCAGCCCTTCCGGAATGCGGAACAGAGCGATCCAAGCCAGCAGCACCCCCGCCGTAGGCAGCACGCCAAACACAAACAGCGCGCGGTGCCGGCGATAGAACGCATGCCGGAGGTCAGTGGCGTTTTTCTCCCCGCCCATGCCATCGAGCAGCCGGTCGGCCACATAGATCAGCCACACCGTGAGCGCCAGCCCACCCGTCGTGGACGGCATGAGGGCGATGTGATGCGCGCGCGCCAGCATCGTCTGCCAGATCACCGCGATGAGCGGTGCCTCCAGACTCAAGACATGCGGCCACAGCCACCACGGCACGCGCGTTTGTTCGTTCAGGTCATCGCGGAGGTCAGGGTCAGGCACGGGCGGCGAAACAGTTTCGATTCAGAGTCATCTGTCAACGGGTCGGATCAGGCGACGGCGAACGGTCAGGGTCGATGACACACCCGACGCCATGCGGGCCGTCTATCAGATCTGTTATTCAACACTTGGATAATCACGATTCTCAGCGCCATAAAACTTCAGAATGAGCCACTTTCGCCTTCCAGTTCGCCAAGTCGAGCTAGGGTGAGGGTGTGGCATCCATGCTCATCCACGTATCCGCACAGCTCAAATCTGGTGTCACCATGTTATTCGTTACCACGTCAGCTCGATACTTGCCTCACACGAAAATCGGCGCCCCTGATTCAACGTCTCTTCATACGTTTCTAAACTCACTCCACGCAATCACCCAATGAAAAAAATCGGCATCGGAATCATCGGCGGCGGCCTCATGGGCCGGGAAATGGCGAGCGCGTTTGCGCGTTGGTGCGCGCTCACAGACGTGGAAGTGCAACCGGAACTCGTGGCGGTCGCCGACTTGGTCGAGGACGTGCGGAATTGGTTCCAGCGCATCCCATCATGCACGCAGCTCACCGCCGACTACAGGGAGTTGCTCGCGAATCCGGCGGTCGATGTCGTCTATGTCGCCGTGCCGCATAACCTCCATGAGAAAATTTACATCGACGTGCTCGACGCGGGTAAAGACCTCTTCGCGGAAAAGCCGTTCGGCATCGATCTCACATCGGCGCGGAACATTCTCGCCGCAGGAGAACGCACAGGGCGCTTTGTGCGGTGCAGTTCGGAGTTTCCGTTTTTCCCCGGAGCGCAGCGGGTGATCGCGGCGGCGAAGTCCGGGAAGATGGGACGCGTGCTCCAAGTCGTCAGCGGCTTTCATCACAGCAGTGATCTCGATGCCACGAAGCCGGCGAACTGGAAGCGTTTCAGCCGCACCTGCGGTGAGATCGGCGTGCTGGGCGATCTGGGAATGCACGCCTGCCATCTGCCGCTGCGTCTCGGCTGGAAGCCGCAGCGTTTGTTTGCGCAATTGCAAAAGGGCTTTCCGCAACGCCCCAACGGCAAAGGCGGCATGACGGCGTGCGACACCTGGGACAACGCGATGCTACACTGCTGGACCACCATCGACGGACAAGATGTGCCGATGCGTCTTGAGATGAAACGCCTCGCTCCCGGCGAGACGGACACGTGGTTCCTCGAAGTGCTCGGCACCGAAGGCGGCGCGCGCTACAGCACGAAGGAGCCAAAGACCTTGTGGCTGTTCGAGGGCGGCAAGGAACAATTCTGGAAGAAGACAGACCTCGGATTCGGCATGCCATTTAAGACCGTCACAGGCGGCATCTTTGAGCCCGGCTTCCCAGATGTGATCCAGCAAATGTGGGCCGCGTTTCTCATGGAGCGCGAGGGGAAGCTCGGCGACCGCTTTGGCTGCGCCACACCCGAGGAAGCCGTCGGCACGCAGGAAATTTTCGCGGCGGCGCTCGAATCGCAGGCGAAGGAGAGTGTGGTGACGTTGTGACTGGACCCAACCCAAACATGCATGCGTCATGCCTGAGATAAGCCGATTCTACGGAATACGCGTCACGATGTCCTTTGCGCCCACGGAGCATCCACCCGCGCATTTTCATGCTGTGTGGGTGACGCCGAGGCCATGATTTTGATCGCTACCGGCG
>JANOBO010000018.1:0-9280 GCA_031411695.1 Verrucomicrobiaceae bacterium
CCGGGTGGCTGGTGGGCCAGCCAAGTGAAGTCAATGAAGTGCGCCAGGCCCGTCGGATTCCGCACGACCTTATAAGGCGCAGTCTCCCATTTGATGCTGGCAAAGAGCAGCACGGCGAAGAGCGCCCGCATGGCAAACATCTCAAAGCGCGTGTAGGCGAGCGGGCCGGGCTGCCACCAAGGACGCACGACGGGCGAGGAGTCAGGGGAGTTCATACAGGGCGCTCAGCGAGTAGTTCCGGTGTGTCGTCCGCCAGCCTGCCGTCTTTGAGCTCAAACGTCCGCCGGTAAAGCCGGATGGCCGTCGTGCCCTTCGGCAGCCGGTCGCGCCTCATGTTGGAGTGCCAGTCCCCCAGCACCACCGCGCCAGCGGCCGCACGCTCGGAAGGGCTCGCCACCTTGGAATCCCGGCCGGTAGGTTTGGTGATCTTACCGAGCTCCTTTTTGTACGCTTTTTTGGCGGTGCTGGAGCCGCTGCGGAAGACGTCGTCCATGGCGAGCGGGGCACCGGTCTGGTCGGCCACAAAGACGACATCGGCCTCGTTGTCGAAGTTTGAGTACATCGGGAAGTTCGAGAAGGGGAACTGCTCCTTGATGACATAAAGAGCCAGCACGACGGCCGTCATGTGGCGGAAGGGCACGCGCCGCCACCATGAGGTCAGGCGGGCGCGCAGTGCGGGTTTGGCAGCGTGCATTTCATGCGATAGATCGGAGCCGCGGGGAGGGAAAGGAGAAAGTTCGCGGCCCCCGAAGAAAGGGAATGACAACCCGCTTTAAGCCACTATCATCAGCGGCCAGTTCTCCCACGGACTCCAGCCGAAGTAGCTCAGGGGTAGAGCAACGCATTCGTAATGCGTGGGTCGCGGGTTCAATTCCCGCCTTCGGCTCCAACCTGTTCGCAATGTCAGCCAGCCCCGAAAGAGTGAAGATGAACCGCCGGAAGCGAACTGAGAAGTTTCTCAATTTGCTCTCACGAGTCATCGGTTACGCGGCGCTCGTGGCACTCGTCTCGGCCATCTTTTACGTGGTCATCGACCGGATGACCCAAGCCTCCAAGGTGGACCAGGCATACTTGGAATCCGTTTACGATGAGGAGGTCTCGCGCGGGGGGAATTGGTCGGGCATCAAGGAAAGCCAGCCAGCCTTGCTCGCGCCTCGTGGCAAGGCGGCCGTCCCCAAGACACGCGTCGTCGCGTCCGCCACCACTGAGTCCAAATCGGACGCGGAGAAGCGCGGTCATGAGCGCGTGGCGGTCGGATTGCCCAAGGGTGATCCTGTTTCCGGCATCGGCAATCTCGAGGAGAAGAGACCGTTGATCGAGGAAACACTGCGCAAGTTCTTTGCCGCAAACTCCGTCGGCGAGAAACTGGCTTTTGTGAGGGATCCAAGCCGCGTGCGCCCGCTGATGAACGAGTTCTACAACCGGAAGCCGATGCCCGTCACCAAGTGGCAGTCGCTCGGCTGGACGCTGCCCGTGGATGAGCCCGGATACCGGCTGGGCTATGTGCAGGCAAACTTCGAGGACGGCACGCCCTGCAGCCTGATCGTGGAGGAAATGGAGAACGGCGGGTTTGTCGTGGATTGGGAAAGCTACGTCCGCTACAGCGAGCTGAACTGGCAGGACTTTCTTCTGATCCGCCCTGTGCAGCCCAAGCTCTTTCGTGTCATCGCATCCAAGTCAGGCAGCGACTCAACCTCTGAGTTGGGCGTTGGCCAGGAGATGATCGAGATCAAGCATCCGGCGGAAGACGGCGTCGTGTACGCCACGCTGGACAAGAATGACCCCGATCTGGCCCCGATGGTGAAGCAGCTTCAGCAAGGCAAATGGAAGGACGTGCCGCTGACTCTTCGTCTCTGTTATCCCGGCACGGCCAGTGACGGGAAGGCCGTCCGCATTGCCGGTGTCGAAGGAAAGGGCTGGCTGATACTTCAACCCACAAGGAGCTAGGCAAGTGAGCAAAAAAAACAAGGCAAAGACACCCCGCACGAAGAAACCCGCTCCCAAAGCTGCGAAGCCAAAGAAGGTCTTGAAGAAACCGCTCGGACCCGCCAAGGCAGCCGGCAAAAAATCTGCCTCCGCCGCGCGCAAGGCCGTTGCTCCGAAGAAAGCGTCCGTGGTGAAAACAGCCAAGGCGACGCCGACCCCGAAACCCGCAAAACGCTCCAAGGTCGTCAAGCCAGCGAAGCCCGCAAAGGCGGCGAGGCTGGCTGCCATCATCTCAGCCCCCAAAGCTCCTTCCGCGCCACCCGTGGCTCCCGCACCTCCGCCTCCGCCGCCGCCGCCGCCGGCGGTCCGGGCGCCTGATCCCGTCTTTGTGGGCGAGGCGCCGAAGCGGCCGGTGAACAAAAACATCGGCAAGGTTTCCATCGCCTATGAGGCCCCCATTCGGCCTGACACCCCGCCCGCCCGTCGGGACGCACCTGAGGGCACGGGCTCGACGGTGAAAAAGGGCAACGCGATTTTTTACGACTCACACATGCACACGCCGCTGTGCAAGCACGCATGGGGCGAGCCCGAAGAGTACGCCGAGCAAGGTCTGCGTGCGGGCTTGAAGGGCATCATCTTCACCTGCCATTGCCCGATGCCAAACGGCTTCTGGCCCACCGTCCGCATGGACGAATCTGAGTTCGACACGTATGTGGCGATGGTGAAGCGCACCACCGACAAGTTTAAAGGCAAGCTCGACGTGTGGCTCGGGCTCGAGAGCGAGTACTATCCCGGCCAGGAGAAGTACATCGAGGAGCTTCACCAGCGCGCGGATTATCACTTCATCATCGGCGGGGTGCATTGGCAGGCGAAGGAGTACCTCGCCAAGTTCGAGAATGGCACCATCGAAGGCTTCCGGCGCACCTACTTCAACCACCTCGCCGACTCCGCCGAGAGCGGGCTTTACGATTGCCTCGCGCACCCTGATCTCGTGAAGAATTACCACCCGGACTCGTGGTGCTTTCCCATCCTCAAGGACCACGTGGCGAAAGTGCTGGACCGCATCGCCGCCACCGGCGTCGCGATGGAGCTGAACACCTCCGGCCTGAACAAAAGCTACGCCGAGATGAATCCCGGCAACGAGATGCTCGGCATGATGGCGGACCGCAAAATTCCCATCGTCCTCGGCTCGGACGCACACCGCGCCCCGCGCGTGGGTGAGCATTTCATCCGCGCGCTGGAGAACCTGAAGACCGTCGGCTACAAGGAAGTGAACTATTTTGAGTGGCGCAAACGCAAGGCTCTGAAGATCGACGACGTGCTCGCCAGCCTGAAGAAGCACGAGGCCGCCAAGGCGGGCTGAGCAGCCGTGTGCTCCCACGCCACCCATCCTCCTGATGAGTGACGAATCCACACACGAGAAAGCGCTCGGCGGAAAGCTTCTGGCCTCCGTCTCGCGCTCGTTCTACCTCACGCTGAAGGCGCTCCCGCGCGTCGTGCGGGAGCCCATCTCGCTCGCGTACTTGCTTGCCCGCGCCGCCGATACCATCGCGGACACGACGCAGGTATCCGCCGAGATCCGCCTGCAATGCCTCACGCGCTACCGCGACCTCATCCTCGGCCCGCGCAATGAGGAAGAGGAGCGCTCGCTCGGCATTTTCCTTCAAGGCCGCTTTTGTCCGCATCAGCAGGATGAGGCGGAGGCACGCCTGATGGGGCACATGCGGGACGCCATCACCTGGCTCCACACCATCGGCCCCGCGCAGCTCTCGGCGATACGCGGCGTGCTCGAGCACATCATCCGGGGCCAGGTGCTGGACATCAGGCGCTTCCCCGATGACGGCCGCCTGCGCGCCGTCCCGACCTCCGCGGATCTCGATGACTACACCTGGCTTGTCGCCGGATGCGTGGGGGATTTCTGGACGCGGCTCTGTCTCGCCGAGCTGCCGTCCGCGTTTTCAAAAGACGCGCAGCCCGACGTGCTCGTGGCTTCAGGCATTCGATACGGCAAAGGGCTCCAACTCATCAACATCCTTCGTGATCTGCCCGAGGACATCGCCGCTGGCAGGTGCTACCTCCCCGAGGGGGAGCTGAAAAACATCGGCCGCAATCTCGTCGAGGTGCGCCTCTCCCCGCGCGTGCTCGAGCCGCTGCGTGCCAAATGGCTCGGCGTGTGTGAGGAGCATCTCGCCCATGGCCTGCTCTACATCCAGAGCATCGCCGACCTCAAGCTCCGCTACGCCACCGCATTGCCGCTGTTGATCGGTGCCCGCACGTTGGCTTTGCTGCGCGATGCGAAGTGGGAAGCGCTCGTCGCCGGCGTCAAAGTCTCGCGCCTCGAGATCGCCAGGATCCTCGCCGACACCGCCCTCGCGTGCCGGGACAACGCAAAGCTGGCCCGGCTCTACGCGAAGCTCTCCGGCAAGGCGGGCATCGGCCAGCCGACGTGACCGTCATCATCGCGCGGCTGTGATGTGTTGATGCCGCAGAATCACATTCCGGGTTGTGCGCGAGGAGGCCATGCGTTTACTTCGCCGCATGATTGAAGAACACATCGAGCAGCTCCGCAGCCGTCTTGAGCAGGCGGTCGGACTTCCTGAGAGCACCAAGGCCGAGCTTCTCGCGCTCGTCGCCGCCGTGCGCTACGATGCCGCCGATCTCACCGGCCATGAGAGCGAGGTGCCCGCGTCTGCCACCGATGAAACCGGAGAGCAGCGTGGCATCGGGAAGCTCATGTCCTCCGTCGATGAACTCGAGGCCTCCCACCCCGAACTCGCCGCCTCCATCAACAAGGTCGCCGATACCCTCGCCAAGATGGGCATCTGAGCCCCTGTCTTTTGCCACCCATCTTTTCGCCGGCTGCTTTTCCTCCCGCCGCGTTGCCATCATGAAGACTCACCGCACTCTCTTCATCGCCACGCTCAGCGTGCTGGCGGCAACGTCACTTCTCCTCGCCTCCGACGCGAACGCGCAGGCCGCCCCGCAAAAGCGACGCGCCAATCCCGAAGGCCGCCCCATCACGAAACCGGTGCCCGAGTCCGTGAGGGTCGAGCGCGACATCGTCTATGCCACCTACGGCGAGCGAAAGGTCATGCTCGATCTCTACCTGCCGAAGCAACCCGGCGCGCCGAAGATTCCCTGCATCGTCGTCATTCACGGCGGCGGATGGCGCAGCGGCGACAAGACACGTTTCGCCGCTCTGGCGGGCAAACTCGCCGAGCAAGGCTTCGCGGCGGCGTGCATCGGATACAGGCTGCTGCCCGAAGTCGAGTTCCCCGCGCCCATCGTCGATTGCAAGGCTGCCGTGCGCTGGGTGCGCGCAAACGCCGCGCAGCATGGGATCGACCCCGACCGCATCGCCGCCATCGGCGGCTCAGCCGGCGCGCATCTCGTCGCCATGCTCGGCACCAGCGACAAGGAACCGAAGCTCGAAGGCGATGGCGGCAATCCCGGCGTCTCCAGCCGCGTGCAGGCCGTGGTCGCCATGGCCACACCCGCCGACATGTCGAGCTTTGCCGAACGCATCAAAATCGATGCAGCACTGGCCGCGCTCATCTCGCCCGTCACGCATGTGAGCAAGGACTCGGCTCCCATCCTGCTCATGCACGGCACGCAGGATCGCACCGTGCCCATCGCGCAATCGGATCTCCTTCTGGCCAAATATCAAAAAGCCGGCGCCTCCGCCGAGTTCTTCAAGGTCGAAGGCGCTCCGCACGCCTTTTGGAACGGCGAATGGTTTGACGCTACCCTGAAGCGCGCCATCGAGTTCTTCCGCAAACAACTCAGCACACAACCGGTCGCCGGCACAGTGGCCAAGTAAGGGCCGCCCGCTCACCGCCCGCTTCCCTATCAGTGATCCCTTATGCATCGGGGTGATCACCTGCACCGGAGCGCACCGGTTCCTCCGCTCTTAGCAGCCTCTTGAAAAACCCGGCCCACCGGCCACTGGCCGGTGTTACAGCCATCGCGCCGCCTGCGCTGTGGATTGGCTCAGTGAGCCGATACGCAGGTTGAGGCTCGCCCTTCAACAGGCAGTTAGGCGTCGCTCACGGCGCTTGCCAGCCAGTGAATCCCTCGCCGTGGAAACGCTGGAGAAAAGCCTTCCGTCTCTCGTCCTCCGTTCCTCCATCCTCCAAACCGCTCCAGACCATCTCCCGTGCCGTCGCCATCATGTCCAGGCCCATCAGCAGCCGTTCCTCTGGCGTCTTGCGCATCATCGCGGCGAAGATCATGGCGTTGATCTCCGGCGGCGTGTCCTTCACGGCAAAACCCGTGTCAGCATATCTGTCAGGTTCAATGCGGCTGACCATGTCCTCAAATACTCTTGGTCACACCCGGTCGCAATCAGGTTCTCCACATCGGCAAGCTGTCGCTCGGAATGCGACTCGCGCGCCCAGTGCAGCTTGGAGAGGATCAGGTCTTCCTTGCTCACCACCCAGAATTCGAAATCCGCCACTTTCAGCCGCATGCGCCGCGTGAACTCATGCAGGCGGTAGTCGCCCCGTTTCCGCACCATGAAGTCCACCTTGATCAGGGTCGTCTGATGGATGGCGTTGAAGCTGCCCTGATTCATCACCGCCTCACGCGCAGCCTCCGGCGACACATCGTAGTCCTCGCCCAGCACCTCTTGGATTCGCGCCACATCCCTCAGGTAAAAAGCCACCACCAGATCAATGTCGCGCGTCATGCGCGGCTGCGCGTAGCAGTTCAGCGCCACCGATCCCGTCAGCATGTAGTCGATTCCCGCCGCTTCCAGCCGGGTCACGACGTCGCGCAGCAGTTGCAGTTCTTCCGTCATGTGCGGCCACGCTAGAGCCCTCGCGCCTCATCCTCAACAGCCACCTCCACGGCGAAGCAATGGATAAAGGGACGGAGAAATCATCCTGCGGCACGCAGGATCGCACCGTGCCCATCGCGCAATCGGACCTGCTCCTGGCCAAATATCAAAAGGCCGGCGCCTCCGCCGAGTTCTTCAAGGTCGAAGGCGCGCCGCACGCCTTTTGGTCCTCGCGTTCATATCGAGAAATGCTACGATCCGGAGCAAATCCATGGACACCGGAACTCGAAAAGCATTTGGTGGACATTGGTCTGACGAAAAACTGAGCGCGCTTGCAGCCTACATGCAGAGCTACTGCACAGTTCTCAAAAAGAGCCGATTCGACCTCGTCTATATAGACGCCTTTGCAGGGTCTGGAAGGACGGAGATCGAAGCCGAGGAAGGAGGAGACGACAATGGGTTGTTCGAAGATCCCCGGCTTCTGGAAGAAGAAGCCGATTATCGTTACGGTTCGCCTCTGCTGGCCCTCGAATGTGAGCCCCCGTTCGACAGGTTCGTATTCATTGACAGCAATGAGGAGTCGTTGAGGGAGCTCGAGCAGCAGGTTAATGCGTCCGGAAAATTGAATGGCAGACCAGCATCCTTCATTTGCGGGGAAGCAAACGATAGCCTGCAAAGAATTGCAGCAGGAAGCTGGAGAAACCAACGAGCAGTCGCGTTTCTTGATCCATTCGCCCTTCATGTGACTTGGGACACAATAAAGGCGATAGCCCGAACGCAGGCGATTGACATGTGGCTGCTTTTCCCTGCGATGGCGGTCAATCGGATGCTTCCAAGGTCAGGCATCGTGCCCGATGCCTGGGCAAAAAGACTCAACGAGACGTTTGGCAGTGAAGACTGGCGAGAGGTGTTTTATCGCCAGGAACAGGAAGATCTATTCGGTGAAACGAGTGTCACCAAAACGCCCAAGGTATTCAACAAACTCAGTGAATACGTGACCGGCAGACTCCGTTCGGAATTTGCTGGCGTGCATGACACACCACTCATCCTCCGCAACTCATCAGGCGCACCCATTTTTCTTCTTTGCTTCGCATCAGGGAATCCGACAGGTGCGCCTATCGCAGTTCGTATCGCTCAACACATCATCAACAAACAATCTCATGGCCGCTAGCTCAATCGAATGGACTGAACTCACTTGGAACCCGACCACAGGTTGCGACAAGATTTCCGCAGGCTGCAAGAACTGTTACGCGGAGGTGATGACTTGGCGCTTGCAGGCAATGGGCGTGGCGAAATACGAAGACGGGTTTGCCGTGCGCTGCCACGAAGATGCGCTCAGCATCCCGCGTGGATGGCGCAAACCGAGCGTGGTGTTTGTGAACTCGATGAGCGACCTCTTCCACGATGAGGTGCCGCTGACGTTCATCAAGAAGGTGTTCAAGGTCATGAATGGATGCCCACAGCATGTATTTCAGGTACTCACGAAGCGTGCTGCCCGCTTGGAGGAGCTGGCCCCGAAACTAAAGTGGACCCCGAATATCTGGATGGGCGTCAGCGTCGAGAACGAAGCCGTGCAATGGCGCATCGACCATCTGCGGAAAGTTCCAGCCACCGTGCGCTTCCTTTCGTGCGAGCCATTGATCGGGCCTCTGCTCAACATGAACCTCCAAGACATCCACTGGGCCATCGTCGGCGGCGAGAGTGGCGTTCATTCACGTCCCATGGCGGCGGAGTGGGTCAGGCAAATTCAACGCCAGTGCAAAAAGGCTGATGTCGCGTTCTTCTTCAAACAATGGGGCGGACGAAACAAGAAGGCCGCAGGCCGTGAGATCAATGGCAGGACTTATGATGCGATGCCTGTGAGGCCGCTGGAAGCGGTCTGAAATACTATACTTTTGTCACTAATCGTTGCCTAGAACCTTCCTGCCTCCGCCGAGTTCATCAAAGTCGAAGGCGCGCCCCACGCCTTTCGGAACGCGGAACGGCGAATGGTTTGACGATACCCTGAAGCGCGCCGTCGAGTTCTTCCGCAAACAACTCGGCACAATCCCGGGCACCGGCACGGCGGGCAAGTAAGGGCCGGACGCTTACCGCCCCGCCGCCTCCTTGTGTCAGGAAAAGGCGGCGTTCTCACGATGCTTCGCTGATCTGGCACGGCACGCCTTGAATGCCTTCCAGCTTGGCCCTGAAATCCTCGGCCAACTGGTCCACCTTGGCGGCAGGGAGGTCGCCTTCGACCACCAGTTGAATGTAATCGAACTCATCCGCATAGCGCACCACCACCTCGTTGACCATGATTCGCCTCACTTTGGAAAGGTTCCCAAACGCCTCGGATTCCTCGACCGGTGAGTGAGGCAGGTTGGGGCGATAGAGGCTTTGCATCAATTGCAGGCTGATTCCACGTGCCTCCAGCTCACGCACTTCTATTTCATTCTTCCCCACAGCATCCTGCAACGCGTTGCGCGCCTTTTCATCCAGTGCCGGCAGCTCATGGGATTGCACGCACAACTGCTTCAAGGGATTCGAGAGCGTGAAACTCATCATCCAGAGGCCAAGCGGCCTTCCATCAGCGCGATG
>JANOBO010000019.1:0-16515 GCA_031411695.1 Verrucomicrobiaceae bacterium
CCTGTCTGAAAGCGTGGTCTTTCCGTGGTCGATGTGGGCGATGATGGAAAAGTTACGGGTGCGGGAAATGGGCATCAGGCAGAGAGGCGGCGAGCAGCCGCGACAGGCAGGTTTTGGTGGGCGGCGTATCTAGCCCGCGCAGCCGGGAGAATCAAGCAAAGGCATCGTGACACCCAGGGGGCCGACCATGCGTTGCTCAGCGCTTCTGCGCAGGGGGAGCCACTTTCACGATGCTCTGCGTGGTGCGGATAAACACGCCATCGGCGCAGACAGCCGGTGAGGCGAAGCAGTCTTCTCGGAGACGAACCTCTGAGACCGGCGTCAATTCAGGAACCCGCAACGTCGTCAACACTCCAGACCGGCTACAGACCAAGAGCCGGTCACCACACCGAACTGGAGATGAAAAGTACAAGCTTCTGTCCAATTGGAAGCTGCGTGTCAAGCGTCCGTCATGCCTGTCCAGACAGGAGACCAACCCATTGTCCGACAGCATGACCACATGCGAAGCCGTCAACAGCGGCGAAGCGGCGGCGGGCCCGTCGTCTTCTGCCTCCCACATTTCTTCCGCCGTGCCCTGCCCAACCTTGAAGGCGATGAGCCGTTTCTCGCTTGCCACAATGATTTGATCATCGTCAGCCACGCAGCTCGCGACCACCTCGGTAAACGGGATGTCGATTTCCCAAGCAGGAATCCCCGTTTTTGGATGATAGCCCGCGAGCACACCGCCGCCCGCAACAATGAGCTGCATCTCGCCATGGACCGATGCGAGCAAAGGCGTGCCAAAGGAGCCTCTCGACGACCGTTCGCGCCGTGTTTTCCATGCGATCTCACCGGTGGTGCATTCAAGCGCCACGACATACGATCCAGAGTCGCTGTCACAGGCGATGATAAGCTTTCCGTCGTATAACACGGGTGAGCTTCCGGCACCGTATGGACTGTCGAGGGGAAGATCTTTCTGGGTCCAGACTCTTCGCCCGGTGACTTCGTGACAGACGGCACCTGCGGCCCCGAAGTAGGCATACACCCGCCTGCCATCAGTCGCTGGCGTTGGGGACGCAAAGCTGTTGGCATAATGTGGAGCCTTCAGTTTTGTGCTCGAGTATCCCGATTGCCATTGAAGGGCCCCGCTGCTCCGCTCGTAGCACACCACATCGAGCTGCATCCCATCCTCCTTGCGCCCGTAGTTCGCATTCCAAAAAATCAGTCCGGATGAGCCTGTCAGACAGAGTGCGGCGAGCATGTCATTCCAGCATGGCCGTCGATCAATCCGAGAACCCCAATGTGCCCCCGCCCGGACTCCGAGAAAGGTCAGCCAGGAAGCTGTGCAGAATGAGATGACTCCGGCGATAATCCAAAATCCCGGCGCGAGATGACCATGCCCGAAGATCATGATGTACACACACCACGACGAAAGTGCGGCCCCGATGGCAGATGCAAGGAAGGGCCAGCGGAATTTAAAATTCAACCGTGAGAACCCAAGTGCCACTCCGGAGATCGTCAAAGTCCAGAATATCCAACGATGACCAAGGCGCGAGGCATCTTCACGATCCGGCACCATGAGGGCGATCCACAACAGGGCGCAGACACCCACCATGACTGCAAACCCGAAGGCCGGCCGAGATCGCCTCAGGGCAGAAGCGGCGGTAACAAGGCCTGTCATGCCGACGAACGCCGAGAGGAGCCAGATCCTGATGCCGTAGCTCCCCGCAAGCCATCGCGCTGACAAGGCAGGCACCCGCTGGACTGCCTCGAAGAACAAGAACGCCAACGCGAACGTTAGAAAGAGAAAGAGCGTTTCGGGGTCGCGCTCGTGATGACGGGAGAATCGTTTGAGCAGCCAAAAGATAGCCGGGCAGCAAGCGAAGATGAGGATCAGCCAATTCATCGCTGAAAATTGTTGGAGATCGATTCGGTGAGCTGAAGTGAGAAACACGCGCTCATCAGCCACGATCGGAGACGAATACCCGTGTCCATGGATGTCCGACATCCATTCAATGGTGGTGCCTCCAATCGGCGGAGTTTTGCCCGGCTCCTCAGTCCAGATGCCCGACCCATCCCCGCGCCATGCAGGCCACGGAAGTTCCCCGAAGACGGCGGAGCCTGCCAGGGTCAGCAACCCAATAAACAAAAGTGCGAGTGGACGGCTTGTCATACGCATCGACGAGAAATGGCTGCCTTAAAAAACTTCTGCGATATCGCCATTCAGAAGATCCGGCGGGTCGCCATTCCGAGTACACTCGCAGCGAATCGACTGCGGCTTTCGGTGCGGGAATTGAGCATCAGACAGAGAGGCGGCGAGCAGACGCGACAGGCTTGCTTTGGCGGGCGGCGTATCTAACCCGCGCCGCCGGGCGAATCAAGCAACGGCATCGTCCCCGTCTCACGCACGGCGCTACACCTTCTCGTAGAGCTGCGTGATCTCCGCAGGCTGGTTCTGGACAGGCGCACCTTGCTTCAGTTCCTCGATCCACGATCGCACGAGGATCGCGCCCGTGTCACTGCAGCTTTGCAGCCCATACGAGTACGGCCTCACGCCTGAAGTGTGCGGAAATGCGATGTCATGGATGCGCGGGTTCGGCAATCCGTCGCTGCCGATGAGACGATACGCTCCGTCGATCTCCACGCCGCCGATCTGGTAATAGACCTCGCGATCCTCGTGAAGAAGGCGGCCGCGCTTTTCTTCCGGCACCACTTTCACCGCATGAGTCGGTTCTCTGAACCGCGCGCGCGCCTTCCGCGCCGTGCCATCCTTCACAAGACTTGGAAAGGGATACTCATCAAGCTCGAGCGCCTTCTGCCCGCTGCAATCCACAAACATCCGGTAACGCACGGTGCACTGCTTCCCGCTCCCATCTTCCACCACGATGGAGGTCATGCCCTCTTCAGCCTTGCCTTCTGTGATCGTCACTTTTCCAGACATCAGCTCGAGCCGGCCAGCGTCGTGCATGGCGAGCAGCTTCACCCCCGAGTCCAGCGGCATCGCGGCGATCACGTTCATTACAAATGGCATCACGCGAGACTGCAGGAGGATGTGATCCTCCGCGGGCAGCCGCTCTGCGTGGAAGTTTAGCGTGTAGACCAAGTCGTCGATGGTTTCCTTCCAATGGATGGGCTTCGCGTGCTCCACGGATTCTTTGGCCGCGCTCATCTCATGGCGCATTCCTTCAAAGGCATCCGCGAAGTCATGCGCTCCGCTCATCCGCTGCACAAACTCACGCAGGCCAAAGTCCCCGTCCGCCAGCAGGGCGGCCATCTCCATCATGCCGTCTTTGAGAAACGCCTGCTTGAGGGCGGGCCTGCACACCTTGTCGAAGTAGGTGTCGAGCCGCAGAAACCCATGGCTGTCCACCAGTTCGAGCAGCCTCTCGCGATCCACGTGGCGATAGATCCGCCGCGTCATGTCTTCCAGGCTGAACTGAAGGTGGGGCAGCCGTCCATGACCGGCGTGCATCACGATCTTGAAGTCCTCCGCTCCTGTGTGCGGCACATACGTCGTCACGCCGCCTTCCTCGACGAATCTCCCGTGACGATGCGCGAGTGATGCGATGACATCGAACGCGCTCAACGACGCGCCGAGCGTGCCGATGGGAAAGTTCCACGTCTCACCTTGCTCCGGCAGCAGTTTCGAGATCGGCCAGGGTGATGCGAAGTAGCCGACGTCCGGCCTGTCCTCCTTCGGCCAGCGATGGCCCGTGGCGATGATCACGCGGTCAAACGGATGCCGCGAGCCTTCGGCGGTGAAGACGCTCACGCCGCCATCCGGCCCGTCATCGCGCGCATCCACGATGTCACACGAAGGATGCTCATGGACGGTGATGCCACTTTTGCTCAGCTGGAGCACCAGCGTCTCATACTGCGCGCGCAAATAACGACCGAGAGCGAGCCGGCCGTAGATTTCATCGTCCTCGATCTCACCACCATCCACGGCCAGTGCTTCCAGCAGCGGCCGCTTCTGCCCGCGCAGCCAGTCGGCAAACGAGACGGGAAGATCCGGCAGCTCCTGCGAGGAGATGTTCGACTTGTTGTAGCGATCCGTCGTCGCCGGGCTGTAAGGCATGCCCACGCCCATGAGCGGGCTTTTCTCGAAGATCGAGATCTCACCGAGACACGCTGAGAGGGCGTCCGCCTCATCGATCAGATGCTTGAGAAAATAGATGCAAGACGGCCCGCTGCCGATGATGGCCAGATGCGCACGATGGTCCATGGTCGGGTTGATACGCGCACGCAATCGCGCGCGAGCGTATCGTTTACCACTGCGCACCATTTAACGGGCATGGCATGTACGGCAGGCGGACGGCGGCGTTGACGTGCGTGTGATCCCGCCCTTCAATGGGCGCGCAAAAAGATCACATGCCCGGCCCACAAATCCCACTCCAAAGAAACCGCCTGATCCTCAGCGGGATCGTGGTCTGGGTGGTCGCGGCGGCAGCGGTGTTTCTCAAGTATAAGGACGAGTGGGTCCACTCGATGGGAGAGAAGGTGGGCTTTCTGAACCTGCCGCCCGTTGACACCTTTCTCCATCCCGCGCTCGGGCTCGCCGCGTTTGCACATGTGATTCTTGGCGTGGTGCTGCTGGCCAGCGCTCGTTGGTGGCTGCGCGGAGATGCGCCCGTCACCTTCCGCCTTTCCTTGCCAGATGCGCATGAGCGCGCGGGGAAGCTTTGGTGGATCGCGCTCGCCATCCTGCTACTCGCCGCGCTGGCCGAGCGCGCGCCGCGCATGACGCTTTCCTTTTGGGGTGACGAGTCACTCTGCATCAACGGCTACGTCGCGGGACGTCTCAAACCCGTGGCCAATGACGACCGCCAAGGCGCGGTGCGCTTTATCAAGACGCCGTGGGCCAGCACCGTTTTCGCTGACGACGGCGGCGGGAACAATCACTTCCTTTACAGCATCCTCTCGCGGTCGCTGCTGGAGTTCTGGCGTGATCAAACCAACCAGCCGAAAGGCGCCTTCTCCGAGCCGCTGCTGCGCGTATGGCCGCTCGTGTTCGGCCTCGCATCACTCGCTGCGCTGGCCGGGCTGATGCGGCGGCTGGGGCTCGCGTGGACAGGGATTCTCGCCGCGACACTCCTGGCGCTGCATCCGTGGCATCTGCGATTTTCCGCGGAGGCACGCGGCTACACGCTGATGCTTTTTTTCTTCATCATGGCGCTGTGGGCATGGGTGAATGCCTTGGAGCGCGGTCGCTGGCGTGACTGGGCCGCAGTCGCCGCCTGGCAATTTTTCGCGCTCTATTCTTGGAAGGGTGTGATGTATCCGCTCATCGCCGTGAATGCGCTCGCTCCTCTCGTGATTGCCTTTTCGCGACGCGAGGGCAGCCGGCAAACTGCGCTGGGACGGTGGCTCGCGTGCAACATCGCCGCCGCCGCCGCCTTCATTCCGCTCGTGGCCGCGGCGCAGATCCAGATGTTCCAGATGCTGCCGCGCATCTCGAAAATGGGCAATCTACCAGCCGATTGGGCGTGGATCAGGAACTTGCTCAGCGACACCGTCATGGGTTGTCAGGCCTGGCTGCTCGATGTCTCGAATCCCGATGAGATCTGCCTCGACCGCTGGGCCGCAGCTCATCCGTTTCTCGTGCCGGCATCCTTGGTCGTGCTGGGCGTGTGCGTTCTCTCCGGCTTGGCTTTTCTCGCGCGCCGCGTCCCCGTGCTGGCGGGATTGCTGATCATGATCCCCATCGGCGGCGTGATGGCCGCGCTGCATTTCAAGGGCCACCTGAACATCGAGCTGCTGCGGTGGTATTGGTTCTTCCTCACGCCCGTCATCGCCCTGCTCGCATCGGTCGGCGCTTCAGCGTGGTTTCGCGGCAGCATCGCGCGAGGTTTCTCATCGGCGGTGTTGCTGGGCAGCGTGGTCATCCTCTCGTGGCCAATGTGCCGGCTGCACACCACACGCGCCACGGAGGATCTGCGCGGCGCGCTTGAGATCGCGCGCGGCCCCGGCTATCGACCGTGGATGGATCTGGAATCCAGCAAGGTGAAGACCGTCTGGCTCTGGCGTCACTCCCGCGTCTATGATCCACGCGGCACCACGAAGGGCGAGTCCGTCGAGCAACTGCACAGCTACATGCGCGAGGCGGATGCGGCGGGCCTCGACTTCTATCTCATCAGCGGCTACCCCGCGCTCACGCAGCTTTTGTTTCCCGCCGTGGTGCCCGTGATGGAAGACCCGGCGCTGTTTGAAAAGGTGCGCACCTTCTGGGCACAGCTTCCGCAGAACACGCTCTCCGTTTATCACTACCGCGCCGGCAGCCTCGCGGCCGCATCGAAGGTGAAGCCCGTGCAGTAGCGTGCGCCGTCCTGGCAAAACTCCTTTTGCCTTCCCGCCGTCCGCTTCTACGATCCGCGCCATGAAAAGAAAACGGCTCGGACGCAGCGGCATCGTCGTCACGGACATCTGCATGGGCACCATGACCTTCGGCCTGCAGGCCGATGAGAAAACATCCTTTGCCATCATGGACCGCGCCGTGGACGCCGGCATCGACTTCTTCGACACCGCCGAGATGTATCCCGTGCCGCCGAGCGCGGAGTTGTTCGGCGTCACGGAGCAAGTCGTTGGCAAGTGGCTCAAAGGCCGCACGCGCGGCGTGATCATCCTTGCCACGAAGGTCACCGGACCGGGCCACGGGTGGTTTCGCCCGCCGATTCGTGGCGGCTTCACCATGCTGGACCGGCGCCAGATCTTCCAGGCGTGTGAGGACAGCTTGAAACGACTGCGCACGGATTACATCGACCTCTACCAGACGCACTGGCCTGACCATGGCATGAGGCAGGAGGAGACGCTCGGCGCGCTTACCGAGCTGGTGGATCAAGGCAAAGTGCGCGCGGTCGGATGCAGCAACGAGACGAGCTGGGGCCTGATGAAAAACCTGTGGGAAGCCGAGCGGTGCGGGCTGGTGCGCATGGACACCGTGCAAAACAATTTCTCGCTTATCAACCGCCGCTGTGAGAGCGAGCTGGCGCAGGTGTGCCGTCAGGAAGGCGTGAGCCTGCTCCCCTATTCGCCGCTCGGCGGCGGCGTCCTCACCGGGAAGTACAACGGCGGCGCGCTGCCGGAAGGCGCGCGCTTCAGCCACTATGTGAAGCACGGCGAGCCGCGCCAGAAGCGCATGGCCGCGCGCTTCCTCAACGACCGCACGCTGGAGACAACGGCGCGGTTGCAAACAATCGCCGCCGACATCGGCATGAGTGTCACCGCCCTCGCGGTCGCGTGGAGCAAGCAGCACGACTTCGTGGCCTCCACCATCATCGGCGCCACCACGGTCGCACAGCTCGAGGAAAGCCTGAAGGCTGACGATGTCGTGCTCGATGCGGAAACTCTCCGCCGCATCAACGAACTGGACGAAGCCATCCCGTGCCCGATGACCGAAGACGGCCTGCGGCGGCTGTAAGGCGTAGCGGGACGCTCACCGACGAGCTCAAGCTTCAAATCGACAAGCCCGCGCCCGATCTCCTGCGTCTGTGAAGTGGTGCAATCGGCTCGATTGCACGCAGCAGCTCACCACTCTCCGGTTTCCGCGTAGTGGACAAAGCAAACGCTGCCCGAAATTCTCGCACGCGCCTTTGCTTCAAGCGTCGGCGGTCAATCTGAAAAACTCGCGCGCCGTGCGGTCCGTGGTCTCTGCGATCTCGGCTTCGCTCACGCCGCGCAGCGCGGCGACGGCTCGCGCGGTGTCAGCCACGTGCGCGGGCTCGCAGCGTCTGCCACGATGCGGGACGGGTGCGAGGTAGGGCGCGTCCGTTTCCAGCATGAATGTGCAGTCCGGCACTTCGCGCACGGTTTGCTGGACGATGGTGGCATTCTTGAAGGTGACGATGCCGGTGAAGGAAACCAGATGCCCCGCGTCGATAAGCGGCCGCGCCTGCTCGAGTGTGCCGGTGTGACAGTGAAACACCGCGCGCAACCGTCCATTGAATGGCGTGACCTGCGCGACGAGATCCTCCCAGCTCTCGCGATTGTGCAGGATCACATTCAGCCGCAGCTCGACGGCCAGCTCGAGCTGCGCGCGCAGCACGCGCGCCTGATGCGTTCTCCAAGTGCCGACATCGAATCCCTGTGGCGGCGCATGAAAATAATCGAGCCCGATCTCGCCGATGGCGGCCACCTTCGGATGCGCTGCACACGCGCGGAGGCGCGTGATCCAGTCGTCTCCATCCACCGTGTGCGCGTCACAGGGATGGATGCCGGCGGCCATGAACACCTCCGAGTGCTCGTCACAGATGCGCGTGAGCTTTGCACAGTCATCGAGATCCGTCGCAGGCGCGATGATGCAACCGACGCCAGCGGCACGCGCGCGCCCGAGCACGGCGTCGCGGTCCTGGTCAAACTGCGCGCTGGCCATGTGGCAATGGGTATCGATGAGCATCCGTCACCCGTAGCAGGCGAGGGGAGCGCGCTCAAGCTTCACGCAGCCGCCTGCGTCATCCGCGGCGATCACTTATCCGGCGGCGTGTTTGCTTTTGGCTTCCGGATCTCCAGCTGCGGCGGCTCTGAAGACGGCACAGCGGCCGCTGGCGGCACGGGCTTCGGCTCTGGCGGCAGGTCCCACGCGGTGAGCCATTCGGTCGAATTTCTCGTGAAGCCCTTCGTTGCGAGCCGCTTCTCCATGTCCGCGAGATGCGCCGCTCCGTAAAAGATGCCGATCTTCTTCCGGCCCTTCGCGAGGATGCGGTCCAGTACTTCGAGGGCCACGCGGTTCCGCTCGCCCACGATAACCGTCCCGCCGTTGGCCTCAACGCCGGCCATCAACTCATCCACCTGATCGAACTCACGCCCCACCAGACGCTTCAGTTCCGTCGGGCTGTCCTTGCGGCACAGGATCTCCAGCACCTTCGCCAGTCCCGGCTGATCCGGCGCGCCGCCATCCGCAGCCACGGCCATCTGCGCCTTCCACGTCTTGAGGAAGAGGCCCAGGAACGATTCGCCCTTGGTTTCCTGTGTGCTGAAAAACTCGCCCGCGCCCATGTCCGCATGCACAAAGTTTCCTGCCGTGTAGTCGATGCCTTCAAGCTGTCCCGTCAGCGCCAGCGTGGACCGCATCGTCTCCTGTAGCCAGCCGATCCAGTGCAGGCGTCCGCCCGCGTCAGACTGCTTCGTCTTCGGCCGGTCCTTGAAATCACCGCCCACCAGCTCGTAGAGCACCACGTCATAGGTCTTGAAGCGCGTGTTCAGCAAATCGTAGTACGCCTTGTCCGCGATGTGTACCGCGCCGATGAGGTCCACCGTCACGCCCTTTGCGTTTTGCAGGCGACCCACCGCAGTCTGCAGTTGCGCGCCTTTTTCATTTTCGGTGAACCGCACGTAGTCTGGTTCCGTCACCTTCGGCCCCTCCCCCCGCAGCAACGCGCCGCACATTGGGATCATCAGGGCGAGTGCCATGCGGCGTGTGCGGGGCGGATTCATAAAATGGCGTGCGCGCACGCTAACACCTTCCCGCAGTCACGCCACCGCGCCGTTGCGCTTGGCATGGCACGCCACATCTGCCACGATGCGCCACACATGCAGGCGCTCGCTCTCACCCTCCTCTTTTCCCTCGCGCTATTCGAAAGCGCCTTCGCCGCCGAACCACCCGCCATCGGCATTCTCGGCCAGGGTAGTTTTCGCTACCGCGCGGTGGATGGCTGGGCGCGGGATGCATTGGCAAAGGTGAAGGTCAAGAACGGCCACGGCCTCGCCATCGATGCGCAGGGCCGCATTCTCTTCCTCACCGATGACGCGCAAAACAACCTCATCATCCTCAGCCCCGCAGGTGAGTTGCTCGGCACCTGGACCGCGCGCATGCCCGGCGCGCATGGGCTCACACTCGCGATCGAAGACCGGCGGGAAGTTCTCTTCATCACCGACACCGCGTTGCACGAAGTCCGCAAGCTCGCCCTCACCGGCCAGGAGCTCCTGCATCTTCCGTGGCCGGAAAAGACCGGCCTTTACACCACTGCGGCTGAGTATCGCCCATCCAAGGTTCTGCTCTCACCGAAGAGCGGTGAGTTCTATGTGCTCGATGGATATGGGAAAGACTTCGTCCACCATCACGCTGCCGATGGCGCGCTCATCCGCTCTTGGGGTGGCACGCTCGGTGAGGGCGAAAACCAGCTCGCCCACTTCGGCCCGCACGGTGGCATCGTGGACACGCGTGAGCCAGCCCGCCCCGTCATCCTCATCTGCATGAGCGACCGTCAGGAGGTGAAGCGCTTCACGCTCGACGGCAAGTTCATCGACAAGTTCCCGATGCCCGGCGGCAATCCCCGCGACGCCATCCCCTTTGGCGATTTCCTTTTCATCCCGCATCTCGGCGACCAATGGCCGAAGGACAAAAACGCCCCCGGCTTTGTGTCCGTGCTCGACAAACAATACCGCGTCATCTCAAACATCGGCGGCACCGCGCCCGTTCACGATTCCGTCGGCGCGCTGTTGCCCATGCGCTCCACCGGCGCGCCGTTCATTCATCCGCACGCCGTCGCCGTCGATGCCGCAGGGAATCTCTACATCGCCCAGTTCGCATCCCCCGCCGCCCCGCTGCTGAAGTTGGAGCGCATTTGTGCCGAGGACTGACGGGCTACCTCAACTGATAATCCCCGGCATGGCCTTTCCGCCTCCTGACATTAGTTTCCAACCATCACCGCGAGCCTCGATCCCCAAGGCCGCATCATTTTGCCGCCCGAGATCAAACGTGCGGCCCAGGCGGTGGACTTTGCGCGATGCATGAGGAGCCACGCCATTGAGGGCGCAGCTACAGGCGAGGGCGGCGGGTGGCTGCGGCATTCTGCCGCAGTCCGTTTGGGCTGCTTTCAGCCGCCTCTCTGAGAGTTCGGCGGGGCTGGAAAGGCCCTTCAGACGCACGGCGGTTGGAAAAGCTCAGCCACTGGGCTGGACGGCGAGGAACTTGGAACTCGTTCACCATCAGATATTAAAAAAGCTGTGGTGCTCTGAAAATCCTCTTCTGTGCTTCCTTCGTCACACAACGAAGCTCCTTCGTTGTCTCCTGCCGTTCGTCCGTCAAACGACGCGCTTCGCACATTCAGCAACGAGCTTTCCTCGTTGTCGTCTGAAGCTCTATCAGCGAACGACGATCCTCCCGCAGAAGACCCACGAAGCGCCTCCAACCAACGCTGAACTGCCTTCGTGGCACCACGACGTCCCCTCTTCCACCAACGAGCTTCATTCAGTGTGCCTTGAGGTTCGCTCAGACGAGGCTGTTTGCGGCAGGCCACGGCCCACACTTGGGTTTAGGTTGTCGCCGTTTTGCCTGCAATCGCGGAGAGAATGGGCAGTTTCAGATCGTGATGAGGATCTTCGAAAAATGCTGCCCGCTTCCGATGCGACGAAAGGCATCCGCTGCCTGATCGAAGGCGAAGACGGAGTCGATCACGGGCTTCACTTTTGATTCGGTGAAGGCATCGAGCACGTCGGCGAACATGGCACGGCTGCCGACGTAGATGCCATCTAGGCGGATGCCTTTGCGCAGGATTTGCACGGTCTGCACCTCGCCGCTGGTGCCGGTGAGGACGCCGATGAGGGCGATGTGGCCTCCGAATCGCGTGGCTTTCAGGGAGCGGTTCAAGGTATCGGGGCCGCCAATCTCGATGACATGATCCACACCAAGCCCGCCGGTTTGCGCGAGCGCCCAGTCATCCCACGCGGGGTCGGCTTTATAGTCATGCACGGCGTCAGCGCCGAGATCCCGCAGACGGCGCGCTTTGTCGGCGCTGCTGGTGATGGCGAGCACGCGCGCGCCTTTGAGCTTGGCGATCTGGAGGGCGAAGACGGAAACGCCGCCGCTTCCGAGGATCAGGACGGTCTCGCCAGCCGCCACCTGCCCGCGTACGCAGAGTGCTTGCCAAGCCGTCACTGCCGCGCAGGGCAGGGTGGCGGCCTCCTCAAAGCTGAGGTGCGCGGGGATGTCGAGCAGTGCCGCAGCCGGCAGCACGGCGAACTCCCGCAACAGGCCATCGACGGCACCGCCGAGCGCTTTTGCGGCGTGCGCCTGTGAGAAGCCGCCATCGATCCAGGAGGGCATGAAGGGCACCACGACCCGATCCCCTGGCTTCCAACCGATGACGCCTTCTCCGACTGACACGACCTCACCCGCGCCGTCCGAGCACGGAATGCGTGGGATGGGCCCGCTGACACCGTGAAGGCCCAGCACATTCATGTGGTCGCGATAATTGAGCGACACGGCCTTGATCCGGACGAGCACCTCGCTGGTGGCGGGGGTGGGTGTGGGCAGCGAGACGGCAGTCAGGCTGGAGAGGCCGTTTGTTCCCGTGATTTGGTAGGCTTTCATGAGGTTAGGAATCGGCGGATCATCCACAGCGCTGGGTGTGGGGCCACATGTTTTATGACCAATCCAAAACTAGTTCTGTGATCCGCCCGTGAGGCTGAACGAGGATTCTGTGCTGAGTCCCGAGAACGTCGGCCAATGAGCGTGAGGGCGACCGGACAGAACCACTCGTTGTCACGTGGCTCGTGGGCGCGGTTGAGATGGACAACCTGACTGTTCCCGTGAAAGCCATTCGATTGGATGGATTGAGCGTCTGGTGGTGAACCAGTCGGCAAACGGTCGGGCCAGCAAATGCAACGACAGGCTCGCCGCGTGCTTAGCGGGTGCGTATGGCGTGTGAATAAGTGAAGACCTCTTGGAGCTTGAGCGAGACGGGGCCACGGGAGTTAAAGTTAGGCATCTCGCTCCCAGCTTGGAGTGGCAATACGTTCCGGGATGCAAAGGGGCCGGTGCTTCGACATTCCCGCGCTGGGGGCCTATCCGTTCGATCTTTTCGAAGAGGGCTCTGGAATTCGGCACGGACTTTTTCACAACCGCACTCCGAGTCAGTCTTCGCGGTGGGGGCGGGGCTTGAAAGGCAGGGGCCGAAGCGGAGCCCCGCACCATGGGTACAAATCAGGTAGATTGATCCTTGGCTATGAACGAGTTAGAGAAAAATCATGCCTATCCGGTCCGCGTGACTGCCCATGTCAACCTGCGCTCATGCTCTGTGACGGCATTGTTGCATTGAGTCAGGCAGGCTGCCAGTGTTCCACTGTGCATTTCTCAGAGTTCCACGTTGGCTCGCGATGTCCGCAAAGAAAATCCGGTTCGTCTCCCACGGATCATTCCACGGCTCAGAGACGCTGAAAAGGGTGTTCGTGTTTGGGGGGCGAGTTCGTCACCACTCTGTCAACAAGTTGTGAGAACAGGCGATGAACTGGGTGTCAACAACGTGTGAACAAGCGGCGATAGAATCCGGCCTGCGGCGTGCATCCCATATGGGACAAGGGCACGGCGCGCACCACCTGCGACGATACCTAAATGACGGCACCGCGAGCCTCGGATCGCTTTGCCTAGGCGGCGTCAGCGTCCTCGTTCCGCTCGACGAACCGCATGGAGTGATCGATGAACTTCAGGGGCACATCGTCGGTGGGGCCATTGCGGTTCTTGGCGATGATGAGCAGGGCATCGCCTTTCTTCTCGGCGTCCTGGTCCTTTTCCTCGTCAGCCTCCATCTTGCCTCCGGCGTAGTCAGTGCGGGTAAGCAGGCCGACCATGTCGGCATCCTGTTCGATGGAGCCGGACTCACGCAGGTCACTGAGCACAGGGCGCTGGCCTTTGCGGGACTCGACCGCGCGATTCAACTGGGCCAGCACGATGATGGGCACATCCAGTTCCTTGGCGAGACCCTTGATGCCGGCCGAGATCTCCGCGATCTCGATCTGGCGGTTGTCTTTCGCGCGCCGCGATCCAGACGTGAGGAGCTGGAGATAATCGATGGCGATCATTTTGATGCCGAACTGCTTCTTCAGGCGGCGGGCCTTCGCGCGCAGTTCCATGACATCGAGGCCCGGGGTGTCGTCGATGAAGATCTGAGATTTTTGCAGGTCGCGCGTGGCGCGGGCCAGGGCGTCCTGCTGCGCGCGATTGAGCAGGCCGCGCGTGAGATCCTGCATGCTCAAACGGGCGCGTGAGACGAGCAGGCGCCGCACCAGCATGGTGGCGCTCATTTCCAGGCTGAACACCGCGCAGGGCGATCCGGAATCCACGGCGATGTGCTCCACGATGTTCATGGCGAGGGAGGTCTTCCCCATCGACGGTCGGGCGGCGATGACAAACATCTCACCGCCTTGCAGGCCGGAGGTCATCGTGTCCAGCTTCGCATAGCCACTGGGCAGGCCGCGAAGCTGGCCGGGATGAGCCAGCATGTATTCGATAGAGTCGATGGCTTCCATCACATGCTGGCTCAGCGAGCGGATTCCGTCCTCCGCACCGGCGGACTCGCGCACGGCCAGCACGCGCTGCTCGGCGTGGTCCACCAGCGTCGTCACGTCCTCGTCTGGCGATTCCTTCCCGTGCTCGTACGCCTGATGGATGTTCAGCGAGGATGCGTGGATGAGCAGCCGCAGCATGTATTTGCTGAGCACCGCCTTTTTATAATAAGTGAAGTGCGCCGCGATGGGCACGAATGTGTAGAGCTCCGACAGCGCCGACGAGCCGCCCACGCGATCCAGCAGGCCCTGGTCCCGCATGATGCTCGAGAGTGTGACGACATCGATGGGAATGTTCTTGTCGTAACACATCAAGAGCGTCTCGTAGATGGTGCGGCTCGGCCCATGATAAAATGCCGCGGCGGGGAGGGTGACGCGACACTCCGCCAGCCGCTCCGCCGGGTCCTGTAGCAGGCAGCTCAGCACTCCCTTCTCCGCCTCATCGCTGAAAGGGAGCTGGCGGTTGATGTTCGCCAGCAAGTCTTCGGTGGCCGGCTCATCACCCTTCTTTTTGAAAGGCTGGCGCTGTAGCTCTGGGGCGGCCGCAGCCAGTGGTGCCGGGGCGTCCTTGATGTCGATGATGTTGGCGGCTTCGGGCATCTGCGGAATGGGAAAACGAAAGCATGCACGCTAGCGATGCGGCCCGGTCAGCGCAATGAGTCGCGCGAGAAATAATCTGAATCCCCTGCCACTCCCGGGGCGCAAAAGAGCCAGCGAAGCACGCGCGCCATTCACGCGCGTAAAAAACTGCTTTCTCACACGACGAGTACTTCGAATCCCTCGCGTCTGTGGGAACACCAGCAAAGGGGACTACCTGATGCGAAACTCGAGGCGCTCAGGGTACCCCTGAGGCGATGAAGAGGGGCGGGTCAGGTTGTTCAAGTTCTGGCCGGTCATACGATTCGCCGCATGAACCTCCTCACAACAATCGAGCCGTCATTTGCCACTGAAACACCCGACATCGACACCTCGAGCCGGGACGACGAAGAACTTATGAGCGCCATCCAAGGGGGGGACACCGCAGCCTTGGAAAAGCTCGTCAACCGCTACCGCAGCCTTCTCAAGAGCGTCATCCTCCGCGTGGTGCATGACCACGCTACTGCGGATGATGTTTTGCAGGACTGCATGATCGAGATCTGGAACCATGCCGGACATTACTCCGCCGCAAAAGGCAAGCCGCTAGGATGGATCGTCACGCTGGCGAAGCGCCGCGCCATCGATTGCCTGCGTCGTCAGGTCGCCTACTGCGGCGCGAAGGATCGCCTCGAAAACGCCACGCGCCACCGCTCCTACATTCAGGACTCCGACTGCGAGGATGCCGACATGAGCCGCGTGCTGCAGGAGCATATCGAGAAGCTGCCCACCCCGCAGCAGGAGGTCATCCGTCTGGCGTTCCTGAACGGCATGAGCCAGCGCGAGGTGGCCCGGGCCACCAACACGCCCCTCGGCACCGTGAAGACGCGCATCGAACTCGGCCTGGCAAAGCTACGCACCGCGCTCCGCACTCAGAATTCCATCCACACGCTTCAGAGCGCGTGAGCAGTTTCATCCCAAGGAGAGTGCGGCTCGTTGGCCGCCCCCTTGGGAGCAAGCCCGTTCTGCAATAGTAAACCAAGCCTCCTCCTCCTCTCTTATGCCTCCCTCCCCAGCAATAGCAGCAGCCCTCACGTCCACGGTCGCAGCACCCCGCGAGCATCAAAACATTCTCTTCCTCGTTCCCGATCCAGATCGGATGCAGGAAGACAGCCCAGCTCTTCCACGGTTGATCGAGATGGCCCGTTCACTGGCCGATCAGGCCTATGTGTATTTCGCCCGCAGCGACCAGAAGGACTGGGAGGACGATGAATACGGCGTGAGGTATCTCCCGCTGGACGGGGAGCGCCTCCCATCGTTCGGCAGACTGGAGAGAGCCTTCGTCATGCACGACGAGAAGCTCGCCCATGCTGTCGCCACCGAGCACCCGCTCGCGGACGTTTTCCTGCTTCGATCCGGCGCGCCATCCGGCCCTTGGCAAGGTTGAGCATCACTTCAGGTCCCGGCGGTTCCGGTTATGGACGCAAGCCGTGCCTGTGACCCTGCCGCCTTCGCCAAACATTTTGGCTGCGTGACAGCAACTCGACCAGCAATGGACTGAGTAACCCAAGCGCTCCGAAAGGTCCCGACTGGTCCAAGTGGCTGGTCGGGATTTTTGTGTCGGGAGTCTTCAGTCGCCCAATCCGTAGGCCTGTCCCACCACGTCACCGTCCATCTCCTCGAAGT
>JANOBO010000020.1:0-32986 GCA_031411695.1 Verrucomicrobiaceae bacterium
GGCACGGGCGACGCCTCCCACAGCTCCCGCTGGGGAAAGGTCAGCGGCTCGAGGCGGGCCTCCCCGCTCGCAAGCCACTGTTTAAGTCGTGAGCGCTTGTCGTCTGACATGTTTGAAGAAGCGCCTCACGCCTTCACGAAATCCTTTTCCAGTTCCGCCGGCTCGTCCCCGAGAAGGCTTTCAATGTCATCATCGCTCAGTGCATCGAGATCCACCTCGTGGCTGGCGACCGGTGCGGCTTCCGCCAGCTTCGGCGTCGAGGAATCGACATTTTTTCCCGCACCGTTCTCACCCCCGCCGAGATGGCTGGA
The DNA here is from genome assembly GCA_031411695.1 of Verrucomicrobiaceae bacterium. GTDB lineage: Bacteria > Verrucomicrobiota > Verrucomicrobiia > Verrucomicrobiales > Verrucomicrobiaceae > JAIBCL01. Next base: position 312 of record JANOBO010000020.1, read on the forward strand.
GATCAATGTCACGATCTGCCCGATCGTCCGCGCCCGCATGAGGCTCGTGGGCGGCAGCGCCACGCCGATGGCCGACTCCAGTGAATTCTCAATCTCCACGCCCATGAGCGAGTCCAGACCAAGGTCGGTGAGCGGCTGGTCATCACGCAGGCTGTCGGGTTTCACGCGCAGCACGGAGCCCACGACATCGCGCACGGCCAGGCTGATCACAGCATCACGCTCCCCGGCAGGTGCCGACTCGATCTTCAAGCGCCAGTCGCTGTTGCCGCTGCCGGCGTCCTGTCCTTCGACGGAGGCGAAGATGCGTTCGAGGAGCGGGTTCTCCGCCATGCCGCGGAAGAACTGCCCCCATTTTGCCCAATCGACCCGGATCGCCATCACCTGCGCAGACCCGGCGATGAGGGAGGACTCAAGAATGTTCACCACCTCGCCCGGTGAGATTTCCGTCGTGCCCTGCCGCGCGAGGAACTCCGCCACGCGCTCATTGCGTGCGACGTAGCCTTCGCCGCCGAGCACGCCCCAGTTCATGGTGAGCGCCGGCAGGCCGATCGACCGGCGATGATGTGCCAGCGCGTCGAGGAAGGAATTCGCGGCGCTGTAGTTACCCTGCGCCGGATTCCCAAAGATGCTGGAGACCGACGAGAACATCACGAAGCAATCCAGCGCGAGGTCGCGCGTGCCTTCATGCAGCAGCCACGCGCCGTAGGCCTTCGGCCCCAGCACGCTCTGCATGCGCTCGCGGGTGAGGACAGACAGCGGCGCGTCATCGATGACCATCGCGAGATGGAAAAGGCCTCGCAGAGGCTGGCCGGATGCTCGGACTTCTCCGAGAAGGCGTGTGATATCCTCCGGCGAGCCCGCATCAGCGCGCACGACCTTCACATCCACATCGCGGGACTGAAGCTCCTTCACGAATGACTTCAGCTCGGGAGTTGACGCTCCGCTGCGGCTGCTCAGGACAAGATGTCGCGCCCCACGATCAACCAGCCACTTTGCCAGCACCTGGCCAAATCCACCGAACGCTCCGGTGATCAGATAAGAACCATCGGCGCGCACCGCGAACGGCGCGGGCAGAGGCTCCGCGCGACGCGGGACAAAGGATGACGGGAATGAGACGACAACTTTGCCAATGTGCTTTCCGCTCGCCATCAGACGGAACGCCGCGTCCACGCGGCACGCCGCGAAGGAACGGAAGGGCAGGGGGCGCAGCTCGCCTTGATCCACCAGTTTCGCCAGGCCGCCTAGCAGATCGCGCGTCAGCGCCTCGTCTCCGCGGAAGACCGCGTCCATCGCCACGACGTGGAAGGATGCATTGCGACGCAGCGGCCACAGCGGGATGCGGGAGTTTTGGTAAATGTCGCGTTTGCCGATCTCGATGAACCGGCCGAATTCCGCGAGGCATGACATGCCCATCGGTATCGCCTCTGCGGCGAGCGCGTTCAGCACCACATCCACACCACGACGGTTCGTCAGCTCCATGACGGCGTCGGCAAAATCGCCGCGCCGTGAATCGATGACGTGCTTCACGCCCATCGTCTCGAGCAGTGCGCGCTTCGCGCTGCTGCCTGCCGAGGCGATCACGTCCGCGCCGAGATGATGCGCGATCTGGATCGCCGCCATGCCCACGCCGCCAGCGCCTGCATGCACGAGGATGCACTCGCCCTTCTTAAGCCGCGCCACGCTCACGAGCGCGTGCCATGAGGTCATGAACACGACGGGCAGCGTCGCCGCTTCTTCAAACGACAGGTTGCCGGGGATTGGCAGCACATCGCCGCCGCGCGCCAGCGTCTGTGTCGCCAGGCCAAAACCAGCCAGGCCGAACACGCGGTCACCCGGCTTCACATGCGTCACGCCTTCGCCGACGGCTGAGATGATGCCGCCGACCTCGTCGCCGAAGATGCGCGCGTCCGGCGCTTCGCCTGGATAGAGCGCGAGAGCTTTCAAGACGTCGCGGAAGTTCATGCCTGCGGCCTTCACATCGATGAGCACCTCACCGGGTGCGCACGGTGGCATGGTAAACGGCGCGAAGCGAAGCGTGTCGAGCTGTCCGCGCTCGCGTGACTCCAGACGCAGAGGAACACTCTCGTCGAGAAGGGTCTCGGCTGTGGAGCGACCTCGCGCGAGGCGCTGGACATAGCGTGCCTCACCGCGCAGGGCGGTCTCGCGTTCAATGCCCTCGCCAAGCAGTTCGTTCCAAAGGCGATCCTGCACCGAGGCCGAAGTGCCCGAAGGCAGATCGATCACACGGCAGGCGAGATTGGTGTGCTCGTTCGAGATCACGCGGATCAAACCGATCGCCGCGGCCTGGGCCACGGTGGATTCGGAGGCTGCGGTCTTGCCAGTGGCGAACGGCGACGTGCGATTCACGTTCTGCGTGATGAGATCGATGCGTGTCTTCGCCGCCGGCCGCGCTGTTTCGAGCGCGTTGGTCAGATGCAGCAGCGCGTCGGTTCCCATGATGGAATCCGCAGCCGTCAAAGCCGTTGGAGCGTCCAGCGTCCAGCAATACACAATGTGCTCCGGCGCGTCGTCGGCGCATTCCGCGATCATGCGGTCCCAATCTTCCGGTGCCTCGGCGCGGAGGATGAACTCATCCTTCGTCGCTTGGGCAAACTCCGCGCCGCGCCTTGCGATGCGGCATCGGACTCCGGCGCTGACAAGCCGCGCTGCGAGATCGTCCGCCACACCTTTTTCGTCTGCCAGAAGGAGCCACGATTTTTCCCTCGGTGAGTCCGAAGGCTGCGCGGGAGACGGAGCAGCCTTTGCCGCATCCTTCCGCGCCATCAGGCACATTTGCCCTTCGCCGCCGTCGGGACCGATCAGGCCAGGCAGCGACGTTGTTTCATCGAACCCGCATTCGCGCAGCACGGTTTCCCAGGTGGAGCGCTCCATCAAAGGGTGCTCGGGGCGCAGGTCGCGGTCCTTGAGCTTCCACCACCCGCTGGTGAGGCCGAACACCGCGTCCGTCCAGATCTGAGGCGATGCGGTGTCCATGAATACGAGGCTGCCGCCCGGCGCGAGCAGCTCCTTGAGATGCGTCAACGCGACACGCACGTCGGTCACGGCGTGGACCACATTGGTCCCGATGATCATGTCGAACGAGCCAGCCTCCAGGTCCTGCTCCGTGCCTGGACGTTCGAGGTCAAACACCTTGCACTCCACCTCGGGAAACGCGGCCAGCTTCTGATGCGCGCCGGGGAAGAACACGGCTGACACGTCGGTGAACAAATAGGAATGCAGACCGCGCTGGAGCATCGGCAGCACGTGCGAACTCAGGCCGCCGGTGCCGCCGCCGATCTCGAGGATGCGCAGGCCGCGACCCTCGGGCAGCGCCGCCGCCGCCTCCTGCACCGCCGCCGCGATCGCCGCGTGCCACTGGCTGGTGTAAAGGCCGTCGCCATAAAACTGATCCAACAATTCGGCGCCGATGCCGGAGAAGAGGACCTGCACGGCATCCTTCTCCCCGCGTAGAATCTGTCCGAGCTCGGCACAGTTTGCGGAGCAGAGCAGCGCCTCGCTCAGATGGCCCGGATACTTCGCGACGAACGCACGCATCTCCCCGGACGCCGAGTCCGCTGCTTTGTCGAAGGCTGCGGTTGGCTTGAAACATTCACCCGCGACTTCGAGAAGCCCGCGTTGGGCGAGGTTCGCCGTGAGCCGACGGAAAGCCGGGCGCATCGGCGGGGCGATGTGCAGCGAATCTGCGGTGAACTGCTCTTGCGATCCACCGGTCATCTCACGAAAACCGCGCGCGAGGAGCACGGCTGTGAGGTCATTCCCGGCAGCCATGTTCTGCTCGAGCGAGCTGCGCCCACGAGCGGCGACGACGCTGTCCCAGGCGTTCTGCGCCACATTCTGGAGTGTCCTCAACGGAACAGGCTCGATGGCGTCCGTAACGGAAGACGATCCGACGCGCTCCCAGTCCACGTGATAAACCAGATCCTTCATGCTGCCCGTCGCAGCGCCGCGGCGGGAGCCGGTGACGCTGATGGCGCGGAATCCATCCACGAGGACGCACGGCTTTCCGGCTTCGTCGTAAAGCGCGATGCGTCCTTCAACAAACTCATCGTTGCACTCCGTGACGGAAGCACGCACTTGGCTCGAGGCACCCGGTGAGCGCAGATAAAGAATGCGTGAGAAGCGGACGGGCAGCTTCATCCGCGAGCGACGATCCTCAATGGTAGCCGCGCCAGACGAGAAGATTTGCAGCGCTCCGTCAAACAGCACGGGATGCATCGGAAACTCGGAAGCCCGCGCGGAGATGGCGTCGGAGAGCGAGACGACGCCCGCCGATTTTCCCCCGCCTGCGGCCAGCTCGCGGATCGGGCGGAACTCGTCGCCATAGCGCAGCCCGAGATCGCTCATGTATTGGTAAAAGCCGCCAACCTCGACGGGCTCAAGACCGCCGGCCGTGATGCTGCTCATCGGCGTGCTGTCGAACGGCGACTCGGTGCGCTCGCCGCGAATGGTGCCCACGACATGCACGGACCACGACGACCCTTGGTCGAAGCGGCTCTGGATGTTGAAGGTGCGCTCCGCCGGATCGTAGGACAGCTCCATGTGGACGCCGGACGCTGGATCTGGAAGGATCAGCGGTTTGCGGATTTCAAAGTCTTCGATGACGAAGGGGCGTCCGTCGAAAAGCTGGATGCCGGCCTCGACGGCCATCTCGACAAACGCGGCGGCCGGGAAGATCACATGGCTATCGACCTTGTGGTCCTTGAGGAATGCCATGTGGCGGTTGTCCAGCCGCGAGGTCCACGTCGGCGTGGCGCGCGGCACCCTGAAGTCGAGCAATCCACGTCCGCCAGGGGAGAGCCGGCCTTCGCGCCAGTCGCTCGCCTCGTGCCACCAGCGGCTCTTCTCCCACGCATAGGCGGGGAGGCGCAGTTGGTGACGCGATGGCGTCATGGCCGCGAAGTTCAATGGCACGCAGACGCGATGCAGATCCATCGCTGTTTCCAGCATGGACTCGTGCTCCCGCTCCCGCCGGGTCGATGCGAAGACGGGTGCCTTGGCTGTGCCGCTGCCGGCGTGGCACTCATGAATGGAATGCACCAGCGCGGGATGCGCGCCAATCTCGAGCCAGACATCGACGCCGAAGTCGGTGAGCGCGTTTACCGCAGGGGCGAACATGACGGGCTGGCGCACGCCGCGCGCCCAGTGCTCGGGCGTGCAGGATTCTCCGGAGCAGCGCTCACCGGTGACGGTGCTGAAGAACGGCACGGTCTCCGCGTTCGGCTTGAGATCCGCCAGCGCGTCGCGGAGCGCGTCCGCCGCAGGCTGCATCATGGCGTGATGAAACGGGTGATCGACGCGCACGAGGCGCGCGAAGTTTCCTTGCGGCTCCAGATCCGCCGCGATGGCCTCCAGCGAGAGCCGCGAGCCGGACAGCGTGAGTGAGCGCGGGCCATTGAAGGCCGCGATGGAGACGGTGCGGTCGTGGCGTGCGATGAGCGCGCGCGCCTCGTCCTCGCCGAGGCCCACGGCCAGCATGGTGCCGTCGCCGCGCGCGCAGTCTCCCATGAAACGGCCGCGCAACGCGATGATGCGCGCGCCTTCCTCGAGATCGAAAACGCCTGCGGCACAGGCCGCCGCGATCTCTCCGACGCTATGGCCGACGATGGCCGCAGGGACCACGCCCCACGATTTCCACAGCTCCGCCAGCGCCATCTGCATGGCGAAGATGGCTGGCTGCGCGATCTCCGTGCGGCTCATCTGCGAGTCCTTTTCATCCCGCGCGAACTCCTCCAAAAGCGAGAATCGCGCATAGGGGCGCATGGCTGCATCGCAGCGCTCAATGATTTTCCGGAACACCTGCTCGTGCTTCATCAGCTCGCGGCCCATGCCCCACCATTGCGGGCCCTGTCCGCTCATCACGAAACCGATGCGCGGCGCGTGCTCGCGCCGTGGCGCGTAGGCCATGCGGCTTTTGAGTCCGGTCGTGCCGGAGGCAAACCCTTCCAGCTCCTGCACCGTCTCGTGCATGGATCGGGTGACGAGCGTGAGGCGGTGCGCGTGGTGATTGCGGCGCGCGCCGAGCGTGTAGGCCAGATCAGGCAGCACGGGCGAGCTGCCGTTAGCGTTGGCCCTTTCGGTGAGCCACGCGGCCAGGTTCTTCGCGGCATTTTTCAAGGACTGTTCTGAGCGTGCGGACAGGACCACGGGCCAGTCGCGTTCCGCGTCGCCCGGATTGCGTTTGCGACGGGGCGCGGGAGGTGACTGGCACACGATGACGTGCGCATTGGCACCGCCGAATCCGAATGAGTTCACGCCAGCGATGCGCGGGCCCACCGTTTTCGGGAAGGGCTCCAGCTCAGTCGGCACGCGCAGTTTCAGCGCGTCGAAATCAATGTGCGGGCTGGGCGCGTCGAAGTGGAGGCTCGGCGGGATCTCCCCGTGCTGCACCACCAGCATCGCCTTCAATAAGCCGGCGACACCGGCTGCTGTCTCGAGATGGCCGAGATTGGTCTTCAGCGAGCCGATGGGCAGGGGCTGATCCGCAGGCCGGTCCACGCAGAGCGCCTGCGCCAGCGCGGTGGCTTCGATGGGATCCCCCACCGCAGTGCCAGTACCGTGTGCCTCGACGAAGCCGATGTCGCCGGGCATCACGCCCGCGTCCACGCATGCGTCGCGCACCAGGCGCGCCTGCGCCTCCGGACTGGGCAATGAGATGCCATTCGTATGGCCGTCCTGGTTCACCGATGTGCCGAGGATCACGCCTTGGATCGTGTCGCCGTCTTCCAACGCCTTCGACAAGCGCTTCAGCATCACCATGCCCGCTCCCTCGCCGCGCACGAAGCCGTTCGCGGCCGCAGCGAAAGCCTTGCACTTCCCGTCGGGGGAAAGCATCGAGGCCTGCGAGAAACCGATGAAGCCGCCCGGTGTGATCATCACGGTCACACCTCCGGCCAGCGCCACCTCGCCGCGCCCGGTCCAGATGTGCTCGCACGCGGAATGCACGGCGGTCAGCGCCGATGAGCACGCCGTGTCCATGGCCACGCTGGGCCCCTGAAGATTGAGGCAGTAGGAAATGCGGTTTGCCGCGATGCTGTGCGCGCTACCCGTCGGAGAGTGGGGACTGACGCCGGAGTGGTCAAAGGGATTGCCTTGGATGGCTTGGTAGTCGTTGTGCGAAATACCGACATACACTGCGATGTCCGTGCCGTTCTCGAGGTCGAGCACGATGCCAGCGTCCTCGATGGCCTCCCATGCTGTCTCGAGCAGGAGGCGATGCTGCGGATCCACGTATGGTGCCTCGCGCGGGGAGATCCCGAAGAACTGCGGATCAAACTGATCGATGCCGTCAATGAATCCGCCGCGCTTCGCGACCGACTTCCCGACGATGCCGGGCTCGGCGTCATAAAAGCGCTGCACATTCCAGCGGTCCGGCGGCACCTCACCCACGGCCTCGCGTCCGGCGACGAGCATCTGCCAGAGCGACTCCACGTCATTCACCCCGCCTGGAAAACGGCAACCGGCACCGATAATGGCGATGCCTTCTTTTTGCGTTGTACGAAGGGAATGAGGAATCGTGTTTGCCATCAGGGAGGGTTTTGTTTTACGCCTCCTATTCGGTTTGGGTGTTGATGCTGGTCGTGTTCTTTTCATGATCTGGGGTCGTCGATACAGCCGGTCACCGCGCCGGTTGCGTTACTGAGTGGTGATCCAAAAATCGAGCTGCGAATGAGATGTGTGGAATTGCGGGAATGATCGATCTGGGCGGTCGGAGGACGGCGCCTGATGAAGTGATAAGAAGCATGGCCTGTGCGCTTGTCCACCGAGGACCGGACGAGGACGGCTTTTTCCACAGGCCGGGCCTTTCGATGGCCATGCGCCGGCTCAGCATCGTGGGGCTGGCCGATGGGCAGCAGCCCGTGACGAATGAGGACGGGACCATCTCCGTCGTCTTCAATGGCGAGCTTTTTGACCACGTCGAGAAGCGGGTGGAGTTGGAAGCAAAGGGCCACCGGCTCGTGAAGCATTGCGACACCGAGATCATCCCGCACATGTGGGAGGAACACGGTCAAGACATGTTTGAGCGCCTGCGGGGCCAGTTCGCCATCGCGCTGTGGGATGAGCGCCGCCAGCAGCTCGTGCTCGGCCGTGACCGCTTCGGCATCTGCCCGCTGTATTGGTCGCGGCAGGGAGACTGGCTTCTGTTTGCCTCGGAGATCAAATCCCTCCTGGCATCGGGCATGGTTCCTGCACGCCCCGACTGGCGCGGCGTGGACCACGTCTTTACCTTTTCCGCGCTGCCAGCCCCGGTCACATGCTTCGAGGGTGTGCAACTGCTGCGCCCCGGCCACTTCCTGCGCATCGAGCCCGGCGGGGAAAACGGCAGGCGCGCGGACATCTCCGAACACACGTATTGGCAGATGGACTTCCCGGACCAAGGGGATGAAAACGCCGGCGTGGATCAAAAGCGCCTCGTCGATGACTTTGAGAAAGTCCTGCTCGGCGCGGTGGAGAAGCGTCTGCGCGCCGACGTGCCGGTGGGCGCGTATTTATCCGGCGGGCTGGACTCTAGCATGATCGTCGCCCTCGCCTCTCATCTGCGCGGGAAATCCATCTCGACGTACACTGTCGGCGTCGATTCCCCCGGCCTCGATGAAACCAGCGCCGCGAATCAGATCGCGAAGTTTCTCGGCATCGCACCGCCCATCGTCCAGACGTTCAAGGCCGCCGATGTGCTCTCGACATATCCTGATCTCATCCGCGCTGCGGAGTGTCCCGTCATCGACACCTCATGCGCAGCGCTCCTCCAGCTAGCGCGCCGCGTGCGGCAGGCGGATCAAAAGGTCGTGCTCACCGGCGAGGGCGCCGACGAGTGGCTCGTGGGCTATCCATGGTACAAGATTTCCCGCGCGTTGAGCTTCCTCGATGCCGTCCCCGGCCTCCGGCTCAGCGATCGCGCCCGCCGTGCCTACCTGCGCTTTAACAACGTCCCTCAATATCCGCAGGAGATGCGGCAGGGCATCGAGGCATCCATCGCCGGGCCGAATGCATGGATCGACTCCTACGGCCTGCTCGGTCTCTCCAAACTCCGCTTCTATGGCGAGCCCATGCGCGAGCTGATGGCCACCCATCGCCCGTGGGAAACGCTCGAGATGCCGCTTGACCGCGCGTCCCGCTGGGACCCGCTGAACCGCGGCATCTGGATCGCCGGCCGCGTCACCCTCGGCGGTCATCTGCTCCAGGCAAAGGGCGACCGCGTGGCCATGCACTCCTCCGTCGAGGTCCGCTACCCCTTCCTCGACGAGGACGTGTTTGATTTTGTCTCCAAGCTGCACCCGAGCTGGAAGCTGCGGGGTTTCCGCGACAAGCATCTGCTCCGTCTCGTGGCCGAGCGCTGGCTGCCGCCCTTCGTCTATAAGAGGCGGAAGGTCATATTTCGTGCGCCCTTGGATAGCTTCCACATCGAACCGGAGCCCGCCTTCGTCGGCGAGCTGCTCAGTGAGGAATCACTTCGCAAGACCGGCTGTTTCGATATCGCCGCCGTGCGTCATTGGAGGCAGGCGTACAAAAACATGCGGCCCGGCTCGCTTCCGCGACTCTCCGTTGAGATGGGTCTCGCCGCTGTCGTCTCCACCCAGCTCTGGTATCACACCTTCATCGACGGATCCCTGGCTGACCTGCCGAACTGGAGCGCGAAACCCGCAGACGTGGCGGTGCCGAGGTAGGCATCGGAGATGCACGCGCAAGTCGGCCTCTGCGGGTACACGGAGAGGGATTCGAACCCCCGACCAACTCGGTGTAAACGAGCCGCTCTACCACTGAGCTATCCGTGCGTTCCGCAAAGCAGCCATCATTTATCGCGCCGTTTGGCGCAAGGCAAGATGAAACGGGGTGCCGTCACATCGACAAATCAAACACTTCACGCGCATCCGCCACGCTGCCGGTCAGTGCGGCGGCGGCGACCATGACAGGCGACATTAGAATCGTGCGGCCTGTAGGGCTGCCCTGGCGGCCCTTGAAGTTGCGGTTCGACGACGAGGCGCAGAGCTGGTCGCCGATGAGCTTGTCGGGATTCATGGCCAGGCACATCGAGCAGCCAGCCGCGCGCCACTCGAAGCCCGCGTCGCTAAACACTTTGTCCAGCCCCTCCTTCTCCGCCAGCACTGCCACGATCTGCGATCCGGGCACCACGATGGCCTTCACGCCCTTCGCCACATGCCGGCCTTTGATGAACTTAGCCACCTCGCGGAAATCCGAGAGACGTCCGTTCGTGCAACTGCCGATGAACGCCACGTCGATCTTCGTTCCCTTGATTGGCGCGCCACCCTCGAGCTTCATGTACTCGAGCGCTTCCTGGATCGAAACCTGTCCGGCCGCGCTGTCCGCGCTCTGGATCGTCGGCACATTCTCCGTGACGGAGATGGCCTGATCCGGACTCACACCCCACGTCACCGTCGGCGGAATGTCCTCGGCCTTGATGTTCACGATGTCGTCGTAAACTGCATCCGCATCCGAAGCGACGGCGCGCCATTTCTCGATGGTCGCATCCCACTCTGCGCCCTTTGGCGAGTAAGGCCGCCCCTTGAGATACTCGAGGGTCTTCTCGTCCGGATTCACATAGCCGCAACGCGCGCCGCCTTCGATGCTCATGTTACACACCGTCATGCGCTCTTCCATCGTGAAGCCGTCGATGACATTGCCACCGTATTCATAGGCAAAGCCGATGCCGCCATTCGCACCTAGCAGCCGGATGATGTGCAGGATGACATCCTTCGAGTAAACACCGGGACGCAGCGCGCCCTCCACATTGATGCGGCGCACCTTCATCTTGCTGATCGCCATCGTCTGCGTGGCGAGAATGTCGCGCACCTGCGTCGTGCCGATGCCGAACGCGATGGCACCGAAAGCGCCATGCGTCGCCGTGTGACTGTCACCGCACGCGATCGTGGTGCCTGGCTGCGTGATGCCCTGCTCGGGCCCGACGACATGCACGATGCCCTGCTTGCCGCTGCTCAAGTCAAAATACGTGATGCCGAAATCGACCGCGTTCTTCCGCAGCTCCGCGATCATCGCCGCCGCGAGCGGATCGGAGAAAGGCTCCACCTGGCTGTCGGTCGGCACGATGTGATCCACAGTCGCAAACGTGCGCTGGGGGTAGGCCACCTTCAGCCCGAGATCGCGCAGCATTCCGAACGCCTGCGGACTCGTGACCTCATGCACCAGATGGGTGTCGATGAGAAGCTGCGCCTGCCCGTTTGAAAGCGTGCCCACCACATGTGAGTCCCAGACTTTTTCGAAGAGAGTTTTGCCCATGATAATAAGGTCCGCCGGTCGAGACGGGCGCGCAGATTAGCATGGTTCATAGGCCGTGCAATCATTGCGGCGCGATTCGATTCACCGTGCGAAGAGCGTGGCATTGAAATCCGCAGCGGCATGGAGAGGCTCGATTATGAGCTGCTTCCACTCGCTGACATTGGCCGCGCCCGATCGCTCGCGTTTCTCAAGGGCGGTATCGCCATCTGGGATGCGCACCCTGCAAACGTGGTGATGACGGCGTCCAGCGAGCTGTTGCCAATTGATGTCATCGTGACGCCAGCTCCGCCCGCAGCCCGGTGAAGCGCCGGCGGTTCTCTTGTTTCCGCACGGCGAGCGACAATGCCTTCGGATCACCGACGAGGACGACGAGCCGTTTGGCCCGCGTGATCGCCGTGTAAAGCAGGCTGCGCTCCAGCAGGACGTAATGCTGCGTGCTCAGCGGGATGACGACGCAGGGAAACTCGCTGCCTTGCGATTTGTGAATCGTGAGCGCGTAAGCGAGCTGGAGTTCGTCCAGTTCCCCGGGCTCGTAATCGACGATGCGCGTGTCGTAGCGCACCTGCACTTTCAGCGGATCGGTCTCGATGGTGACGATGTGGCCGATGTCGCCGTTGAAAACTTCCTTGTCGTAGTTGTTGTGCGTCTGGATGACCTTGTCGCCGACGCGATAGGTGATGCCGAACCGCTCGATCTCGAACTTCAGTTCGTTCGGCGGATTCAGCGCGGCCTGGAGCGCCTCATTCAGCGAACGGGTGCCGAGGATGTGGCGGTTCATCGGCGTGAGCACCTGGATATGCGCCGCCGGATCAAAGCGATACTTCGCCGGCAACCGGTCGCGCACGAGGCCGATGATCGTCTCTCGAATCTCCTCCGGCTCGCTGCATTCGATGAAGAAGAAGTCGCTCCGCGCGTGCGGCTTGAGATCGGGAATCTGGCCGCGATTCACCTCATGCGCGCTGGTGACGATGCGGCTGTCGGCGGCCTGGCGGAAAATCTCGGTGAGCTTCACGCACGGCACTTTTTCACTCGCGATCAGATCACCGAGAACCATGCCCGGTCCCACAGATGGAAGCTGATCCGCATCACCGACGATGAGCAGATGCGCCTCGCGCGGCAACGCGGCGAGGAATTGCGCCATCAGCCGCGCGTCGATCATCGACGCCTCATCGACGACGAACAAATCCCCATCGAGCGGCCGGCCGCGATGTCGGCCCCACTGGCCTTCGCCCTGATACTCGAGCAGCCGGTGGATGGTCTTCGCCTCCATCTGCGTGCTCTCGGTCATGCGTTTTGCCGCGCGGCCCGTCGGCGCGGCGAGCGTGATTTTCACATCCTTCGCCTCGAGTATATGGAGGATCGTGTTCAGGATCGTCGTCTTCCCCACGCCAGGTCCTCCAGTGATGACGAGCACGCGATTGATCAATGCCTCTCGCACCGCCCGCTGCTGGCTGTCCGCGAGTGGCTTTCCGGTTTTCTTCGCTGCCCACTCGATCGCCTTGTCCGCATCAATCGCCGGATACGCTGCCGGCAGCGCGACCACCGCTCTCAATTTCTCCGCGATGCTTTTTTCCGCCGTGCGCAGATGCGGCAGATACAGGAACGGCCCGCCATCGATCTCATGCCTCACGATCTCCTGCGAGAAGACCAGATGCGCGACTTGCAGCTCGACCACATCGGTTGCAGCGCCAAGCAACTCGCCCGCCTGTTGCAAGAGCATCGGCTCCGGCAGGCAGCAGTGGCCCGAACCAGCCGCGTTCTCTAAAGCGTAAACGATGCCCGCGCGAATCCGCTCCGGCGAGTCGCGCGCCACACCGACCTTGCCCGCGATGTCGTCCGCCGTCTTGAATCCAATGCCGTGTATGTCGGTGGCGAGCCGGTATGGACTCTTGCGCAGCACCTTCAGCGCCTCCTCGCCGTAGGTCTTGAAGATCCGCTGCGCGCGCGAGGTGCTGATGCCGTGCTGATGCAGGAAGAGCATGATGTTATGCACGGTCTTCTGCTTCATCCAGCTCTCGCGGATCTCCTTCCGCCGCTTCCGCCCGACGCCTTCGACTTCCTCGAGCCGCGCCGAGTAGTTTTCGATCATGTCGAACACGTCCTTGCCAAACTTCTCCACCAGCCGCTTCGCATACTTCGCCCCGATGCCGTCGATCAAACCGCTGCCGAGATAGCGTTCGATGCCATCGAGCGAGTCGGGTCGCGACAGCTTCAGCGCATCCGCCTTGAACTGCCGCCCAAACTCCGCGTTCTGCTCCCACTTGCCCTCCGCTTCGAACTGCTCGCCCGCCACCACGCGGGGCGATTTACCCAGCAAACTCACCACATCCCGCCCGCCCTCCGGCTGCACCTTCAGAATGCAATATCCCGTGTCCTCCGTATGAAACACCACGCGCTCCACGATGCCGCGGAGTCTGGTGGTGGAGCTGCGTGAAGGCGGAGGCACGCCGTCAGTCTAGCGGGGGCCGAATCGCAGACAATCCCAGTGTGCGTCGGGCGATCAGTGGTTGAACAAAAACGCGGGCGAATTGATCAGCGCCCATGCGAGATCCTGCGCGGCGGTGAGGCGCTTGTTGTTCATTTGTGCCCCGCTCAGCTCGCTGTCGCGTCGGAGCTGAACGAGCTTCGGCGTGATCACCACCGGCTTTTGCGCATCCGCGTGCCGGGTCTCCAGCGCGATGAGTTGTGGATCCGCCGGAAGCGGTTTGCGGGCGGCCGCGAGCACCTTCTTCGCTGTTTGGTAATCACGGTGCTGGATGAGGAAGCTTTCGTTGAGCGCGGTGGCTTGCTCCTTGCTGCGTTTCGCCGCCGGGGTCTTCACGATTTCCGCGAGGGCTTTCTCGGTGCCAAAGCGCACAAGCGGGCTCGTGGTGACCCAGATGCGGAAGCGGCCGAGATTGTACTTCCCGCCCTGGAAGCCTTGGGAGAGCACAAAGCTGAAACTCGTGCCGCCCTCGAGGCCGGCAGGCTCGGATGGCTCGAACGTGGCCTCGTGGCGGTAGCCGCCATCAGGCGAGATGGCCCAGCCACGCTCGCGATTGCCTTTCTTGAGCGCCTCACTGACGTCGAAGCTCGTCTGGGAGAAGTCCGCTCTCGGATTGCGCAAGTCGATGGCGCCAGCACGCTTCTTGCCCCGGTGCGGCTTCGAGCCGAGCGGGTTTTGCTGCACGCTGAACTCTCCAAGAACGAAATTGCCGTCGGGCGCGAGGCCTGGGCCGTTGTTCGGCAGGCGGTCATCGGGCAGTGCCTCGAGCTTGAATCCGGTGATGCCGGTGAGCTGGGTCTTGGCTGTAAGCTGATAAACTCCAGGCGCCGCCTGCCCGTCCGGCAGTGCGGTGGCGAGGAGAGATCCATCTGCCTGCTTCTCAAGCTTCGACACGCCGGCGGCGCGGACCACGGTGAGATCGAGCGGGACCCACTCCGTGGTGAGGTCGATGTACTGCTCCCACTTTGACTGCGCGGGCGCGGCAGCTGTGGCCACGGCCTTCACCGAGGCGTCTGCTTTTGTGATGGAGGCAGTGCGCGCGGCTTCCTTCTTCGCGTTGTCCGGCGCGGTCTTCGTTTTGTGAGCGTCCAGCTCGCCCTTCGTCGTGGCGATGAGGGCCACACGTGCGGCTTCCATCTTCTCGATGACCGGCTTTTGCTTTGCCTCCTCGGCTTGCCATGAGGCGAGCAGAGTTTTATTGTCGGCGTCCATGCTCTTCAAGATGTCGAGCGCGGCCTGCGTTTCCTTTTCTCCCGGCGGGCGGTTCAGAATGCGCACGAAAATCTCCTCGATGAGCCTGCTGTCGTCCGCGATCTCGGCGGTGAGCTTGGCGATCTTGTTTTTCGGATCGCTGATCGCATCGCCGACGGTGGGGCCGCTCATGAGCGCCATGACGGGACCGAGGTTCACCTCATTGCTGCGTTCGCACTCGCACACGCTCTCACGCGCGGGGCGGCCGAAGTTCGTGAGGAAGCCGTCAGGCAGCTTCACCTGTGCGTCGGCGAGTTGCGCGGCGCGTGTGCCGGGCGCGACGCCAGGGATGTTCGCGGTCGATCCGGTTACCGCATAGACGGTATCAAACAAGACCTCGGCACCGAGACGGCGCGCCTTGGCGTGCGAGTAGTTTACCTTGTCATCGACGTTCCATTGGTTCGTCTTGAGCGAGAGCTGATAAGTGCGGCTCTGAACGATGAGGCGCATCATGTGGCGCACGTTGAAGCCGCTGTGGATGAATTCGTTCGTGAGGTATTGAAGCAGCTCGGGGTTCGATGCAGGATTGCCCGCGCGGATGTCATCGATGGGCTCGATCACGCCGGTGCCGGTGAGGTAGCCCCAGAGGCGGTTTGCGTAGCTCATGGCAAAATAGTCGTTCTCAGGAGAGGTGAGCCACGAGGCAAACTGCTCGCGTCGGCTGACGGCGGTCTTCGAGACGAGTTCGGTTTCGAATGGGACTTTTGGCGGTGCGTTGGCGTTTGTGCGGAGGTGGATGACCTCGCCGTCTTTCTTGTCGCTCACCATTTCATACAGCGGCTTTGCACCTTCGACAGCGGAGCCACCGATGGTCTTGCCCGCGCTGGCCGGATCATTGGCCAGGCCGATCTGGGCGAAAAACGCGGCGGTCTCGTAGTAGTTGTCCATCGTCCACTTCTCGAAGGGATGGTCGTGGCACTTGTTGCAGTTGAAGCGCGTGGCGAGGAAGAGGTGAGTCGTGTTCTCCACCAGATCCTCCGGCGTGCGGACGATTTTATAATACGCTGCCGCCGGGTTGTCCTTCGTCGAACCCGTCGCGGTGATGATACGGTAGGCCATGCGGTCATACGGCGTGTTCTCCGCCACCTGCTGCTTGATCCAGGAACGGAGTGAGGTCGCGCCTTCGGTGCCCAGGAACTTGCTGTTCACCTGCAGCATGTCGGCCCACTTGTTGCCCCAATGATCGACAAAGTCGGGATTGCCGATGAGCTTGTCGATCAGCTCGTTGCGCTTGGTACGCATGTCGCGGCTGTCAGCGAGGAAGGCGCGCACGATCTCAGGCGTCGGCGGCAGGCCCGTGAGGTCGATGTAGAGGCGCCGGAGAAACTCCGAATCGCTGCACAGGCCGGACGGCTCGATCTTCATGCGCTGCCATTTTCCGGCGACGAGCTCGTCGATCTTGTTCCAAGTCTCAGGCGCTTTCCAGACGAAGCCTGTGCGGTCCCCCATCACGGTCACAGTCGTCGCGGCATAGGCGCCCTCAAAGCGTGCGAGGATCGGGGCTTCTCCGCGGCGGAGCGTGGTGAGCAGGCCCTTCTTGTCGGCCTCGACCACTTCCATGTTGCCGCTGTCAACGAACGCCTCAGCCGTCACGTCACGCGAGTAGCCGTCGCCATACATGGCGACGACGCGAATTTGCTGACGCGATCCGATCTGCTGCACGACGGGATTTTTTGGGAACAACTCGATGCGCTGCACCTTTGCGGTCGCTGTGTTCAACTTCGCGCCCTGCGCGATCCACGCCTTGATGGTCTCGTAATAAAGCTCTCCCGGCACGGTGAGCTGGCCACCTTCATGCGGAACGGATCCGCTCGCCTTCAGCAGCATCAGCGAATGCTCGGGCGATGCGATGTTAGCCCGGCGTGAGGAGAGCTCGTCGCTGAACGCGAGCACATCGAAGAGCGGGTCATAACCACGGAGCGAGAGCTTGAAGCCGGATTTCCCCTCCTTCGAGCCGTGACAGGTGCCTTGATTGCATCCGAGCTTCGAGAGGATGGGCATCACATTGCGCACATAGTCGGGCTGTAGCGGCTCCTTCATCCCGGAGATCTCCACAGGCACCGTGGCAGTCTTGCCCATGAAAGCGATGTGCAGCGTGCCTTTGCCATCGTCTTCAGGCCGCACGAGCCCGCGCGAATCCACCTCAGCGAAACCGCCGCCCTGCACACTGATCTCCGCCATGCGCGTCACGTCGGCGCTGGTGCCGTCGGCAAGCTTCGCGGTGACGAGCACCTGCGCATATTCGTTTGGCTTCGAGAGTTTGATCGCGGCGGGCAGCACTTCGATGCTCGCGAGCACGGCCCCGGCGGCGAGCGTCTCGGGCTTGTCGTCCTTTTGCACATCCACGCGCACGGTGTCGTCTGCGATCACATCACTCGCGGCGAGAATCTTCTTCGCGGCCAGCGGCACGCTGACAAATTCCTTGGCGGTCTTGCCGGCGGCGGTGTCGATGAGACGAATGGTGCCGTCTTGTCCCGCAGCCGCGACGGTCTTGCCATCTGGGCTGAACGAAACCGTGTAGATGCCGCCGGTGGGGACGGAGATGGATGCCAGGAGCTTCACGCCCTTCGTCACAAAGCCTTGGATGGTCGGATCGGTGTCGGCCTTCTGTCCTGCGGTTTCGACGACTTTCTTCACGTCGTCCGGCAGCGCGCTGTCGTACTCGGAGCTGTAGAGATTCACCGTGCCGGTGGAGTTAAAGCTCGCGCCTGCGACGATGCGCTTACCGTCCGGCGCGAAATCGACGCCGAAGATGCGGCCCTGCATCGCGGGGAACTTGCGGATGAGATTCGCGTTGTCGCCAATGACGCGCTTCGTGATGCGCTCCATGCGGTAGATTTGTGGAACCCCGTCGGTGCCGCCGACGAGGACCTCATTCCGCGTCGGATGCCGCGCCAGCACATGCACGCCGCCACGCAGCGCGCCGGGAGTGATCGAGCTGACATTGTCCACGAAGCGCTGAGTCGCAGTCTCGGTCAGCTTCACGCTCATGTCGCGGCCGCAGGAGACGACGAACTTCCCATCGAGCCCCCACACCGTGTCCAGCACCCAGTCGCTGTGCGACAGAAGGAAAACAGTCTGCTTGCCAGTCACCGCATCTATCGCGCGCATCGCATTGTCGGACGCGCCAAAGGCAATCTGCTTTCCATCAGGGGACCAGCTCAAGCCGTAGAGTGTGTCGAATGTCTCTGCCTTCGAGAGCTCGAGCTTCTTCTTTTCCACGTCCCACACCTGTAGCTCGCCCACGCGCGCCGGACTGCCGCCTGCGACCGCGATCTTCTTCCCATCTGGCGACCACGCGACTTTCTGGATGCGCTCCGCCAAGCCGACTAGGCGCGCGACGATGCCGCTGCCGTCCGCCTTGTGGATCAGCACTTCATGATAGCCTGCGACCGCGAGAAGCTTTCCATCCGGCGAGTAATCGATCGAGGTGATCGCTGGTGCGGTCACATAGACCGGCGGATGCTCCATGTCATACTGGGCCTTTGCGGATGCGGGCGTGTCATCCTTCGCGCCTTCACTCACCCAGCGCTTGATCAGCGCCACCTGTGTCTCATGCAGCGGCTCTGCCTTCTGCGGCATCTCCACTTTGCCCTTCTCATCCGGCACGATGAGCTTGAGCAAATTGGATTGCTCCGGCTTGCCGGGCACGATGGCGTCGCCTTCCTCGCCGCCTTTCAGCATCGCGGCGAAATCCGTCATGACGTAATCGCCCTTTTTCTTCGCCGGCTGGTGGCAGCCATTGCAGTTCGCCTGAAGAATCGGGCGGATGTGCTTATAAAACGAAACCGGCTTGTTTGGATCGAGCGGCTCCTCCTTCTTTGGCGGTGCGGCTTGGGAGAGCGTCGTGACCCAAAGACAGAGGGCAGCGGATAGAGACGCGGATGGGCGCAGGGATGGAAAGCTCATGGAGTTCATCTAAGGGGGGTTACCGGGCAAGCTTGGCGTGCGCAAAAGCGCGCACCGCGTCCGGAGGCGACTGGGTAGTACGGTATTGCCCGGGGAGTCTTGCGACTGCACAGGCCCGTGGGATGGAGGATTCAATCCTCCGGCATGGTCAGCATGAGCACGAAGATCAACTGCCCGTCCCGCCACTTCGGCCCGCTGATGAAAAGCGGGCTGCCCTCGCGGAGGACGGCGTCAGTTTTCACCAGCACTTGCTGCTCCTGCCAGAACTGGAGGTGCAGGTTGATGCCGCCTCCACCGGCCTTTCCTTTGGAGTCCACCTTCAAGAACAGATCCTTCGAAGGCACCACCCACGACTCGTACTCGCGGAACACATCCTGCGTGTGCTGGCCGAGCAGCTCAAAGTGCGCGAACTGAAACACCTTCCCCAGCCGCACGGGCAGATCCCGGAGCCCGGCTGGCAGATCGCCCTTGGCAACGCCGGTTCCTTTCCCCTTGGGTGATGCAAAGATGAGGCCGCCCCACACTTTGCCGTCTGTGGCAGGCTTGCGGATGATCGGGCTGGCCTCAAACGATGTTGCCGCCGGCTGGCCATTTAAGACACCGCCACCACCGCACGCCATGAGGGTGATGAAAAACAGACGCGCGGCTGTGAGGCTGTGTGGCATCACCGCGTGTGTTCAAGAAGACGGGGTTGATTGCGCCCATCCACCGCCCGCACGAGCAGCACGCGGCCCTCGTCTGAGAAAAGGGGGGTCGTGGCCACCTGCCGGTCCATATCCGAATGGTGCACCTGCTGCCCTACGATCTGCCGGTCAGGCGGCACCGAGGCCAAGCCATCAAGCATGAGGACAGTGGCCTGCGCCTCACCCGAATGAAACGAGTGTGCGTGAACGCTCGGATTCGGAGCATAGGTGCTCAGGACCACGCTCAATCCAGTCGGAGCCGAGTGGCGATCTTGCCAAAACCCGAATGCCACCACCGCGATCACGGCTGTGGCTGCGGCGGCAAACCACGGCGTCCTCATCCAGCCCAGCCAACCACCCACTTGGGCGGGCGCGTGAAATTCACGTACATGCGCCTGTTTCTCCTCCGCGAGGCGGACCTGAATCTGTGAGTTGAAAAAATCCGGATGGGGCACATCGCGCCCATCCGGCATGGCTGAGCGGAGGACAGCTCCCAGCCGGGACATCGATTCGATCTCAGCGCGAAGTTCCGCATCAGCGGCTAGGCTGGCCTCGAAGGTGTTCTTCTCGGCGAGGTCCATCTCATCGTCCAGGTAGCGGACGAGCTGGTTTTCATCAGGCGGCGTTTTCATATGTGTCTTTGAGGATTTCCTGAAGTTTCTTCCTGGCGTAAAAGAGGCGGGACATGACGGTGCCGAGGCTGCATTGCATCACCTCGGCGATCTCATGATAACGCAGGCCTTCCACCTCCTTTAACAAGATGGCCTGCCGGTGGTCCGGCGAAAGCTGGGCGATGGCCGCGTCGATGCGGATTTTCAGCTCCGCATTCCTCATCGCCTGATCCGGCCGAGGAGCCATCTGGGGCACCGCCTCCGCACCTGCGGCCACACGATGCTCGGTGCGTGAGTCGTCGAACTCCCCGTCGCTCTCGAACTTCTTTTTGCGGAGCCAGTCGTAGCAGACGTTATGCGTGATGCGGTAGAGCCAGGTGTAGAATCCAGAGTCGAGCTTAAAGCCCCCGATGCCGCGCCAAGCCTTGATGAAGGCCTCCTGCGCGAGGTCCCATGCCTCCGTTTCGTTCTGGATCAGATGGTAGGTCATGTTGTACACCCGGCTCCGATACTTCGCCACCAATACGTCAAACGCACGAGTGTCGCCCGCTTGGCACCGCTTCACGAGGTCCAAGTCAGGCACCTCCCCGTCCGCAGGCGCTGTGGGTGATGGCATATCAGGATTCATGTCTGTGACGGCGGCGAGGGTGCGGCTATTCAAACCGGGTTTTCACGCCGATGTCAAAGCCGCAGTTTGTTTTCGGGGCCCGCGCGCACGGCGTGAATGTCACCTCGCACGGAGAAGAAGGAGGGAGATAACACGAAGCGGCGCGGCGCACGATGATTACGTCTCGCAATCCGGCAAACGACGCCATCTGCCATTTGCCGTTTTGATGCGCATCGGCAAACTGAACCCCCATGCCGGACATCGTCCTCGCCACGCTCAACGCGAAATACATCCACGCCTCGTTCGGATTGCGCTGTCTCATGGCGAATCTGGGCGAGATGCGCGAGCGCGCCTGCATGGCGGAGTTCATCATCAACCAGCAGCCGTTGGAAATCGTGGAGGCTATCCTCGCGCTCCAGCCGCGCATCGTCGGGTTTGGCGTTTACATCTGGAATGTCCGGCAAACCACCGAGGTCGTGGCCCTGCTTAAAAGGATACAGCCCTGCTTGATCATCATCCTCGGCGGCCCGGAGGTCTCGTATGAGACGCAAGGGCAGCACATCGTCGAACTCGCGGACCATGTCATCACAGGGGAGGCGGATCTGAAGTTTGCGGAGGTTTGCCGCGCGTTGCTGGAGTGCCAGCCGCTCCGTCATTCGACGTTCGACATTCAGCATTCGTCATTACCCAAGGTGCTCCCCGCCGAGTTGCCGCCGCTGAACCAACTGGCATCGCCCTACGATCTCTACACGGACGAAGACCTCGCGCATCGTGTGATGTACGTCGAGGCCTCGCGCGGCTGTCCCTTCACCTGTGAGTTTTGCCTTTCCTCGCTCGACATCCCGGTGCGCGCTTTCCCACAGGATGCTTTCCTTGCGGAGATGGGCCAGTTGCTCGATCGCGGAGCGCTGCAGTTCAAGTTTGTGGATCGCACCTTCAATCTCCACCTGCCCACCAGCATGGGCATCTTGCAGTTCTTCCTCGACCGCTGGCGCGATGGATTATTCCTGCACTTCGAGATGGTGCCTGACCGCTTGCCCGAACAACTCCGCGCGCTCATCAAACGCTTTCCCCCAGGAGCGGTGCAGTTTGAAGTCGGCATCCAGACCTTCGATGAGGCCACATCAAGGAACATCAGCCGCCGCCAAAACCTCGACCGGCTCGAGGGCAACTTTCACTTTCTCCGCGGGGAAACTGGTGTCCACATCCACGCCGACCTCATCGTCGGTCTGCCTGGCGAGGACGTTGCGAGCTTTGGCCGAGGCTTTGACCGTCTCGTGCGGCTCAATCCGCAGGAGATCCAAGTCGGCATTTTGAAGCGTCTGCGTGGCACGCCGATCGTCCGGCACGATGATGAATTTGCGATGATCTACGCGGCCGACCCACCTTATGAAATCCTGTCCACGCGGCACATTCCGTTTGCGGACATGCAGCGCATGAGACGCTTCGCCCGCTATTGGGACATCGTCGCCAACAGCGGCAACTTCACCGCCACGCTGAAACTCCTCTGGCGGAATGAAGCTTCGCCCTTCGCCGAGTTCATGCGGTTCAGCGTCTGGCTGCACGCCACGCTGCACCGCACCCATCAGATCGCGCTCCACGTCATCGCGCAGAGCTTGTTCGATTTTCTCACCCGGCAGTGCGATGTCGATCCTGAAACCGCCGCCGCATCATTGGAAGGAGACTGGCACCGCACGCCGAGCCGTGAGGGCCTCAACTTGCGCGGAAGAATCACAGCCCCGGATCAGATCGCAATTCAACCCACGCGCCCGTCCCGGAGGCAGACGAGGCATGTGAAGGCGGTATGAGGAAGGACAGGCTCCCCGAAGCAAGCCTTCACGGAGACGCTTCACAAAGTTTCATCCCGCGTGTGCCCGGCATCGTAAAGCTTGCGTTGCCATCCCCTCCCTTTTTGCCATGATCACCGCCATGCCCGTACCCGTCCAAGCAGCCGCCCTCGAACGCAAGTTTCAGGAGTTTGATCTCGTCCGCCTTCTCTCGAGTGTGTTCGAGCCCACACAGGGCCGGCGTGTCTGCATTCTCATCGACTTGCCGGACCTCGCGGAAGCCAACGGGCTCGCGTTTTTAAACAACCCGCAGCGTCCCATCCAGCACCGTGCGCACGAGCACTTTTATCTTGGTTTGAAGGATGGCGGACTGCACGCGCTGGGTGCGCGCGGAGGGGAGATTTTCGCCTACCAACAGACCGGCGGGAGCAATCTCGACATGCCCGACCTATGCGTGGACATGAGCGGAAACGAACTCAGCCTCGAGCGCGACGTCTATCCCAATTACGACATCATCCTCTGCATCTCCACCTTCTCAGCCACCGCACCGCTCACGGAGTTCGCCAAAAAATACGGCTTCCGCGGCGCGACGCTGCACGGCGTGAATGACGTGATCCTGAACTCGGGGCTCGCCGTCGATTACAACATCGTGAGCCGCGATGCGGAGAAGCTGCGGCTCTCGATGACGCGCGCTGACTGGGTCGAGATCGATTTCACAGTCGAAGGCGGGGAGCCGATGACGGTGCATCTCGAGCTCGGCGGACAAGAGGCGCAAAAGAGCCACGGCCTGTGCCGCGGTGACAAGCCTGACATCGCGAATCTGCCTGCTGGCGAAGTTTACTTCGTGCCGACCGGAGCTGAAGGGACGTTTCCCCTGAAATATGAGGACGGCACGCTCGGCAAGCTCACCGTCACCGGCGGGCGCATCACGATGTCCGAACTCATTGATGGAAAACAATCCACCATCGACGAGCACAACCGCAAGCTCGCCGATGATCCGATGACCGGCGTGCTAGGCGAACTGGGCTTCGGCACACAGGTGCTGCCCGTCTCAGGCGCTGACATCCAGGACGAGAAGGTCCTCGGCACCTGTCACTTGGCCACGGGCCGCGACGACCATCTCGGCGGACACATCACGCCTGACAAATTCAAACGCCGCGCCAATGCCACGCACGACGACATCCTCTTCGCGCCGCATAAGACGCCGAACTTCGACATCAAGCAGGCCCGCATGAAACGCGATGGCAAGGTCACCGTGCTCATCGAGCACTTCCAGCCCGCGCAGTATCTGCGCGATGCTCTCGCTGCGGAATGAGCATAACCGCGCGTGATTGCGGAAGACGCGCGCTTCCTTTCAGTCGCTCAGGACAGATGAGCGTGGCGCCCCATTCCATCATCCAGGTTGCCGCTGCTGTTCCGCTCGCCTAACCTGCCTCCGATGGGCAACGCAATCGCTCTCCAACCCGTAAGCTGGCAACGCATGGCGAAAGGCATCGACGACGTGAGGCAGCGCCTCGAACGCGCGGCGGGAACTCTGGCAAAGCATGGTGTCCGGCATGCCGTGGTGGGCGGCAACGCCGTCGCTGCATGGGTTTCCCGCGTGGACGCGAGTGCGGTGCGAAATACCCGCGACGTGGACATCCTGCTCCGCCGCGAAGATGCTGATCGGGCAAAGGCGGCCTTGGAGGCTGCCGGCTTTGTGCATCGGCGCGTGGCCTCGCTGGGGAAGGCTGGCGCGATGGATGTCTTCCTCGACGGACCTGATGCCAAGGTGCGAGATGCCGTGCATGTGCTCTGGGCGGGCGAAAAAATTATTCCTGGAGCTGTCGAGAGCACGCCGGAGCTAAACGAGACCGAATCCGCCGAGGGCTTTGCACTCGTGCCTTTGCAGGATCTTGTGCGCATGAAATTGATCTCCTTTTGCGACAAGGACCGCATGCACCTTCGCGACCTGCTTTCCGTCGGTCTTCTCGATGACGGATGGCCCGGGCGTTTCCCCGCCGAACTCGCCGCACGTCTCCGGATGATTCTGGATGATCCGGAGGGCTGATGGCCACATCCTCCATGAACATCTACGAAACACGCAAGCTGCTCGATGAGTACCTGCTCTTTCATTATGGCCAGCCGGATGAGGTGCTGCCTTGGGCCTTTGGTCCGCGCGAGGCTCTAGGATTTGCGGTGCGGACGGTGAGTGAGCTGATCGATCCCGCGCGGCCCTTTGCTTCAGCGCTCGATCTGGGCTGCGCCGTCGGACGTTCGTCATTCGAACTTGCGGCGCGTGGAGCGGCCGTGGTCGGGATCGACTTCTCCAGCGCCTTCATCCAGGCGGCCGATGAGCTGCGTGGGAGCGGCCGTCTCTCATACCAACGTGTCGATGAGGCAGCGGCGAAGACAAACCTTATTGCGGAAGTCCCGGCCCAGCTGCCGCGAAGCACCGTCCGCTTTGAAACTGGCGATGCGATGAACCTGCGCGCGGATCTCGGCGTGTTCGAGGTCGTTCACGCGGCAAATTTGCTGTGCAGGCTGGCGGAGCCGGAGAGGCTCCTCGCGCGTCTGCCGCAGCTGGTGAAGCCCGGCGGCCAATTGTTGCTCGCCACGCCATGCTCATGGCTCGCTGATTTCACGCCTGAGGAGCACTGGCCCGCTGGCTCCACGCGCGACTGGCTCGTCACGAAACTCGGAACGCACTTCGATCTGGATCAGCAGACCGACATGCCGTTTCTCATCCGCGAGCACGCGAGGAAATATCAATGGAGCGTGGCCCTTGGCACGCGGTGGATCCGGCGCTGATGCGGCTCAGAATGGCAGAAGGTTTCTCGCCACATCGGCCGCGAGCTTCATCAAGCGCGATTTCTCCTCGTCCGTAAAATCATACGGCACCATTTTGCCGATGCCCAGTGTGCCGCAGAGCCGGTCCCCATCGAGCACGGGCACGGCCAGGGAGCCCTGCACCTGCGTCTGCTTCGCCGCCGGCTTCGCCACGCCTCCCGTGTCGGTCTGCAGATTGCAGATCTCGACCGGCGCACGGCGCTCTGCAGCGGCACCGGCGATTCCTTTGCCCACCGGGATCGACCGAACCATCGGCATGATGGCCTCGGGGATGCACCGGCTGGCCACCAGCTTGAGGTGATTATCCGCCGGATCCAGCCGGTGCAGCGTCCCCGTGGTGCAGTCGAACGCCGCCACGACACTGTCGAGGAACTGGCTCCACTGCGCGTCGGACGTGGAAGGGGAAGGGGAAGGCGGCTGGATGTCGGATGCGTTCATG
Organism: Verrucomicrobiaceae bacterium; assembly: GCA_031411695.1. GTDB lineage: Bacteria > Verrucomicrobiota > Verrucomicrobiia > Verrucomicrobiales > Verrucomicrobiaceae > JAIBCL01. The sequence goes on from JANOBO010000020.1 coordinate 26,184, forward strand.
GGGGATGATGCGGTGAAATGAAAACGAGAGGCCGCCCCGGATTTGTCGTTGTCGAGTCCGGCGCAGCCGCTAGTCTGGCGCATTCATCGTGAGTCGCATGAAACATCTCTCTGCTTTTCTTGGCGTTTTCCTGTTCGTCACCGCAGCGCAGGGCGCGTCGCCCTCCCCATTCATGATCCGGGCGCGGACGATCTACCATCCCGACGGCACCCGGACGGAGTCAGTGCGCAATCCGGACACGCACGAGCTCACCGAGTCCACCTATGACGCGCGCAGTGTGATCGTCTCACGCCACCTCTACCTGCTCAACGAGAAGGGCCAGGTCACGCAGGGCAGCATCTACGACGGCGCGGGTAATCTCGTCGCGCGCGCGCAGAGTTACTTCGATGATTTTGGCCGTGTGAAGGAGAGCCGGCTCTTCAACCTGCAGGGGGAGTGCTTTCAGCAGACCCTTCATGAGTACGCGCCCGATGGAAAAGCAAAGAAGCCGAAGACCATGAACTACAACGTGCGGACGCCGACCATGAAACCGGCATTGATCGACTTCACTGGCGCGGCACCGCCGCCTGGGGCGCCGACGCCTCCGCCGACAGGCGCAGGCAGGGCGGCACCGGCTCCCACGGACGAGAAGCCGAAGAAGTCCTTCTTTCGCCGCTTGTTCGACAAAAAGGAGAAAAAGTAACGCGACGGACGCGGCCCTGCGCGTGACGCCGCAACCAGCGGCCGGATCAACCAGCCTCCGTCACATCGTGACAGCGGATCAGATCGCAGCCTCGACCAGCTTCTCAAGCTTCACGATGTCCTTGGCAAAGTTGCGAATGCCTTCCGCCGTCTTTTCCGTCGCCATCGCATCTTCATTGAACAGCCAGCGGAAGGTCTTCTCATCACTGCCGATGCGCTCGATCTTCAGCGACTTCGCGTTCGCCGCGTTGAGCTTCGGCTCGATGGTTTCTTCAGCCGCCTGCAGCTCGCCGAGCAATGGCGGGCTGATCGTGAGTAGATCGCAGCCGCACAGTTCGGTGATCTCGCCCTTGTTGCGGAAGCTCGCGCCCATCACCTCGGTCTTGTAGCCGAAGTGCTTGTAGTAGTTGTAGATCTGCGTCACCGAGATCACGCCGGGATCCTCCGCGCCCGCAAAATCCTTGCCCGCGCTCTTTTTGTGCCAGTCGAGAATGCGGCCGACGAAGGGCGAGATCAGCTTGATGCCGCCCTCCGCGCACGCCACCGCCTGCGCCAGGCTGAACAGCAGCGTGAGATTGCAGTTGATGCCTTCCTTCTGCAAAACCTCCGCCGCCTTGATGCCTTCCCACGTGGAGGCGATCTTGATCAAGATGCGCTCGCGTCCGATGCCGGCCTTCTCGTACATGCCGATGAGCTGCCGCGCCTTGGCAATGTTCGCCACCGTGTCGAAAGAGAACCGTGCATCGACCTCGGTGGAAACGCGGCCCGGCACGATCTTCAGAATTTCCAGGCCAAACGCCACAACCAGCGAGTCCATCACAGCCTCCACCTTTGCCGCGCCACTGAGCGCGCCGCCCTTGTGATCTGCCAGCGCTTTGTCGAAAAGAGACTTGTACTCGGCCTTCTGCGATGCGGCGAGGATGAGGGAGGGATTCGTCGTGGCGTCCTGCGGCTTGTAAGCCTTCATCGCCTCGAAGTCGCCGGTATCCGCGACCACGACTGTGTGCTTCTTGAGTTGATCGAGCTGGTTCATAATTTTCGGGTGCGCAGAATACGGGAATCAAAGGGTGGCGCAAGATGTGTTTGGCCCTGTGAAGTGGAGTGACGGTTCACACGTCAGGCATCGAAACTTTGGCTGACGCCGCACGAATGCGATGCGACAGCGTGCGCATGATTCTTGAGACCATGCTTCAGCGTTTGTTCGCCAGCCTCGTCAGCGGCCCGTCGATGAACGCACGGCCGCATCGGTCTCGGCAGCGATGTGACCTGATGGATTTCGGCTCGCTTCAAGGAACGGAGCCGCAGACCGCGCTCAAGACGCTGCTAGAGAAGCGCAGGATTGAGTTTCCCGCGAAGGTGCCAGCGTTCCAGGCGCCACCGTATCCTGAGAGAGAATGGTCGGAAGAGCAGCGACGCGAAAGCGAGGCGCATCAATAGCAATCCAAGCTGCTGAAGAAGCTGCGCGAGATCGCCGATGATGCGCTGGAGTACATGAATGATCACGGCGAGTCGTGCCTCGCAATCGGGTTCCCGCTGATCTCAATGCCTCCGTCTGGCGACGAAACTGGCGCGCGCGGCACCAGCCGCGTGCTGGCCCCGCTGCTGCTGATGCCCGTGAATCTTCAAGTGCGCACGGGCTCGCGGATGGGCGTCACGATCGAATGCGTGGGCGAAGGGACTGACCTCCTCGTTGCGAATCCCGCGCTGATCGCATGGCTGGAGCGGCGGTCGGGCAGGATGCTGGGAGAAATCTATCTTGACGACGACGCCATCGATCCCTGGCGCGAGGTGGAGGAGCTCCTCGAGCAGATCAACACTTTGCTCGCGCTTGAAACCCCACCTGCGTTTCGGGATGACACGCTCTTGGAAATCGTGCAGCCGACGGAGAAACTTCCGAAAACCATGGCCGTCGTTCCTTCCGCTGTGCTCGGTCTGTTCCCACTCTCGAACCAGTCCCTGCTCCGCGACACGCGATGGATGCTCGAGAATGAAGCTAAGCTGCACGAGCCAGTTTCCGCGTTCCTCAACCCGCAGGCGCTGCACGAACGGGAACCTTCCATGACCACGGATGCGCCCGTGTCTGTCGTTCAGCGCGACTTTGCCGGCGAGTGGCTCGTCTCTGCGGCGGATCCGTGCCAGGCAAACGCGGTGCTGGCCGCGCGTGAGGCGAAGGCGCTGGTCGTCCACGGACCGCCGGGGACGGGCAAGAGCCAGACGATCACCAACATGATCGCGGATCATCTCGCGCGCGGGGAGCGCGTGCTTTTCGTCTGCGACAAGCGCACCGCGCTCGATGTGGTGAAGTATCGCCTCGACGCAGTGGGACTCGGCGATCTTTGCGGCGTCGTGCATGATCCCAGCGGTGACCGCAAAGATTTTTACATGGGCCTGCGCGCGAAACTGGAAAATCTCGCGGACACGCCTCCCGCAAACGATCCGCGCTCCCGGCTCGCCACGACGAACCAGCAGCTCACCGCGATTCACGCCGAGCTGGAAGGTTACCGGCGCAAGCTTCAGGTGAGTGGAATCGACGCGGCGCAGGGCTTTCACGAGCTCCTCGGCCTCTGGCTTGGCTACGCTCTGCGGCAGGATCTCCCGGGCGTGGAAGCGATGCCCGGGCTTTTGCCATACGACCTGGAGATGAGCACCACCACGTTGGATGAAATCTGCCGCCGCGCGCAGAAGGCCGCTTATCCCACGAACTCGTTTCGCGGACTGGCGGGCATCAGCCTCGCCGACCTGATGGCACGCACCGGGGACGACGTACGCGCCACACTCGAGGCGCTGTGCGCGGCCGGCGCAGAAGCAGAGTCCGTGAGACCGGCGAAACTGGTGGCGGTATTCGATGCAAAGAAATCTCTCGATGAGCAGTCTGCTCTCCGCGTTTCCACGGCCGCGCTGCTGCGGAAACTGGCGGGCGAAGGAATAGCCGATTTCGCGCGTGCAGTCGCCACGCTGCCTGAGACGCGCGCGAATGAACTGCGCGTCGAGCTCGATGACGTGGGCCTTTGGCTGAAAGCGATTCGCGCCGACGCGCTCGACCGTACGCTTCTCAGCAGCGCGCGTAATGCCGGCGTTTTGACACTGGCCATCGGCAATCAGCATCTCGCATCGCTCATCGCGTGGGAAGCCGTCGCCGACAGTTTTTTCAAGAGGTTGATGGCCCGAGCCGCAAAACAATCAGCCGCAGCGACGCTCGCGCCTCTCGGTCTCGCGCTGGGCGCATGGCAGCAGGGGATGCGGTTCTATCGTGGATTGAGAATCCGGCTCCTGGTTGCCGACTGGCTCTCCCGCGTGACCGGTTTGCCGGCGGGGCTGCCGGGTGATACGGCAATGTGTGGGTTCGCCGCAGTGGCGCGAACGGTGTGGGATGCGCAGGTGAATCTGGTCGGCCTCGGCTGTGGCGAAATCCTCGCGGAGATAGCGGCGGAGAAGGCGGCATTAGAAAAGCTCGCGGACGCGTTGGAGCGCGAATCCACTTGGGCACTGTCGCTCGATCACCTTCTCAAATTGGTGAGGCAGAGCGGACTCTTCAGCGGAGATGCTGCCGGGGAGTTGCTACCGCGCTGGCTCGGGAATGAAAGCTCGCAGGACACCACGCGCTCCTGGCTCGCTCACGCGGCGACATTGGAGGATGTGGTGCGGCTGAATCACTCGCTCCGCCAGCTTCCGTCGGGTCTGCATGGCGCGGTGGAGAAACTCATCGGCAGCGGAGTCGCGTTTGATGAACTGCTCGCGTGCCTCAACCGGCATGCGGTCGAGAATGTGCTGCGTCATCGTTTGAAGAGCGATCCCGAACTTGCCTCAATGGACGGCGAGCGCATTGAGGCCGCGTTCGACTCTTTTTTGAAACTCTCAGGCGAGAAGCTTCGACATGTCAGCGACTACGTGCGGTTTCTGTGGGTTCACCATCAGAAGACGCGGCTGCTGTCCACCACCGGCACGCAGCTCAACAAGCTTGGCTCAGGCCTGCGGCAGAGGCTTTACGTCAAAGGCAAGAAGGCGCTCAAGCTGCGCCAGATGCTCGCGACGGGCGCTGATACCGAGGGTGGCGATCCCATCTACGATCTCTGTCCGGTGTGGATGGCCAGCCCGTCCACCGTCGCGCAGATTTTTCCGCGTCATCCGATTTTCGACGTGGTGATATTCGACGAGGCCTCGCAGTGCCGGCTGGAGGAGGCGCTGCCGGTGATGCTGCGAGGAAAGCGCGTGGTCATCGCGGGCGATCAAAAGCAACTGCCGCCCACGCGCTTCTTCGAGTCCGCGCTGGCAGATTCGGGCAACAGCGACGCGGAGACGGCCGACGAACTGTTTTACCAGCAGCAGTCGGAGGCGGAAGACCTGCTCACGTCCGCGCTGAACCTTGACGTGTGCGAAGCCTACCTCGACGTGCATTACCGCAGTCGGAACGAGGCGCTCATCGGATTCTCCAACGAGCACTACTACGGCTCACGCCTCCAGCCGATCCCTGGCCATCCGCGCAACAAGGCGCTCAGCGCTCCCATCCGCGTTCATCGCGTGGACGGCATTTATGCGGACCGCACCAACGGGAAGGAGGCGGAGGCTGCCGTGAATCTCATTGCGGAACTGCTTGCCGATCCAGAGCCGCCCTCCATTGGCATCGCGTGCTTCAACCTGACACAGAAGGAGGCGATCATCGACGCCATCGCCGGGCGCGTCAGCAAGGATGCGGATTTCGCGCGCCGGTACGATGAGGCCAAAGGCCGGAAGGGCCGTGATTCATTTGAAGGCCTGTTCGTCAAGAATCTCGAAAACGTCCAGGGGGACGAACGTGACGTGATGATCATCAGCACTACTTTTGGCCCGGATGTGAAGGGCAAGTTCCGCCGAAACTTCGGCGCCCTCTCGCAGCGCGAAGGCGGCCGGCGTCTCAATGTGCTCGTCACCCGTGCACGCGATGCCGTGCATGTGCTGACATCCATCCCGGTGGCGGAGTACATGGCCGTCGAGGCTCTGCCGCCAGGCCAGGTTACGAATGGGAGGCTTCAGCTCTACGCCTATCTGCGTTATGCGGAAGGGCTTGCCGTGCTCTTCACGGAACACCAGGAGAAGCTCGAGCAGATGCGGCGTGACACAACGCCCGAACTCAAAGTTTGGGAGAGCGCCACACCCTCGCCTTTAGCTGCCTCCATCGGCGCGGCGCTCCTGGGGAGGCACCAGACGGGCTCGCAGGTGCATTGGGGCAATGAAGGCTTCTGCGTGGACGTGGCCTGCGTTCACCCCCTGATGCCCGCCGATGTCACCGTCGGTGTGCTCACCGACTTCAGCCGCTTTCACAAGACACCCGATCCCATCGAGTGGGACATCTTCCGCACCCGTGTGCTGCGCTCCCAAGGCTGGGAACTGCAGCGCGTGTGGTCGCCCGTCATTTTTCGCCGTGCGGAGGAAATGCTGCAACGCATCCAGGTCGCGCATGAGCGCCTGTCAGCCCCTTCAGCGCCCCATGAGCTGAGGGCGGAGACCTCATCAAATTGACACCATCCCCCGCAGCGCCCACTCATCCGTCATGATCGTACCTGAGTTTTGGGCGGAGGCGCGTGTGCAGCACAAGACCAATGAGCGGCAGGTAACCGTCAAGCGCTTCGGATGGTCCGACGCTAGTCTCGAGGTGGCGCGCTTGATGGCGCAGAGCCGCGCAGCGGAGGCGCTTCAGCGGATCATCTCCGGGGAGAAGCTCGATCGCCGTGAGCCGAAGGTGCCCTACAACGGCGCGGATGGCGTGCCCATCCGCGAGGAGATTGTGTCGCGTCATGAAAGTGCGGTGGTCACTCGCAACGTCTATGGCGCCCGCTGCCTGAACACTCCAGACGTGATGTTTGCCGATGTTGATTTCGCCGCCGGTCCCCCGCTTCAGTTTGCGCTCGTCGTTTTCGCTTTGCTGTCCGCGTTCTCGATTGGATACGGGGTTTTTGAGAAATCGTGGAAGGTGGGATTCGGAGGTGTGGTGGCCAGCCTGATACTGGGATTTTTCGTGGTCCAATTTTTGTATCGGGCTTTCGACATCTTCACTGGAGGCGCACGACGTCGTGCATTGCGGCGAATCGAAAACTTCTCGCACGCCCATCCAGACTGGCATCTCCGACTCTACGAGACGCCGGCCG
>JANOBO010000021.1:0-12091 GCA_031411695.1 Verrucomicrobiaceae bacterium
CTTCTGCTCGAAGCCGGTCAGCAGCACCTCGCGCTTGTCGGTCCCCGCGTCGAAGACCTGGTTTCGGTTCACGTCGGTATAGACGATCAGGTCGGGCGTGTTCGAGACGACGATCACATTGTCGAAGACGGCGATGCCGAGGGGACAGGTGAGTTCCTTGTCCTGCACGAAGACGTGGCTCTTGTCCGCTTTCCCATCGTGATCGGTGTCCTCGATCACCATCACGCGGTCGCCGTTCGGATTGCGGCCTTCGTGTTTTCGGTAGTTCATGCCTTCGTTCACCCACACCCGGCCGGCGTGGTCGATGTCCATGTTCGCGGGATTGTAAAACATCGGCGATGACGCCCAGAGCGTGACCTCGAGATCGTCGCTCACTTGAAACATCTTCGGGTCCAGGTGGTCGGGCTTCGTGTTTGGAAAGTCGAATGGCTTCACATCCTTCGATGCTTCAAACGCGGGCTTTCCTGCCTCGCGCTTCTTGTTCTTGCCCTTGGCTTTAGGCTCCGCCTCTGTCGCGGGCGCCTCGGGCTTGCCGCCCTTCTTGTTTCCTTTCGACTGCTCCTTCGCGTCCTGCGGCCACTGATCCTTCGGCCAGCGCTTGAGGATTTGATTGCGCATCTGCTTCACCACCGGCTCGCTGGCGGGATCTGTGGCGAGATTCTTCGACTCACGCGGGTCGGCCACCACGTCGTAGAGCTGCTCGCCGACCTCGCCGTAGTTCCATGAGATGAAATGAAATTTCTCCGTGCGGATGGACAGGCCGGGGATGCCGCCCGCGCGCTGGACTTGGCTGAAGGCGATCCCTTTCGCCTTCGCGTCCGGATTGTTCAAGGCGGGACGGAGCGTCCTGCCATCGAGATACTTCGGCGCCTCAAACCCGGCGAGATGCGCGACGGTCGGGTACACATCGAGAAGCTCGACGGGTGCCTTCACCACGCCGCCCTTGGCCTTCACGCCGGGACCGGCAAAGATGAGCGGCACGCGCAGGCTCTCCTCAAAGAGGCTCTGCTTCTGCCACATGTTCCGCTCGCCGAGGTGGTAGCCGTGATCGCTGTGGAAGACGACGATGGTCTTGTCTGTAAGGCCGAGCCTGTCGAGCGCATCGAGCACGCGGCCGACCTGCGCGTCCATGAACGTCGTCGCCGCATAGTAGGCTTGGAGGGCTTGACGTTTCTGATCGTCCGACATGGCCGTTTCTTCTTTTTTCGTGGTGATCGCCAGCTCGGGAATGCCATCGAGGCTCTTCGGTTGCGCGGGCAGTGGAATGGAGGCGGGCGGGTACATGTCGAAGTACTTTTTCGGCGCCACATACGGCGTGTGCGGCCGGAAGAAACCGACGGCGAGGAAGAACGGCTTGGCCTTGTTTTGCTCGAGCAGCTTGATGGCCTCCGTCGCGCCGATGTCATCGGTCTGCGGTTTGTCGCTCGGATCGGAGAACCAGCTCAGCGTGCCGCCGAACTGACCGGGCGTAAGTGTGAAAATCTCGTCCTCCACATCTTTGTCGTGGCCTTTTGGATTCACGACTTGCTGCCACGATGCCTTGTCATCGAGGCCGTCCGTGCCGATCTGCGTCGGCACGCCGTAGTGGTAGAGCTTCCCCACGCGCGCGACAGCGTAGCCCTGCTGCTGGAAGAGCTGGCCGATCGTCACCGTGTCCGGGATCGCATCGCGAAAAACTTTGGCGTTGTTCAAGACAGTAGTCGCATTGGGTTTGCGGCCGGTGAGGAAGGACGAGCGGCTCGGATTGCACAGAGGAAACTGGCAGTAAGCGCGGTCAAAGCGCACTCCACGCGCGGCGAGCTTGTCGAGGTTCGGCGACTTCACCATGCCGTGCCCGTAGCAGCCGAGGCTCACGTTCAAGTCATCCGAGACGATGTAGAGCACATTGAGCGGCTGCGCGGGCTTTTGCGCGAACGAGCTCACTGAACAAGCGATGAGAAGAAGGATGGAGAAAGCGGGGCGGAACATGGGGCAGATGAACGGGTGCGAGGTGTGTTTCTTGCGATGGTTAAGCGGATGAAATGGGAGGTCGATGGTGCGGCATACTCAGCCCCTATTCCATTTTTAGTTCCGCCATTTGCCATTCCGCCATCCGGGTGTGCGGCAAGAGATGGAGGGATGGAAAATGGCGGAGCAAAAAATGGAAAACGGGCCGGCACACGGAATGTGATTCACCATTTACCATCCGCCTTCCACCCGCTACGATGCGCGCCGTGAGCCGCCGCCGCAGATCCCCCTTCTCCGCCATCACGAGCCTCTGGCCGATGGGTCTCGCGTTGCTGTTGCTGGGGGCGACGGTGGGTTTCTTCTGGCTCGTCGCGCGCGAGGTGCGGTTTGAGCGGCGCGTCCTGCCAGTGGAAGTGACGGTGAAAAAATGAACACCGGCATGAGACTGGCCATCGCATTTGGGATCGCCTCCATGTGGCCGTGCGCGATGACCGCGCAGGGTCTCTACGCGGGCCAGCGCGATGGGCAGCTCCGCGATGACAATGCCTTGAAAATGCCGCTGCGCTGGTGTCCGCCGGGCGAGTTCGTGATGGGCTCTCCGACCAGCGAGCCTGGCCGCGATGACGACGAATCGCAGCACAAGGTCACCCTCACGCGCGGCTTCTGGCTTGGCGAGACGGAGGTGACGCAGGCGCAGTGGAAGGAGCTGACGGGCGAGACCTTGCGTGATCAGGCGCGGATGATGATCGATGATCCGCAGCTCTACCGCATGGGCGGCAAGGATGTGACGATGCGCGAGGCCTCGAATGCCATCGCGGGAAAAGAAATCGAGAGCGTGTGCGCCGCCGAGGCGCCGGGCGTGCCGGTTTACTATGTGAACTGGGAGGATGCGATGGAGTTCTGCCGCAAGCTGACGGCAAAGGAACCCGCGGCGAAACGGTTGCCGCGCGATGCGATCTACTCGCTGCCCACCGAGTCGCAATGGGAGTACGCCTGCCGCGCCGGCACCAAGACAGCGACCTATGCCGGCGAAATGATTGTGCGCGGACAGAACAATGCGCCCGTGCTCAACGACATCGCGTGGTATGGCGGGAACAGCGGCGTGGGATACAAGGGCCGGGGCTGGTCTGTCAGCTTTCCCGAGCAGGCATTCCCCGGCACCATCGCCGGCCCGCGGCGCGTGGGGCAAAAGCAGCCGAACGCCTGGCAACTGCGCGACATGCTGGGCAATCTTTACGAATGGGTCGAGGACTGGAGCGGCTATTACCCGCAGCGCGAAGTGACCGAACCGCGCGGCCCCGACACGGGTGAGAAGAAACTCTTCCGCGGCGGAGCATGGAAACACCTCGCGACCATGTCCCGCGCCGCGCGCCGCTTTGAAGACATGCCCTCGATCCGTCTGAACTACATCGGCTTCCGCGTGGCGCTGCGGTTGCAGGATGCGGAGCGCGGCGCGGAGTGAAGCCCGGCGCCGAAGGGCGCTTCAGGTCTCCCCGTGCGGTCCGGGATCGTCCGGCAGCGGCTCGATCAGATTTGCCTGAAGCTGCTCCTTGCTCACTTCCTTCTCCCAACGGCTGATCACCACCGTGGCCACGCCATTTCCGATGAGGTTAGTGAGGGCACGGCACTCGCTCATGAAGCGGTCAATGCCGAGCAGGATCGCGAGCGACTCGATGGGGATGCCCGGCACCGCTTGGAGCGTGGCGGCGAGGGTGACGAAGCCCGCGCCGGTGACACCGCTGGCGCCCTTTGAAGTGATCATCGCGACCACCAATAGCGAGAGCTGGGCGCCCAGCGTCATGGGTGTGTGCGTGGCCTGCGCCAGAAAAATCGCGGCCATGGTCATGTAGATGTTGGTCCCGTCGAGATTGAAGCTGTAGCCGGTGGGGATGACGAGGCCTACCGTGGAACTGGAGCAGCCGAGGCGCTTCATTTTTGCGATCATGCCCGGCAGCGCCGTCTCCGATGAGCTGGTGCCGAGCACGAGCAGCAGCTCATCCTTGATGTAAGCCAGAAACCTGAAGATGGAGAAGCCGCTGAAGCGCGCGATGAGACCGAGCACCACGACGACGAAGAACGCTGCGGTGAAATAGAAGCCAGCCATGAGCTTGGCCAGACTGCCGAGCGAGCCGAGTCCGAAGCTGCCAACCGTGTAGGCCATGGCACCAAAAGCGCCGATGGGCGCGGCCTTGATGACAATGTTCAGGATGGCAAAGAAGACCCGCGACCCGTGGTCGATGACCTGGAGCACAGGCCGGCCGCGCTCGCCGAGTGAGCTGATGGCGAAGCCGGTGAGCAGTGAGACGAGGAGGACTTGGAGGAGATTGTCCGAAGTGAAGGCACCGATGAAGGTGGTGGGGATGATATTGAGCAGGAACTTGCTCGTGCTGTGCTCGTGCGATTGATCGACATAGGTCTGCACCTTCGCCACATCACCGTGCAACGCGGACTCGAAGCCCGCGCCAGGCTGGAGGACGTTCACCACGATGAGGCCGAGGAAAAGCGCGAGGGTCGAAACGACCTCGAAATAAAGCAACGTCTTGCCACCCACGCGTCCCAGCTTTTTCAGGTCGCCCATCGAAGCAATGCCATGAACGACAGTGCAGAAAATGATCGGCGCGATGAGCATCTTCACCAGATTGATGAAGCCCTTACCGAGCGGCTCAAGGGACTTGCCCGCCTCGGGCGCCGCATAGCCGACCACGATGCCCAGCACCACGCCGATGATCACCCAGACATAGAGCATGCGATACCATGGCTTGGAGAAGGGAGCGGTTTTCATGGGAGAGACTGTTCCCCGTGAGCGGCTGACATGGCCCGAGGCGGTGTCGATTCAGCCAGTTTGACCGCATTTTGTCCAGTCATTCGTTTTGCACACCACGCCTCGCTCGGAATCGGAAGTCCCTGAAATTGAACGACTAAAATATTGACGTAATGCTCCCAATTGGGTAAAAAAGCCGGGTTCGCGAAAAACGACCCCGATTTTCAATCCCCTCCAGTCCATGAAGCTAAGCCACACCATCCTCGCCCTCGCAGCACTCGTGCCCGCCCTCAGTCATGGCGCGGCAGGCATGTATGACCAGTATGTCTTCACTTCCCTCAACGGAGGAGCGCTAGCCTTCTACGACACAGGCGCCGCTTCGGCGAATCCGGACTTTCAGGGCGCGGTACTCGGCACGTTCAACCGCTTCACCGACACGCTCGCCGTGGGTGGCCAAGAGAAGTCCTTCAAGAACAACAGCACTGACGTGACCAGCCACAGCACATGGTGGAGGATCACCGAGGTGGGCGGCTCATTCACCTCTGTCTCGATGCCCTATCAGTGGGGTTTCCCAGACGCGGGCCGACCAGCGAATTTGAACAGCGCCGGTGACCAGCAGTGGGGCGGTGACTCGCAGGGTGCCAATGGCAATCCGATCGAGATTTCCTCGAACGTCTTCGCCGGCCTTCTCAACGGCACCTACACGCTGGAAGTGTACAGCCAGATCACCACGAACAGCGTGAATGCCGCGCCGACGATCTTCACAAACAACGGCGGTGCCAATTACAAGGCTTCGTTCACCTTGGTCCCGGAGCCATCCCGCACGATGTTCCTCGGCCTCGGCCTCATCGGTCTGATCTTCCGCCGCCGTCGCTGACCTTCACGACCGCGCCTCTCGTTCTGAATGAAAGCCCCGCTTCGGCGGGGCTTTTTTTTGTGGGCGCGGGCTGCAGACTTTACCGTCCGGTTTTCTCAATCGCGGACTTCAGCCATTCACATTCCTCGCGGTACGGCGACTCCGACTTCATCTGCTGGATCGTCATCGGCAGACGGGCGGACCAGTTCATGGCCCCGGCGATGCCCGGCACGTTGAAACGATCCTCCATGCCGAAGAGGTCGGTAATCATGAAGGCCGCGAAGCGGGCGTTGCTGGCGAGCAGTGCCTCGAGCAAGGCGCGACGGATGCCTTCATTGTAGGGCGACCAGTTCCCCTCCTTCTCCCATAGGCCGGCGAACTCGGAGAGGAAACGCAGTTCCAGATTCGCCAAATACCGTGTCGGCTCATCATCGCTGCCGGCTTCACGGCGGCGTTGCTCCCAGTGCGTCTTCATCGGCTGATGATCGTGCGTGGCGTAGGTCGTGAAGGCGCAGTTCGGGTAGTCGCTGCCCATTGTCACATGGCCGTCGCGATTGTCCTCCCAATGACAAATCTTGAATCCTGGAATGTCGAGCCACAGCAGGTGCGGCCGCACATACGGCGGGACGGTGCCGAGATCTTCGGCCACCACCTCGCTATTGCCGGCGGCCTTGACGATCATGCGCAAGTATTTGTCGCCATGGGCTAGGTTGGCCGCGCGGCCTTCGGTCGAATCGTCGTCGTACTCGACATAATGCGGCAGGTGCCCCCCTGTGCGGGCCCTGGCCTCCTCCGCGCTGAGCGCGAGGAATTCCGGGTTCCGCTGCGGCCGCCATGGGAAGCTGTAGATGCGGTAGAATCCCAGCACGTGATCGATGCGGAAGAGGTCGAAGACCTCGCAGAGCTTTTTCACGCGCTGCGTCCACCAACTGAATCCGCCGGCCTCCATCACATCCCAGCGGTACAGCGGGATGCCCCAGTTCTGCCCCCACTTCTGGACGAAGTGATCGTCCTTGAAATAAGATTCCGGCGGCGCGCCGCCGCACCAGTCGAGATTGAACTGCCCTTGCTGGAAAAACACATCGGCACTGCAAAAACTGATGCCGAAGGGCACATCGCCCATGAGCTTCACGCCTCTGCTACGCGCATGATCGCGCACGGCAGTCCACTGCTCGTGGCAGAGCCATTGGGCAAACGCATGGAAGGCGATCCTAGGCCGCACGGCCTGCTCGTTCGCACTCAGCCAGTCGCGGGCGCGGTCTGCGGTGTTGCAGTCCGCACGCCAGGACGTCCAGTCCTCGTGCCCGTTTTCGTCCATGAGGACACGGAACAGGCAGAAGTCATCAAGCCATGACGCCTCCTTCTCACAGAACGACTCAAACACACCTCTGCGCGCGTCGGACGCGCCGGTCGTGGGGCTCGAGAAGGCATCGAAGGCGGTCTTGATAAGCGCAAGCTTCATCTCGCGCACGCGGTCGTATTGAACAGGTCCCTCGCGCAATTCTTCGACGCGGTGCTGAGTCAAGACGCGCTCCAGATCCGCCTCGGTGATGCCAGGCACCTTTCCAGGGCGCAAGTCCAGCGTGAGCGGCTCGAGCGCGATGGAGCTGATGGCATTGTAGGGGCTGTTGTCGCCCCCGGTCGCGTTGATGGGCAGGAGCTGGACAAAACGAACACCTGTCTCCGCCGCCCAGTCGATGAGTTCGATCGTGGCGGCAGTGTCGCCAATCCCAAAATCCTGGGAAGCGCGCAGGGCGAAGACCGGGCACAAGATGCCGGCGATGCGAGGTTTGGCGGTGGGCGTGTTCAAGTAGAAGCTCGAGGTGTGAGTGAAGGATACGGACGCGGCAGAGTTTTGGACAAGCTCCGCGCAAACTCATTCACCCAGATGCACAATCCCCCGCTCAATCGCGATGGCGACGGCGCTGGTCCTGTCATAGGCGTCGAGCTTTTCGAGGATGAAGCTGATGTGAAGACGGATGGTGCCCATGCTGAGTTTGAGGATGTCCACGATTTCCTTGGTCGAGTGTCCTTTGACCAGCAGGCGCAAAATTTCAAGCTCCCGCGCGTTCAGCGGATCGCGCTTCTCGCGCGCCTTCACCTTGGCCGCGATGTCGGGAGGAAAATAATGGGAGCCTGCGGCGACACGCCGGACCGCATCCAACATCTCCTCGCACTCGCACGACTTGGTCAGGTAAGCCTTCGCGCCAGCCGTCACCGCGCGGAAGATGTCCTCCTCGCCGTCGAAGATGGTGAGGATGATGACGCGCGCCTCCGGGAACTCCGCGCGGATGGCCTTGAGTGTCTCCACGCCGCTCTGATCCGGCAGGTGGTAGTCCATCAGCACCACATCAGGCCTGTGCTCGCGGTATAATTGGATCGCGCGCGCGCTGGTGCCGGCCTCGGCGATGACCTTCATTCCCTTCTCGTTGTTGATGGGCATGGAAAGACCCAGGCGGGTGGCAAAATGATCGTCCACGACGAGGACGCGGATGGTGGGTGCGGCGGGCATCAGGTTGGGGAGGTGAGTTGCGTGGCCTTGTTGGAAACGACGATGGGCGCTGTGACCCGCACGGTGGTTCCGCACCCGGGATCTCCCACGACGTGAAGTTTGCCGGAGATTTTATCAGCGCGCTCCTTCATGCCGCTGAGGCCGAAGTGTCCCGCCTCGGCTGTAGGCTCATCGGGATTGAATCCTGTGCCGTCATCGCGCACCTCGAGAGCCACTTCGGACATGGAGTAATCCAGCTTGATCACGATGCTGTGCGCACCGGAATGGCGCGAGGCATTGGCCACCGCCTCCTGCGCGATACGCAGCAAATGCGACTCCAGCGTGCCGGCCAGCCGCGTCGGCGTGCCGCTCACGTCCACGGAAAACGTCGCGCCGCCCGCAATGGCGAGCGGGCGCAGCAGCTCGTCCAGCGCCGCAGGCAGGCCGCGCTGCTCCAGCGCAACGCTGCGCAGCTCACGGATCGTGGTGCGTGATTCCTCACGCGCGCGCCGCAGCAATTTTCGCGCGAGGCCCAGCGGCTCGCCGGCCTCGGGATGCGCGCCGTTGAGCTTCATCGCCGTGCTGTCGAGCAGCATGTTCACCCCGACGAGCTCCTGCTCCAGCGTGTCATGCAGGTCGCGGGCGATGCGCTGCCTTTCCTCCAGCGTGGCCTGCTGCTGTGCCTGCTGGCGGATCACGGCGGACTGCGAGGCCACCACCGTTCGCAGCGTGGCGGCCCACGCGCCCACCGCCACCGCCAGGACGGCCACAATGCCTAGCAGCCAGAGCGCGCGCTGCTCGTTCCACCACGGCTGGCGCGCGATGATCGCGACGTCGGCCGCATCACGGAGCTGCACGCGGAAGTCGGTGGCATTGCGCGGGATGACGAGAGGCCGCGTCGATACCAGCTCGCATATTCCCGTGAGGCGCAGCTTCATGCCCGGAGCCAGCGCCTCTGCCGGAGGTGACGAGGATGCGAGCGCAGCTTCGAAGGCCTCCCCGTCCGCGCGGCACAGCAGCGTCGTCGTGCCGCGGCTGCGTGTGACCTCGAGCAGTTCCGCGTCCAGCGTCACCAGCTCACACTGCTCGCGGCTGTTGCGCTGCTCGGCAGGTCGGAAAGCGACGGGAACGATGCCGCCACCCTCGCCGATCTTTTTCACATCCAGCGCGCTAAGGCTGGGGCGGAATGCCGTCACCACGGGGAAACCCTCGGCCTCGACCTCATCCCCCCGCACCACCTCGAATGGCTGCGCTGTCTGCACGAACATGCTCCCGCCCTTGCCGCGCAAATAAAGGCCGCGGCCCGGCATGACGTGAGTCGCCACGCCACGAATCCGGACACGCTGCCGCAACGATGAATCCACGCGGAGCAGACCTTCAACTGGCACGAGAGGGACATCGGCGTCGGAGATGGCGTCCTCCTCGATGGTGAATGAGTCGAGAGCCTGTACAAAAAGCAGGCGGCCCGACATCTGCCGCTGGTCATTGAAATGCGTGCCCACCACGCCGCGCACCTTCACGCGACGTTCGAGCAATTGCCACGGCAGCCGGGTCAGCGTCTCATGCTGCGGAAGCAGCGCACGCACCATCGATCCCTCGATCTGCAAGTCCACGACGAGTGACTCGTCGGAAAACGAAGTGCCTTTCACAACAGCGTCGACCTCCACGGGATGACAATCCAGCGAGGGGATGAAAATCTCGTTCGCAGTGATCCGGCGATACTCAGGCAGCGCGCCGGCGCCGTCGGGGCGGATGACCGAGGGCCACACAACAGGAAGGAACTCGCCTGGCCCGACCACTCCCTCAATGTGCAGCCTCGCCCCACGCACATACGGAGTCGCGGGCCGCAGATCTTCTCCGATGCCGACACAGATGCTGTCCTGCCCATCGTGGATGAACAGCACGCCCCATTCCCTGTGATAAAAGGTCACCACGCCATCCAGGCTGACTGGCAGCCTTTGCAGCCCCTGTTCCGGCGTCAGCGCGCGGATGGCGGACACCGATGTGATCGGCTCCGCCGCCGCGCTTTCCGACGCGGCGGCGAAGATCAGCGCGGCGATGCACAAGAGGGTCAACATTGGACTCCACCTATGCGGACGGATTCCCGGTGCGGAATTGTTCATTTGACTAAAAGACGATTCGCATGCCGTGGGCATCATGCGCCCGCCTCCCCTCCTTCCAAACAGAAACTCGTATCTCCCAACCATGAAAACGCTTTCCTCCGTTCTGGCCATTCGTGCGGCCGTGTCGTCCATTCTCCTCGCTTCGCTGCCAGCGATCGCCGGCAACACTTGGGACGGCGGCGGAGCCAATAACAACTGGAGCGACGGCAACAACTGGAATGTCAACGGCGCGCCAGGCTACGGGATTCTGAATTTCAGCGGCAACACGCGCATCTCCAATAACAACGACAGCGTGACCTCGATGAACCAGGTCAACTGGAACGGCACCGCAGCGTGGGTAATGACCGGCACCTCGACCCTCAGCCTCTTCGATAACGGCGGCACGCAGGCGAAGCTCGAAAGCATCGGCACGGGCGGTGTGTCGATCAATGCGCCGATCGTCTTTGCCGCCAACAATGGCGGGCCGCCGAATCCGTTTGGCGAGATCAATGCCGTGGGAAGCAATATCAGCTTCACCGGCAGCACGCTCACGGTGAACGGCTCCTCGGTGAATGGCATCAAGCTTTTCGGCGGCGCGGGCAAGGATGTCTCCTTTGCGAATACCGTCAGCGCGACCGGCAAGTGGTTCGCCTTCACCAACACGAACGGCAGCAGCGTGACCATCGCCACGGGTGGCAATGTCACGACCGGCGACTTTTATGTGATGAATGGCGGCACGCTCAATCTCAGCGGCGGCACGCTCACCACCTCGGCCGTGCGCCTCGGCGGTGACTTTGGCACCACGGGCAATCAGAACCAAACTTTCGGTGGCACGCTGGCCCTAACGCCTGCGGCTGGCGGTGTGAATTTCAGCGGCCCGATCAATGCCGTGACCGGCAACACCTCAAGCGCCCTGCTCGTGAACTCACAGAACACCAGCGGCACCAACTCGCTCACGGGCGGCGTCTTCCTCGACAGCGACCTCAAGATCCAGCAGGCGGCGGGCGGGACATTGAACACCTCCAGCGGCACCTTTGATGTGAAGGCGCGCAAGCTGACGGTGGATTCCTCCGGCACGGTGAATATCGGCCAGGCGCTCAGCAGCACGCTCGGCGCGGGCGGATCACTCGTGAAGCAAGGCGCGGGCACGCTCAACCTCACCGGCACCTCAAACACCTACACGGGCACAAATGCCGCCACGCTCAATGCCAACGGCACGCAGATCGCGGGCGGCACGCTCGGCATCAGCGGTGACGGGTCTCTCGGGCTCGCACCCGCTGGCGCATACAACAACATTCAGTTCACCGGCAGCGGCACCCTGCGTGACACGGTGAGCAACATCTCCCTCAACGCCAACCGCAACATCAGCATCGCCAGCGGTGCCACCGCGACCTTTGACAGCAATGGGAACACCTTCACCCTCAACGGCATCATCAACGGATCGGGCGGGCTGGTGAACATCAACGGCACTGGCGGCACTGTGATCCTCGCAGGAAACAACAGCCACACGGGCGCCACCTCCGTCAGCCAGGGCACCCTGCAAGTGAACGTGAACAACGCGCTGGGCACCAATGCGGCCGGCACCTCCGTCACCAGTGGTGCCACCTTGAAACTCAATGGCGTGAACTACTCCACCACCGAGGCCCTCTCCATCAATGGCGTTGGAGTCTCCAGCGGCGGCGCGCTCCTCAACAGCGGCACCAGCATCTACGCGGGCCAAGTCACCGCAGCCACCAATGCCACCATCAGCGCGGGCGGAGGCACGCTAACGCTGACCGGCGGCCTGGTGAAGAATGGCACGACGCTCACCCTCATCGGCGGCGGCAGCGGCGGCGCCATCAACGTCAACACCACCGGCATCACGGGAGCCAGCGCAAATTCCGACCTTGTGGTGAGCAATGCCTCGGTGAATCTCAACACCACCAGCAGCTACA
>JANOBO010000022.1:0-5923 GCA_031411695.1 Verrucomicrobiaceae bacterium
CTTGAAAACTGCGCGATTTTCGCGTTGGGCATCATGCCGTACATCAGCGCCTCGATCATGCTTCAGTTGCTGACAGCAGTGGTGCCGAAGCTCAGCAAACTGGCCCGCGAAGATGGCGGCCGGCAGAAGATCAATCAGTACACCCGCATCGCGACCATCGCGCTCTGCTTGTTCCAGGGTTACCTCCTCGCGCGCTCGCTCCAGAATCCCGGGCAAAACATTTTCCTCCACGGTTTGCAGGATACGATCGACAAGGTCGGCCCCTTGGTGCCTGACTACGGTCCGTGGTTCATCATCACCACCGTCGCCACGATCACCGCCGGCACCATGCTTATGATGTGGCTCGGCGAAATGATCACGGAGCGCGGAATCGGCAACGGCGTCTCGATCCTGATCTGCGTGAACATCGTCTCGGCGTTGCCCGGTGCTCTGGTGCAGGTGTGGCAGACTTTTGTCGGCGGTGAGAATGCACAGGCGAAGGACGCCTTCCTGCTGGTTCTTCTCGTCGCCCTATTGATCCTAGTCATCGCCGGCGTCATTGCGCTGACGCAGGCACAGAGGCGGATTGTCATCCAGTACGCAAAGCGCGTGGTGGGCCGTAAAGTCTATGGCGGACAGACGCAGTACCTGCCCTTGAAGATCAATTACTCGGGCGTCATGCCGATCATCTTCGCTCAGGCAATCTTGCTTTTTCCCACGCAGATTCTCAGTTCATTGATGCCTGACAACAAGTGGGTCAATGAATTCACCCAGACCATCAATTCAGGCGTGTGGTATTACACCATCTCGGGCGCGCTGATCTTCTTCTTCAGCTATTTCTGGGTGGCCACGATGTTCCAGCCCACGCAGATCTCGGAGGATTTGAAAAAGGGTGGCGGCTACATTCCCGGTATCCGTCCCGGCAAGCCGACGGCTGATTTCCTCGACTTCACCATGAGCCGCCTCACGTTTGCCGGCGCCATCTTCCTCACATTGCTGTATGTGATGCCCGGTCTGGTGAGCCGCTTCATGAACATCGCGCCACAAACAGCGCAATTTTTCGGAGGCACGAGCCTGCTGATTCTTGTCGGCGTCGTGCTCGATGTGATGAAGCAGATCGAGACGCATCTGCTCCAGAGCCATTACGACGGCTTTCTGCGCAAGGGGCGGATTCGCGGTCGTTTCGACCGTCTCCAGCAGTCCGGCAAGATGGCAAGTCCCACTACCGTCGCGTGGATGTGGGTGGGCATTGCGATTGTGACGCTCATCGGTGTGGCGTACTTCCTGATGAAGTCCCCGATCAGATGAGGCCTGGATTCATCTGCGCTGTCCCCAAAAAAGCATGAATCAACATGGGCTTCTTTGATGCAGGGCGCATTCCGACCCGCCACGGTGCGCAACAGGCTGCGATCCGCCGGGCGTGTGAAGTCGCGCGGGACATCCTGCTGAAAACGGCGTCCGAGATCCATGCCGGTGCCACCACCGCGCAGATCGACAGGATCGCCGCCGCAGAGATGCGCGCGCACACTTGCAGGAGCGCGTTTCTTGGCTACCGCGGATTCCCCGGAAACATCTGCATTTCGATCAATGAGGAGATCGTCCATGGGATCGGCGGCAGCCGTGTCATTCAGAACGGTGATGTTGTGAAGATCGACGTCGGTGTGATTCATGACGGCTGGGTCGGCGACAATGCGCTAACCGTGCCTGTCGGCGATGTGGCCCCCGAAACACTCAAGCTGCTGGCAGTGACTGAGGAGTCGCTCCATGTCGCCATCGAGCATGCTCGGGACGGACACATGCTCGGTGACCTTTGCGCGTCCGTTGAAGAGCACGTGAACAAGTTCAGCTACACTGTCGTGCGTGAGTTTGTCGGGCACGGCGTCGGCCGAAAGCTGCACGAGGAGCCACAGGTGCCGAACTATGGGAAGAAAGGCGAGAAACCGCGCCTCAAGGCCGGCATGACCATCGCCATCGAGCCCATGGTGAACATGGGCACGGAGAAGACGCGCACGCTTTCCGACAAGTGGACCGTCATCACACAGGACCGCAAGCCCTCCGCACACTACGAGCATGTGGTTCTGATCACCACGGGGGATCCCGAGATTCTGACGTGGCGTGAGCGCATGTTTCCCAAAGGTCACTTGGACCTGACGCCGCAGCTAAATCTCGCTGTCGCATGACCCGCTTCCGCCCTTGCATCGATCTTCACGAGGGGCGTGTGAAACAAATCGTCGGTTCCTCACTCAGCGACTCTGCCGGCACTCTGCGCACGAATTTCGTCAGCGACCAGGATGCGGCATCGTTCGCCGCGATGTATGCGCGGGATGGGATGAGCGGAGGGCATGTGATCATGCTGGGCGGTGGAAATGAGGCCGCCGCGCGCTCGGCACTGGCCGCTTATCCCGGCGGGCTTCAGATCGGCGGCGGCATTCACGCGGGGAACGCCGCTTCGTGGATCGACGCGGGTGCCAGCCACGTGATCATCACCAGCGCGCTCTTTGATGAGCACGGTCGTTTTCACGGTCGAAAGCTAGAGGCGCTGATCGACGCGGTCGGCCGGGAACGTCTGGTCATCGACCTCAGTTGCAAAGCGGTGCTCGGAGGCTGGACCGTCGCGATGAACCGATGGCAGACGCTCACCGACCTGCATGTCACCGATGCCGTGCTCGAGAGGCTGTCAGGTAATTGCGCGGAGTTTCTCGTCCATGCCGTGGATGTGGAGGGAAAGTGCGAGGGCATCGATGAGGCCTTGGTCCAGGTGCTTGGCTCATGGGGCGGCATTCCCATCACATACGCCGGCGGTGCTCGCTCGCTTGAGGATCTACAGCGAGTTCAGACCATCAGTGGTGGCAAGGTCGATGTCACCATCGGCAGCGCTCTGGATGTTTTTGGCGGCACGGGTGTGCGGTATCGCGACTGCGTTGAGTTCAACCGCCGCGCCTCGATTCCGGACACACCGCCCGATGCGTGAGATGTTTTTTTCCCTGTCGTGCGGATCACTCGCGAAAAACTTCAACGGCGATCACAATTCCGTTTGCGACGCCGGAGCGCCGCCGCTAGTATCGCGGCTCAACGGCCCGGAGCGGTAGTTCAGTTGGTTAGAACGCCAGCCTGTCACGTTGGAGGTCGCGGGTTCGAGCCCCGTCCGCTCCGCCACTTCTCACTTCAAGGAGAAGATTTTTACCAACAAGTCCCGACCTCGTCGGGCGATGCCGGGAGGCATTGGCCGCGCAGCTCAATCGAGCGTTTTCTTCGGCGGCGGGATGACAACGGCCGGCGCGGTTCCTGGCGGAGCTGCAGGCGCACGCGGTGCTGTGATCGTGAATTTTTGCACCTCATAGCCCGTGAGGTTGGCGGTGAGATTGAGAGTGTTTAAAAACTCCCACGTCGCTGGCACATTGGCTTCATCAGCGATGCGGCGTGCCTCGAGGTAGGTCGGAATCGCGTCGGGCATGACTTGAAAAACAGCGACGCCATTCGGGTCGCTCTTGATGGCGCGAAAAGCACGCAGCGAGTTTGAGACGGGCTGCTTGAACTGCTCCACAGTCTCTCCTGCGCCGGTGCGCGGCGTGAGCGCGATCTGCACGTACGGCAGGCCCGGTTTGATCGCTGGCGTCATGGCATAGTTCTTGGTGATGAGCTGGCTTAGCGCGGCTTTCTTGAGCATCTCCACGATCTTGAAGGCATCGTAGATCACCTTGTTCTTGCCCGCAGTTTTGAAGGCAGGCATCTCACTCAGCGTCTTGAAGTACCCGAGCACGTCGCGCGGTGTGTCGCGCACTTCCTCGGACTTCGCGCCGTAGCTGAAGGTGATCTTGTTGCCGTACTTCGCGGCTTTGAGGACCGGCACCGCGGGCGGCTTCGCGGGATCCAGCGCGATCCACTTCGAGAGATCACCCTTCGTCGCAGCCGCCGCCGCGGTGGCCACGTCGGGCAGCGTCTGCCGGATCACGAGCGAGATGTCGCCGAGCCTTTGCAGCAGCTCCTTCGTTGGCGGGACACCTCCCTCGGCGAGGTTCTTGTACGCCTGCGCCACAAGGTCCATCTGGAAGGTGTTCACGAGGGGCGCGATTTCCGGCCACGCTTTCTGCACCTCGGCCTTGGAGCCGAGGATCTTATCCAGCATGGCGGCAAAGGGATCCATCTTCACGTCCTTGTAGGTCAGTTGTGACTTCACTTGCTCGAGGCCGCTGAGCACCGGCTCGAGGTATTCTGCCTCGCGGTAAAACAAGATGCCTTCCTTGGCGACAATGACGCGCGTCTCCACCGGCTTCTCGGGGTAAGGGCGCGGATTTGGCAGCCGCACGACTGTTCCTGATTCCGGCTTGTACGCGGGCGTCTGGTCCAGCCGGATCTTCATCGCGTCGAGATCGGCGATGAGTTTCTCGATGTCCTTCTTCCTGGCGTCGCGCTCCTTCTTCCGATCCGCGAGCTGCTTCTCCAGGTTCTCGATGTCGGCGAGCTTTTGCTTTTCGGGGCTGAGGTCGAGTGTCTTGAGTTCCTCGATGGCCTTCTTGATCTGCTTCTCCGCCTCCGTGGCCTGTTCGTCGATGGTCTTCGGGTCAGGCGGCGTCTCCTTCGTCGTGATCGTCTCCTTGAGCTTCGCCAGTTGCTCCACCGTCACGGGCGGCAGGTCGGACAAGATTTTTTTCACCGCGCTGGCCACGCCGAGGCCGACGAGCACGAGCACGATGATGAGCACGCCCACCACGTTCGTCATCGTGTCCATGAGCGCCACGAACGGGATCTCAAACTCTTCGCTGGGTCTGCGTTTTGCCATGGGTCGTTTTCAGTGACGAAAGGTGCGTTACGAAACTAGGCCTTCGGTTTCACCGCAGCGCCCGGCGCGGGCACCAGCTTTGCATCTGCGGGCGGAGGGATGGTGCCGAGGAAATCCCTGAACATCTGAAGATCGACGGCGCCGCGTCCAGGGATGGGCAGCTTGGCCACTTGAGCGGGGGCGAATCCATGCGTCTGCTGCGCCCAGCCCGCCGCGTTGTTGTAGGAGGCGTTTCCGTCGTCACGCACGAGGAAGATGATCTTCGAGTTCGGCGCCGCTTTGGCCTCGCGCAAAAAGAAATCATACGAGGTGTCCGCCACGATCACGGCCGCCGTCGAGCTGACCTGCGTCTTGCGCTCCGCATCCCAGAAAAGCAGGATCTTGCCCGCGCTGGCCTCGACGAAGAACGCCTTTGACCCGGCCGCCATGCCCGCGCCTGCCGGCTGCACGATCACGGGCGGCGGCGGCGCGTTCACCGGCGGCTTGCGTTTGTTGATCTCCTCCTGCAGCGCCGCGATCTCCTTCTTGATCTCGGCTGTTTGCTTGGTGTAGCCCTCGATCTCCAGGAGCAGATTGTCGAGTTCCTTGATCACCTCCTGGCTCATCTGCTCGTTGAGCTTCTTCACATCGGCGGAGGTGGAGAGCAGCTTCCGGATGCGCGCGAGCTTTTGCTCCTGCTCCTCGAGCTGCTTCTTTAGCAGCGCCAGCTTCTCGAGCTTCACCTTCACCACCTCATCGACCTTCTGACTCTCCACCTGCGCCTTGGTCAGGTTCTTGTACTCGATGGCGCGGTCCACCTCCTCCTGCGTGCGGCCTTCGGTTTGATTGGCCTGCGACACGACGAGGAACACGATGATCAGCACGAGCACGCCGATCAGCGAGCACAGGATGTCCAGGAAGGGCACCATGAGGATCTCGTCTTTCGGTCCGTGTCTGCGCTTGGCCATGGGGGGATGAGCTTGGCGTTAAGGGGATGGGTTTGGAATCACGAATGACGAAGGTGAAGCAAGGGGGGGCGATGGTCTTGTCGACGAATCAAACTCCATTCGTCATTCTGCATTCGTCACACGTGATTCCGGCGCTCACTCGCGGCTGAACCAGCCTTTCTTCTTCACCTGATGAATCAGGATCTGCTTCCCGCCGAGATCGGAGAGCAGGTTGTTC
>JANOBO010000023.1:0-22770 GCA_031411695.1 Verrucomicrobiaceae bacterium
ATCTGACCGTTCATACCCACGCTACCCTTCTCAGTAAAGAGGCAGGGCATGTGGGGTTTGTCCGATCTGTATGTTTTGAAATCAAAGATCTGACGTGTAACGCACAATTCAATTTTTGCTTACTATTTGACCGTTCTGAATCTGCTCATTCCGCGGTCCTCAGGCTTACGCCTGACACCACGGAGTCGTGTGACAAATTCCAGAATCAAACTTTCAAAGATCGTTGCTCAACCGCACTTCGGGGCGACAAAAAAACTCAATCTCGACGCCGACTTTAAAGTTTGCATGCCACTTGTTAAAGTGACCGCTCATTTTATTGTCGGGACAAGATTGAGTTCAATCTGAAGTCCCTGAAGTTGGAAGAACTTGATACTCTTTCGAGTATCCCCGCTTGTCTTGCGGGACGGGCACTTTAGGAACTTTGATTTGGCGGTCAACGAGAATTTTGAATTTTCTTCAACTTTCTTTCGCCGACTGCCGCATCGCGTTCGCCGCTTATGCAGGCCCCGTTTCTTGCGGGACGCGGAAATTAGCGATGTCGTCTGCGACGACAAGATGTTTTTCAAAAAAACTTTGCGGGGACCAAGGGATGCCGGGCGGGAAGAGCCTCAGAGGGTGTACCGAAATTCGATCTGGCCACCGATGGACGCGGATTCACGCTGATGAAGGGATTCGCATTTCTCTGAATCTGCGTTTCATCCGCGTTCATCTGCGGCTCGTTTTTCTGACTTTCGGCATATCCTCTCAGGCATCGGGGCCACCGATCGGGGAGCAAGGATGCCAAGGATTTCCCATGCGGTCGTGATTTTCGAAATGGGGCGCCAGAGGCGGATTCATTCGGGCTCACCACGTTCGCGGGTACCCGCGCTTGGGAATCGGTGTGCTCTTCGGCGTCTCTGGATGAGCCTTGCGGTATGACTTCGCAGCGGCACCTACGAGCATCGCGACCAGGAAGAAGGTCACGATCTTGATTTCGTCCTTGGTCATTCTCATTGGGTCACGTCGGCGAGTCGGTGAAACTCAAAGTGGTCACGGATGTTTTGGTTGAAGTAGCGCCCTTTCGATTCGGCCTGCCGGATGCCTTCGAAGATGGAACGCGGGACGGCAAGGTAGCGGTAGAGAGCACCACTTCGGAACTCGATTTCCAGCACCCGCGACTCGGTGTGAAAGCCGATACTGGCGATGCTCCGGGATTCGACTGCCTCGCGTCGGATTGGGACGGTGAGGGAATCTTCTTTCGCTTCGAGCCGCCGGAGGACGCACGATCCGACCAAACACCGAGCGGTGACGCGAAAGAAATTTCTGCGATCCAACTGCATCCTCATGCTCGTGGAGGATAGCGGTGTGACTCGGGGAAAACGAGGCGAAAGTTCGCTCAGCGGAAGTCATGAGAATCAGTGCCGGGGATCGCCCCGTGTCGCATCGATTCGATCTTTTCGGCCTGTACCATGTGAGCGCCGTCACGCCTCTGGAGCACACCTTCGATGACCAGAAATGTCTCTTGCGTGATGAGCAACCGTTCCCGTTCGAACAGCCACGGACGCACAATGGCATTCGCAATGCCGGTCTCGTCTTCGAGACTGATGAAGACGACCCCTTTTGCGGTTCCCGGGCGTTGCCGACAGATGACGTTCCCTGAGATGCGCACGCGGGCTCCGTGCGTTGCCGATGCCAGATCGGCTGCGCGCCAGACCTCCCGCACGCTTGCACGGAGCAAGCTCATCGGATGTTTCCCGATGGTGACGTTCGTCCCTGCGTAATCCGCCCGCACTCGTTCCGCAGTAGTCATTGGCGGAAGCGGAGAATTCTCCACTCCCCGCGGCGTGATGTTGAAAAGGTCGCCTTCCCGATATTCATCCTCCACCGCCCACAAGATCTCGCGCCGATGCTTCGCCAGCACGGCGAAAGCGCCGATCTCCGCCAGCGTTCGCCATTCTTGCTTCGCCAGCCGCACCCGTGCTTGCAAATCCCCGAGCGACGCAAACGGCCGCGCCGCGATCAACCGCTCCGCGTGCTCGCGCTGCAAGCCATTCACCATGCAGAGCCCGAGCCGGATCGCGGCATCCGCCTCGATCACACACGTCCACTGCGACCCCCTCGCACACACGGGGCGAAACTTCACGCCATGCCGCTGGGCATCCTTGATCAACGTCGCCGGCGAATAAAAACCCATCGGCTGATTGTTCAGCAGCGAGGCGTAAAATTCCGGCGTGCGATGCACCTTCAGCCATGTGCTGGTATAAGCGAGAAAGCCGAAGCTGATCGCGTGTGATTCGGGAAATCCGTAGAGCGCAAACGACGTGATCGCCTCCGTGATCTGCGTCCGCGTCTCCGGCTTCACGCCCCTTTGTTCCATCGCGGCGTCGAGCTTCACCTGCACCTTTTTCATTCGGTCGTGCGAGCGATGAAAACTCAGCGCGCGCCGCAACTCCTCCGCCTCCGATCCGCTGAATCCCGCCATCTCCATCGCGATCGCGAGCATCTGCTCCTGGAAGAGGGGAACGCCCAGCGTGCGCTCGAGGATCGGCTTCACTCGCTCGTCGTAATAGGTCACCGGCTCCCGCCCCTGCCGCCGTTGGAGATACGGGTGCATCAGTCCGCCCTGGATCGGCCCCGGCCGGATGATCGCGACCTCGATCACCACGTCGTAAAAGCACGCCGGCTTCAGCCGCGGCAGCGTCGCCATCTGCGCGCGGCTCTCGACTTGGAAAACGCCGATCGTATCCGCGCGCTGCATCATCTCGAAGGTCGCCGCGTCATCGAGCGGCACCTTCGCCAGTTCCACGGGATTACCGCGTTCGCCGGACAGCTTCAGCGCATCCTGCATCACCGCCATCATGCCCAGTCCGAGCAGATCGATCTTCACCAGACCGAGATCCTCGCAGTCGTTTTTATCCCATTGCAAGACGACGCGATTCTCCATCGATGCGCGCTCCAGCGGCACCACGCGATCGAGCTGCCCCTGGCAGACCACCATCCCACCCGAGTGCTGCCCGAGATGCCGCGGCAAGCCATACATCGCCTCGTAGAGCCGCATAAATGCAGGCGTTCGCGGGTGATTGGCCGGAATTCCCGCCTTTGTCAGTTGCACCGCAAAACCGAGCGTGTGCGGAAAGTCTCCGTTCGCAAACAGGTTCGAGAAGCGGTCCAGCATATCGTTGGAAAAGTTGAGCACCTTCCCGATTTCCCGCGCCGCGCTGCGCCCGCGGTACGTGATCACATTCGCCGTCATCGCCGCGCCGCGCTCGCCGTAGCGCTGATACACTTCCTGGATCACGCGCTCCCGCCGATCGCCGCTGGGCAGATCGAGATCGATGTCCGGCCACGTCTCGCGCCCTTCGCTCAGAAACCGCTCGAAGAGCAGCTTATTCGCAATGGGATCGAACCCCGTGATCTCGAGGCAAAAACACACCGCGCTATTCGCCGCGCTGCCCCGGCCCTGCACCATGATGTCATTGGCGTGGCAGAAGCGGATGAGATCCCAGACGATGAGAAAATAGCCCGCGAAGCCAAGCCGGCAGATGAGTTCCAACTCGCGGCGCAACTGTTTCTCCACCTTCTCAGAAAGCGGCCCGCCATAGCGCCGGCGCGCACCGTCATAAGTCACTCGCCACAGCATCGCCTCCATCGTATCGCCGGGTTCCACGGGATATTTCGGGAACTCGTAGCCGAGTTTTTCGAGCGAGAATTCCAACCGTTCCGCGAGCCGCTCCGTATTCGCGATCGCCTCGGGAAGGTCCTGAAAGAGCTCTTTCATTTCGGCGGCACTTTTCAGATGCCGCTCCGCGTTTTGCTCCAGCAATCGGCCTGCGAGATCGAGATGCGTGTGATGGCGAAGGCAGGTGAAAACATCGAGCACCTCGCGCGCTGCCGGCGTTGCGTAGAGCACTCCATTTGTCGCCAGCAGCGGAAGGCGATGCTGCCGCGCGAGGTCGATCAGCAGTTGATTCCGCCGCCGTTCGCCGCGGACGTGATGGCGCTGGAGTTCGACGAAAACGTGGTCGCGATCGAAGCTCGCGAGCAGCTTTTCCAGATTGCGGATAGCGCCCAGCGCGACGAGTCCGTCGGCAAACTCGGGCAGATCGTCCCAGCGCACCGCTGCGTGCTCTTTCGTGCCGCGCAATTTGGCCTGCGTGATGAGTTGGCAGAGGTTTTGGTAGCCGGTGCGCGACTCCACGAGCACGGGCAGAATGTGTCCGTCCTCCATCGTGAGTTCGCATCCCACGATCGCCCGCACACCAGCCTCGCGCGCCTTCCCGAAAAAGCGCGGTGCGCCGTAAACACCGTCGCGATCGCACAAGGCCATCGCTGACATTTCCAAGCCACCTGCCCTTTCCGCCAGATGCTCCGGGGAGGAGCCACCTCGGAGGAAGCTGAAGGCACTGCGCGCATGGAGTTCGACGTAGCTCATCCCCGTCAGTCGTAAGCGCCATCGACGAACCATTCACCGCCCTGCTGCGCGAGGCGGTAGAGTTGATCGCCGACTTCGATGTCCCACTCCACGCGCTCCCACGCGCGGTCGCCCCACCAGTCGCCGGAGCCGCGCCACGGGCCGCGGCAGGCGGTGATTTCGCCGAAGGCCTTTTCGGAAAAGACGTGGCGTGGGCGACCTTCGCGCGCCTGCACGTCGGCACGCAAGGGAGGCCGGTAACGCTGGAGCGGCGGACCGGATGGCGGCTCGCTCGGCGGCGCATTTTGGGTTTCATCGAAGCTCGGCGTGACTAGGTGAAACGCGTCCGGGCGATACGCGTCCTCCGGGATCGGCGTGCCCGCGCGATCGCTGCCGAGCAAGGCGTGGAGCCGCGCGAGTGTCTCGTAAAATTTGTTTGGATCGCGCAGCCCGCTCTCGAAAAGGCCGAACTGCTTTTGCTCCGCGCGGGTCGGCTGGGCCCTGAGCGCCACGGCCACGATCGGCGCATCGGCGGTGACGTTTTCGAGGTGCGTCTCGAGGATGCGGAAGAGGATGCCCACATCGCACGTCGGCGCGGGAATGCGGAACTCGCGCGCATACGGCGATCCGGTGGCGAAGCTCAGGCGAAGCTCGAGCGCGGCCGCCACGCGGTAGGTGGCGGCGAGGCGCGCGGCGAGTTGATCGAGGAAGCGGCGCAGGAGAAAGAGCAGCGGCTCCAGGGTCTCGACTTCGTTCTCGAGTTCCATCGCCTCGGCGAAAACTTCCGGCGCGCGGACCAGCCGCAGCGGACGCTCGGCACGGCCGGCGGCACGGTCCCACAGTTTCGCCGCCTCCCCTCCGAGCCGCGCCACCACTTGCTCGCGGGGCAACGCGGCGAATGCACCGAGGGTGTGAATTCCCCAGCGATGCAAAAGCCGGAAGGCCGCCTCGCGGGCAGCTTGCACTTCCTCCATGCACATTGCCGCATCGGCGGAGAGCGTTTCGAGCGGGAGCGGAGAGAGGAAGTCGGCGGCCTTTTCGACGATGCGCACTGGGGACGCGGAATGCGCGGCGAGGAGGGCGAGATCCGGCACGGCGGCGACACCGATGCGAGCGGTGAAATCGAGGAGTCCGAGTTGCTTGACGATGACATTCGCGAGTTCGGCGGTCCCCCTTGCCTGCTCCGCTCCGCCGCTGTCCGCAGATGCGAGAGATTCCTCGGCTCCGCTCCGCTCCGCTCGGAATGACAAGTTTTTGGGGCGGCTGTGTCGCGTCTCGCTTCGCTCATTTTTCTTTGCGCCTCCATGTTGCTGCGGTTCGATTTTGCCGCGCCATTCGATCGTGACCACGCCTTCCCCGGTCGCTTCCAGCCAGGGTGAAAAGGTTTCCGCGCATTGCAGCAGGCAGGCGCTTTCCGCATCGAGCACGCCGGGCGTGCGAAAGAGCAGCGCAGGGCAGCGGCCGAGAGCCTGGGTCGTGGTCATGCCGGCAGTCACGCCGCGGTCGCGAGCCTCTGGCGTCACCTGACGCACGCGCGCGGGGAGGTTGCCATCGACGATGGCCAGCGCGCGGTCGCGCAGTTCCGGTTCGCGGCGGAGCACGCACTGGAGGGCAAAGTCAGGGATATAAATCGCCGCAAACATGGGAAGAAATGACCGATGGAGAATGACCAATGACCAGGCGGCGGAGCGCCCGTCATCGGTCATCCGGTTTGGTCATTGGTCATTTTCCATTAGTCATTTCTTTCAGCCCGCCAGGAGAGTTTCGCCGGCCTCGGAGCGCATCCCTTGCACGCGTCCGGTTTGGAAATGCAGAGCCGACACAAGTTCGGCGCGATCGCGTTCGAGGTCGTCGAGAGTGAAGGCGCTGTGCAGAGCGATGCGGACGCGCGCGCTGGGGATCATCGGGCGCGGCGTGAGCACGAGCAGCGCGGCGCCGCTCACTTCGACAATGCGCTGGAGGCGATACCACGACTGACTCGGCACGCGGGCGGCATCGGCGCAACCACGCAGGTTCATGAGGACGAGCGGGAGGTTGCCGTCGCGCAGGATGAGGTCTGCGGCCTTCACCGCCTCCGCGGCATTGCGGCAGCGCACCCAGAGCAGGCGCGCGAGCGCAGCGGGGCCGATTCCCGCGAGGTCGAAGCTGTCGCTGCCATCGATCAAGGCGACAAAATGCCGGGCGGCGGCGAGCAGTTGAGCCACGGCCAGCGCGCCGCCGTGGCGGGCGCAATGCAGCTCGGTGAGATCGCCCTT
This sequence comes from Verrucomicrobiaceae bacterium, assembly GCA_031411695.1. Classification (GTDB taxonomy): domain Bacteria; phylum Verrucomicrobiota; class Verrucomicrobiia; order Verrucomicrobiales; family Verrucomicrobiaceae; genus JAIBCL01. The sequence continues at coordinate 6,646 of JANOBO010000023.1, forward strand.
GGGCAGCCCATCTCCCGCCGCGGCATCGAGTGCCGGCCAGCCCGCGAGCAAGCGCTGGCGGGGTTTCGCGACGGTGGCGAGGCCGCGCTCGGCGAGCAGTTCGCGGAGTTGGATGATCTTTGCGCTCGTGGACACGAGGCAAAGTTAGGCGGGGTTCGATACGTGTTCAACCGAACACTTTACGCCGCTCCGTGAGTGGTGGCTGCCTCTTCTTCCCTCTTTCTCCTGCTCTTGCTGTTGCTCTCGTCTTTCAGAGCAAGAGCAAGAGCAGGACAAAGAGAAAGAAACAGCAACTCGCCACTCAGAGCATCAATTGCATCGACACCACATCGAGCCACTGCCCGTGCTTGAAGCCGACTTCGCGGAGCCGCCCGATCTCCACGAAGCCGAACCCGGCGTGGAGCCGGAAGCTCGCCGTCTGCTCCGCGGAGATGCCGGCGACGAGCGTGTGGTGGCCGAGCGCGCGGGCGCGGGCGATGAGATCGGCGAGCATGGCGCGGCCCAGGCCCCGGCGGTGGTGCGCGTGGTGGATGTAAACGGAATCCTCGACCGTGCGCGCGTAGGCTTCGCGGGGATTGAAGACATTCAGCGAAGCCCAGCCGAGGAGCTCGCCGGCGACTTCGATGATCGTGACCGGATGCGCGGCGTCATGCCGATGAAACCACGCGAACCGGGCCTCCTCGCTCTCCGGCGCGAGTTGATAGGTACAGGTCGAGTGCTCGACGTAGTGATTGTAGATCGCGTTGATCGCCGCGAGGTCGGTTTCGGTGGCGGGGCGAATGTGGGGAGGGTTCATGGGCGTTTTTTTCTTTCTCGTTCTCCTGCTCCTGCTCCTGCTCTCGTTTGTTCAGAGGGGGTACCGGAAGTCTCGTGGATGATTGAAACGCGCATCATGGCGCGCAGCGCCGCATCGTAAAAGTCATTCTGAGGAACGAAGAACCTCTGTCCCTGCGGGCAGCGGGGGTGCGGAGCCGCCGGGACATGGGGAGTCGCTCCGCACCGCCTCCGCCCGCAGAGATCAGTGGTTCTTCGTTCCTCAGAATGACGGGGTTTTGGTTTGCGCTGCGCGCGGACGCACTTCCGTTACACCCTCTCAGAGCAAGAGCAGGAGCAAGACAAAGAGGAAGAGGAAAGAGGCCGCTCAGTGCGCGAAGAATTGCTCGTGGACGCTGACGAAAAGGTAATACACACCGCAGACTGAAATGAGCGTGGAGCCGTAGCGAACGAGCGGACCCTGGAGGCCTTCGCGCAGCCGCGCGCGGCTGAGCGCGAGGAGGCCGAAGAGCGGCAAAACCACGATCTGGTGGCCGATCTCCACGCCGACGCTGAAGGCCGCGAGCGCGATCCAGATGCCGATCGCGGGCAGGCCTTCCATCGCCTCCAGCAAGCCGCCGGCAAAGCCGAGCCCGTGGATGAGCCCGAAGCCGAAGGCCACCGCGAGCCGCACCCGCGAGTGCGCGCGGCGGGGGAAGAACACATTCTCCAGCGCGATGAAGACAATGCTCAGCGCGATGATCGGCTCCACGATCGCGGAGGGCAGGCGGAAGATGTCGAAAACCGAGAGCGCAAGCGTGAGCGTGTGGGCGGCGGTGAAGGCGGCGATGACCTTCACCATTTCCCAAAAGCTGAGCGTGGCGAGGACCAGCGCGGAGACGAAGAGCAGATGATCGTAGCCGGTGAGAATGTGCATCACGCCGTGGTGCAGATATTCACCGAAGGTGCGCCAGCCATCGACCTTCGCCGCCGCCGAAGCTTGTGCCGGGGCCGTTTCCCAGCCGGTGGGCAGTTCGCTCGGCTGCTGGTAGCGCAGCAGCCAGCTGCTCACTTCCTCGGAGCCTTCGCGCTTCACCCGCACCACGTAGCTCACATCCCACGCCTGCCCCGCGGAGTAGGGAAATTCGCGCAGCATGTCGTGGCGGAAGGTGACGCTCGCCGGCGGCGGACCCGCGAGCGGGTATTCGAGGCTGTATTGAAAGAACGTCTTTTCCACCGTGGTAAAAATGGCCGGCGGCGTGAGCGCGGTGACCTGCCCGGCGAGTTCGCGTCCTGCCGCGGTGAGTTGCAGATGTTTCAGGACGTAGTCGCGATGCTTTTCGGCGGCCGCGTTCACCGTCGTGGCATCGAAGACCTCGACCTCGGACTCGGCGCGCTCCTGGGCCACGAGGATTTCTTTCAGCGAGACATTCACCGCCACCCGGATGCGGTCCGGCGCGAAGACCACCCACATGGAATCCTGCAACGACGGGTGCGCCGAGGCGGCTCGGGCGAGCAGGAGAAGGAACAGGAGGCAAAGTGAAGTCGAGGCACGCATGGAGCTCGGCGAAGTAACATGGATGCCCGCGGCCAGCAAGACCCACGCACCAAGGGTTTTCCCGTCTTTCCAGCGACTGGTGGCGCTCCTATGTTTGCAGGTAGTCCATCGTTGCGCTGGCTCCTCCATGAATTTCCCACTATCGCCCGAACCTTCCGCGGCGATGGCGCGTCGTCGGTTGCTTCGCAGACTTGGGACGCTGCTCCTGCTGGGGTGGCTGCTCCTTCCCGACGCGCCAGCCGCAGCGAGTCCGCCGGCACCGGTGCTGATCCTGATCTCGCGCAACCCGGGAGATCCGTGGGCCGTGGCCGAACTCGATGGGATGCAGCGTGTCCTCCGCGCGGCAAAGCCAGCGGTCGCGGCCGTCGTCGAATACATGGACGTGCAAGGCAATCCACGCCCCGGCGACGAGGCCGAGCTCGCCGATTACTATCGGGACAAGTTCGCGCAACAGCAGTTCCGCGTCGTGCTCACCGCCGATCTCCCCGCGCTCGATTTCGTCCTTAATTACCGGGACACCCTCTTCCCGGAAGCGCAGGTGGCATTTTGCGGGATTTCCAAAGTGGAATTGCAAGCCCGGACCGGACGTCCGTGGCTGACGGGAGTCATCGAGAACGCAGATCCCGCGGCCAGCGTCCTCCTCGCGTTGGCTCTCCAGCCGCAGCTCAAGCGGCTGATCATCCTCGAGGACAGCACGCGAAGCGGGGAGGGCAACAAGAAGCGGATCGAGCAGGATCTCCCGGAGGAGACCAAGCGGGTGCGTCTGGAACTGGCGCGCACGGATACGGCGCGAGAGCTTTTTGCCAAGGTAGAAAACCTCCCGTCCGACACGGCGGTGCTGCTCACACGCTCGCAAGTGGCCCGGCGCATGGGGCCGGAGCTGCTCGCCCGCTGCCCGGTACCGATCTACGGCCAGCGCACGCCCAACCACCTCGGCGCCATGCTCGGCGGCGCGGTGATCGACGGGGAACGCCACGGCGAAGCTGCCGCGCGGCTGGGTCTGCGACTGCTCGCTGGTGAAGTGGCGTCCTCGATTCCACCCGTGGCCGACATCGCCCCGCGCATCGTGGTGGACTACGCGCAAATGGAGCGCTTCAAGCTGCCTTTCTCCTCCCTGCCCCCGGGCGCGGAGATCCTCAACCGGCCCCGCCGAGTGTGGGAGGAGTATCCGCGAGCGACCACCGTGGCGCTGTGCACGCTTGGCTTTCTCTCGATCCTCACCGGGGGGCTCGCCTGGGCGCTCGCCCAGAAACGCCGCAACGCCGACGCGCTGAAAAACTCGCTGTCCCTCCTCCACGCGACGCTCGATGCCTCCAATGAAGGCGTGCTCGTGGTGGACATGAAAGGCAAGGTCTCCGGCTTCAATCGCCGATTCGCCGACCTGTGGGAGGTGCCCCGCAGTCTCATCGAGCAGCGCGACGACGCAGCTTTGCTCGCGTTCGTGCTCGATCAGTTGAGGGAGCCCGACGCATTCCTCCAGCGCGTCCAGGAGCTCTACGCGACACCGGCCGCGGAGAGTTTCGAGGTCATCGAATTCCGCGATGGGCGCGTCTTCGAGCGGCGTTCGCGTCCGCACGAGCTGGATGGAACGATCATCGGGCGGGTCTGGACCTTCTCCGATATCACCGCGCGCCGGGAGGCGGAGGAGACCCATCGCCGGCTCGAGGCGAAGATGGCCCACACCCAGCGGCTCGAGGCCCTCGGAACGCTCGCCGGCGGGATCGCGCATGATTTTAACAACCTGCTCACCGCGATCCTCGGATACGCCCAACTCGCCCACGAGTCGCTGCCGTCGGATCACCCGGTGTACAGCGATCTCGAGGGCGTGCTGGCCGCGAGCCATCGCGCGCGCGATCTCGTCAAACAGATCCTGACATTCAGCCGCAAGAGCCCGCTCGAGCGCCGCCCCATCCCCCTCGAGACCGTGGTGCGCGACGCCTCCCGACTCCTCCGCGCCACCATCCCCGCGGCGGTCGAGATCCATTGCGAGATCGGCGCGGCCGGCGGCACCGTCCTCGCCGACAGCTCGCAGGTCCACCAGGCGATCCTCAATCTCGGCACCAATGCCGCGCACGCGATGCGGGGGCAGCCGGGCACGATCACGATGCAACTCGATCGCGTGGAGGTGGGGCGGGAGCTGCTGGCCAAATACCCGCAGTTGGAGGAAGGCGAGTACCTTTGCGTGACGGTATCCGACACCGGTCACGGCATGGACGCCGCGACGTTGCGGCGCGTCTTCGATCCTTTCTTTACCACCAAGGCGCCGGGGGAAGGCACCGGGCTCGGCCTCGCGGTGGTCCACGGCATCATGCAAAACCACGAGGGCGCGGTGACCATCGAGAGCAAGCCGGGAGAGGGAACGGCCGCGCGCCTCTACTTCCCGATCGTGGATGCGCCGGCGGAGGGTGAAGTGAAGCCCGTTCCGCCCATTCCGAAGATCCACACCGGGCGGGTACTGGTCGTGGACGACGAAAAGCTCGTCCTCGGCGTCGCGCAGCAGATGCTCGAACGGCTCGGCTTCCGGGTCACCGCCTGCTCGAGCCCGATCGCCGCGCTCGAGCTTCTCCACGCGGACCCGGCGTCGTGCAGCGCGCTGCTCACCGATCTCAATATGCCGCAGATGACCGGCACCGAACTCGCCGCCCAAGTCCGCCAGACCTGGCCGGACATCGCGATCGTCCTCGCCACCGGGTTCCTCGGCGACGGCACCGTGGAGCAGCGAGCGACGAAGATCGGCATCGAGGAAATCATCACCAAGCCCTACTCCTCGGCCACGCTCGGCGGCGCGGTCGCCCGCGCGATCGAGAAGGCGCGTGCGCGCCGGCCGCAGGAAGCGTCGCCCGTCCAGTGAACCTAAATCCTGCGATGAAGATGACCGCTGAGAATACGGAAGACGCGGAAAACGCGGAAGAGGAGCGGTTCGGATTTCAAGCCGGTGTTTTTTTCCGCGGACCTCGCAGCGGTGGGCGAAAATGAGACGTCTTTCGCGGCGACTCTTTTCTCATCCGTGTCTTCCGCGTTCTCCGCGTCATCCGCGATCGACGACCTCTATCGCGCGAAAGCCGAGCAGCGGAAGCAATCTGTCACCCGCGCCGGCGCCGGGCCGCGAGCGCGAGCGCGCCGAGGCCGAGCAGGCTGGCCGTGCCGGGTTCGGGAACGGCTGGCACGAGGAACCCTCGAATCTCGCCACCGCCATTGGTCGCGGTGTGGATGTTGATATAATACTTGCCGTTGAGGAGGTCGGTCTTTTGTGGGGCGGTCAGCGTGAAGCTCTGCGTGTTCGTGCCGCCAGTCGCGAGATTGGAGGAACGGGTCAGAGTAAACACCGTGCCACCGGTCTGGACGAAGTTCGGCCCGGAACCGTTCGCCTGCGAATTGCCAAAATTATTGGCCGTAACATGAATGTGCGAATTGTTCGTCGCACTGCTCATGTCGGAAAACCCCTGCGATGATCCCCACCCGACGTTTATGGCCAGAAGGTTGGAAACATCGTCAAAGGTGATTCCCGCGCCGATCTCGCCACCAGAGCCACCCGATGCAACGGCCGGCTCGTTGCCAAAAAGGAGGCCAGTACCTGCAGTTCCTTCAAGGGTGAACTGAATGATCGCGGCCTGCGCCTGCACGGACGCAACGATGAGCAGCGCGGAGAGAAGGAGTTTTTTCATGGAGCGGGGGAAGACAGTGCGGCTTTTAACCAATGTGCGGGCGGCAGGGAAAGAAATTTTCCGCCGCCGCGAAGCGCCTTGGACTGCGGGAGCTTGCTCCCGCTTTTGCGGTCGGCGGAGCTTGCTCCGCGGCGGCGGGCTCCCCGGCAGCCGGGCCGGCTTCCCCGCCACGGGAAGCAAGCTTCCGCCTCCGCAAAGCTCCAGCAAGCTGGAGCAGTCCAAGGCGCTGCGCGCGCCGGGGCTGCACCCATTTCCCCCAAAAAAGCGCCGTGAAAATCCTCCTAATCCCCTTCCTGCCGCGGATCGCGCCCGAGCAGATTCGCCAGCGTCTCGCGCGGCGCATGGACGCCGTCGAGCAGGGCGCGCATTTCATCGATGATCGGCGTGACGATCCCGAGGCGCCGGGCGCACTCGTGCGCGCTGTAGGTCGTCGGCACCCCTTCGGCGACCATGTTCATCGAGGCGACGATCGCCGCGAGCGCCTCCCCGCGGCCGAGGCGTTCGCCCACCGCGCGGTTCCGGCTGTGGCGCGAAAAGCACGTGACCATCAGATCTCCGATGCCGCTCAGCCCCTGGAACGTCTCGCGCCGCCCGCCGAGCGCGGTGCCGAGCCGGACGAGTTCGGCGAGCGCGCGGGTCACCAGCGCGGCCTTCGAGTTGTCGCCGAGCCCGAGGCCGTCGCTCACCCCCGCGGCGAGGGCGAAGATGTTTTTCAACGCGCCGCCGAATTCGATCCCGGCCACGTCGTCATTCGTATAGGCGCGAAAGTGCGGCGTGGAAAAAGCCTGCTGGAGCCGCTGGCCGGTGGCCGCGTCGCCACACCCGAGGACCACCGCCGTGGGCATCCGGCGCGCCACTTCCTCCGCATGACTCGGCCCGGAAAGCACCGCGACGGGATGCCGCGGAAAGGACTCCGCGATGATCTCGCTCATCCGCAGCCCGCTCCCGCGTTCCACGCCCTTCGTGCAGGAAAGCAGCACCGCATCCGCGCGCACCGCGACGGTGGAAAGCCGCGCGGTCACTTCGCGCAGCGCCTTCGACGGCGTGACGAAGAGCACGAGGTCGCATGCGGCGAGGGCGTCGAGATCGGGCGTAAAGCGGATACCGTCCGGCACGCCGATCCCGGGCAGGTAGGCGGTGTTCGCGCGTTCGCGCTCGATCTGCGCGAGGTGCGCCGCGTCGTGGCCCCAGACGGTGACGGGCAGTTTGTTTTCATGCAGCAAAAGGGCGAGCGCCGTGCCCCAGCTCCCCGCCCCGATGATGCCGACGTGCTCGAAGCTCATGGCTGCGCCGGCGGCTCCTCCTCCTTTTTCGCGCCGAACTGCAGCTCCGTTCCTGCCACGAGCCGTTTGATATTCGGCTGATGCCGGCGCACGACCATGAGCGCCGCGGCCACGGAGAAATAGAAGTGCGCCCAGCTCCGCAGCCCGCCGAGAAAGAGAAACGCAATGACCACCAGCGGCAGCGACACCGCGGCAATGAGCGACGCGAGCGAGACGTAGCGCGAGGTCTTGAAGACCAGCGCCCAAATTCCAAACACGATCAGCGCCGGCACCGGCATCATGCCGAAGATCACCCCGAGCGAAGTCGCGACGCCCTTCCCGCCCTTGAACTTCAGCCAGACGGGAAAATTGTGGCCGAGGATGCAGGCGATCGATGCCCCGATCCCCGCGAAGCCGGGATCAAGGAACTCGATGCGCTCATGCCCATGCAGCAGCGGCACATGGATCGGCCATTGACCGGCGATCCACATCCCGAGCTTCACCGCGATCACACCTTTGATCGCGTCGGCGAAAAAGGTGATCAGCCCCCACTTCTTTCCCATCACCCGCCAGACATTCGTCGCCCCGATATTGCCGCTCCCGTGCGCGCGCAGATCCACGGCCTGCGACTTCGCCACGATCAGCCCGAAAGGAATCGAGCCCAGCAAATATGCGAGGACGACGATGAAGGCGACGAGCAGGGCCATGGTCGGGAAAGCGCCGCGCGCGGCGTGTCGCGGAGTGGTAGGCGAGCGCGTCCCGCCTCGCAACATTTCTCGCAGCCGGAGAATTGCACGCCTGACAGCCGTGCCTGGCGACATTACAAAAGCGCCCTCCCTTCCCACCCATGAAACTCCTCGCCGCCGCTCTCACCTTCGCGCTCTGCGCCAGTTCCGCCCTCGCCGCACCCCAGCCGCTCTTCGATGGCAAGACCTTCACCGGCTGGGAAGGCGACACCGCCAAAACCTGGCGCATCGAGGACGGCGCTTTGGTCGGCGGATCGCTCACCGAGAAAGTGCCGCACAACGAATTCCTCGCGACGACCAAACAATACGGGAACTTCGACCTGCGGCTGAAATTCAAGCTCACGGGCAGCGACGGGCAGATCAATGCGGGCGTGCAGATCCGCAGCCAGCGCATCGCCAACCACTTTGAAATGATCGGCTACCAAGCCGACCTCGGCGAAGGTTACTACGGCTCGCTCTACGATGAATCCCGGCGCAAGAAAATCCTCGCCGCCGCCGACAAGGAGGCCGTCGCGAAGGTGTTGAAACTCAATGAGTGGAACGACTATCGCATCCGCTGCGAAGGCCGGCGCGTCCAGCTCTGGATCAATGGCGTGCAGACCGTCGATTACACCGAACCCGACGAAGCGATCGAACAAACCGGCTACATCGCCGTACAAATCCACGGCGGCGGAAAAGCCGAGGCGCGCTACAAGGACCTCGTGATCGAGGAGCTTTAGTCGGGTGGAGCGCGCAACCGCCTGCGGCATCGCTCATCCCATCCGTGACCACCCAGCAGGCATTCGAACTCGCGCTCCGACACCAGCAGTCGGGACAGTTGGCGGAGGCCGAGGCCATCTACCGGCAGATCCTCGCGGTGGAGCCACGCCATGCCCATGCGCTGCACCAACTCGGAATCGTCGCACATCAGGTAGGTCGAAACGATCTGGCCGTGGATTTGATTCGCCAGTCCATCGCGCTGGCACCCCGCGTCCCTCACTTTTACTCCAATCTTGGGGAGGTGTGTCGGGCGCTGGGGCAGTTGGACGAGGCTATTGTTTCCTACCGGCAGGCGATCTCCCTCCAGCCCGACTATCCCGAGGCCTACACCAATCTCGGGATCGCGCTCCGAGGCAGCGGGCAACTGCACGAAGCCATGGCCGCGCTCCGACACGCCATCGTCCTCAGGCCCCATTTTCCTGAAGCTTATTACAACCTCGGTAATGCCCTGGCTGAGACTGGACAGTTCGACGAAGCCATCGCGGCGCAGCGCCAAGCAGTTGCGCTCAAGCCGAATTTCTCCGTTGCCTTCGGCAATCTTGGAATCGCCCTCATTCACGCGGGGCAACTGGACAAAGCCATCGCCGCGCTTCGTCAAGCGATCGCGCTAACGCCAAACTTTCCCGAGGCTCACTATAACCTTGGCATTGCCTTCGATCGCCAGGGGCGGCGGGGCGAGGCCGTCGCCGCATACCGTGAGGCCATCGCCCTCAAGCCGACCTATGCGGAAGCCCACAATAACCTGGGTAACTCACTTAAAGACGCCGGGCTGCTGGAAGAAGCCATCGCCGCCTATCGCGAGTCCATTGCCCTCAAGCCCAGCCATGCCGAAACCCACAGCAACCTTGGCAATGCCCTGCGAGAGAATGGACAACTCGACGAGGCCATCACCGCCTGTCGCCAGGCCGTCGTCCTCCAACCCGACAACCCCGGGGCGCATAGCAATCTCGGCGTCGCCTTCAAGGATCGCGGGCAACTGGATGAAGCCATCGCCGCCTATCGTCAGGCCATTGTCCTGAAGCCCAACTTTCCCGCGGCCCACAGTAACCTCGTTCATACTCTCCAACTCCACCCCGGCTTCGATGCCAAGGCCATCGCCGAGGAGCACCGGCGCTGGAGCCAGCGGAATGCGGAGCCGCTAAGCCGGATCATCCAGCCCCACCCGAATGACCGCACGCCCGAACGCCGTCTCAGGATTGGGTATGTCTCCCCCGATTTCCGCGCACACTCGGTCTCATTCTTTCTCGAAGAGCTGCTCGCCTTCCACGATCCCGCTCAGGTCGAGGTGTTCTGCTACGCCTCGCTGGCCTGCCCCGATCCGGTCACCGCGCGCCTGCGGCGCCTCGTCCCTCACTGGCATGAGATCGTGACCCTGACGGATGCCGAGGTCGCTGACCTTGTCCGCCAGGATCAGATCGACATCCTGGTGGATCTCGCCGGTCACACTGCGGGCAACCGCCTCCTAGTCTTCGCCCGCAAGCCCGCCCCGGTTCAGGTGACCTATCTGGGTTACGTGGACACGACCGGTCTGAGCACGATGGACTTCCGCCTCACCGATGCGCACGCGGATCCCCCCGGCGCCACCGATCATCTCTACTCCGAGCGACTCATTCGCCTGCCAGAAACCTTTGCGTGCTACCGTCCCTCCGAGGCGTCGCCTCCGGTGGGTCCTCTCCCGGCATTGACTCGAGGATATGTTACCTTTGCCAGCTTCCATGCGTTATCCAAACTCAACGATCCGCTCCTGGAGTGCTGGGCGAAGCTTCTCCTCGAAGTCCCTAACTCCCGCCTGATGTTCGTCGCAGCCGGACTTGGTGAAGCATCCTGCCGGAATCGGTTGAGTGATTTCTTTGCCGGCAAAGGTGTCAGCTCTGAACGGCTGGAATTCAGGGGACGCCAGTTGCTCCCGGAGTACCTCGCGCTGCACCACGAAGTCGATGTCGTCCTGGACAGTTACCCGTATAGCGGACACACCATCGCCTGTGCTGCGCTGTGGATGGGTGTGCCAGTGATCACGCTGGCTGGCGACCGCTACTGCTCGCGCATGGTGGCGAGCGTGCTTGCGAATCTAGGTCGCGCGGAGTGGATCGCCCGGACCCCCGGTGAGTATGTGAAGATCGCCCGTGAACTTGCCGGTGACCCGACCCGTCTGGCGCAGATGCGTTCCGCGCTCCGCGAACAAATGCGGACTTCGCCCGTGATGGACGGCACTCGCTTCGCCCGGGCTGTCGAGCAGGCGTATCGGGGGATGTGGAGAGAATGGTGCGCAAAGCACGCCACTGCCGCGGCACCATGAGCATCCCGCAGGCACTTGACGTTGCCCTTCAGCACCACCAGTCCGGGCGACTGGCGGAGGCGGAAGCCATCTATCGGCAGATTCTGGCGGTCGAGCCGCGCCATGCCGATGCGCTGCACTATCTTGGTGTCATCGCCCATCAAGTGGGTCGGAACGATGTCGCCGCGGATCTGATCCGCCAGGCCATCGCGCTCCAACCCCACTTTCCCGCTGCCTACGACAACCTCGGCACTGTGCTGAGGAACCAGGGGCATGTCGATGAGGCCATCGCTGCCCATCGGCAGGTCATCGCCTTCACACCCCAGGATCCCGAGGCTCACTACAACCTGGGTAACGCGCTGCACGACAAACGGCAACTCGACGAGGCCATCGCCGCTTATCAGCAGGCCATCGTCCTCAGGCCCGGTTTTGCCGAAGCTCACAGCAATCTCGGGAATGCGCTGCGAGGCAAGGGACAACTCGACGAAGCCATCGTTGCCTGCCGGCAAGCTGTGCAACTCAGGCCTGGCTATGCCGAAGCCCACAGCAATCTCGCCAATGCTTTGCAGGAAAAGGGACATCTGGATGATGCCATCGCGGCCAATTTTCAGGCGATCGCCCTCAAGCCTAACTACCCGGAAGCCTACAGCAACCTCGGCGCTGCCTTGAGGGAATGTGGCAGGCTGGACGAAGCCATCACCGCCTGTCGCCAGGCCATCGCTCTCAAGCCCGACTATCCTGAGGCCTCTTTCAATCTGGGCGCCGCCCTGAATGACCGGGGACAACTGGACGAGGCCATCGCTTCCTATCGGCAAGTCATTGCCTTGAAGCCCGACTATCCCGAAGCCCACTGCAATCTCGGCGCTGCGCTGCGTAACATGGGTCAACTCGACGAGGCGATTGCCGCCTGCCGTCGGGCCATCGCCCTCAAGCCCGACTTTCCCGAGGCGTATAACAATCTCGGTAATGCCCTGAAAGACGCGGGGCAGATGGACGAAGCCATCGCGGCCTATGAAGGCGCTCTCCCTCGAGCCCAACAATTCCGAAGCCCATGGCAATCTCGACGTTGCCCAGGGCAAACACGGAGATCAGGCTGAGGTCGTCGCTGTATGCCGCCGGGCCGTCGTCCAGCGTCCCGACTGGCCCGAAGCGCATTACAAGCTCGGCGTTGCTCTGAGTAACCAGGGACATCTGGACGAAGCCGTCGCCGCATTTCACCAGGCGATCGCCCATCGGCCCCACTATGCCGAAGCCCACGGGGGTCTCGGCAATACTCTCCATGACCTGGGCCAACTGGACGAGGCCATCGCGGCATTTCGTGAGGCGATCGCCCATAGGTCCAGCTATCCCGAAGCCCACAACAATCTCGGCTATGCGCTCTGTGAGAAAGGGCAACTGGGCGAAGCCATCGCCGCCTGCCGCCAGGCCATCGCGCTCAGGCCCAACTTCCCCGAGGCTTACTGCAATCTCGGAATGGCCCTGCAAGCGAGCGGGCAATTGGAAGAGGCCATCGCCGCTTACCGTCGGGCCGTGGCCCTTCGGTCGAACTTTCCCGAAGCGGAAAGCAATCTCGGCATGGCCTTGCGCGACAAGGGACAATTGGACGAAGCCATCGCGATCATGCGCGAGGCGGTGGCGCACCGACCCGACTTTCCCGACGCTCACAACAATCTCGGCATTGCCCTTCAGGCGAATGGGCAGCTTGACGAAGCCATCGCCGCCTATCGTGAAGCTATCTCCCTCAAGCCAAGTTATCCCGAAGCCCACAGCAATCTCGGAGCTGCCCTGGGTGAAAAGGGGCAGCACGATGAGGTGATCGCTGTCTTCCGTCAGGCCATCGCCCTCAAGCCCGGCTTTGCGAGCGCCCATAGTAACCTGCTTCTAACTCTCAACTACCATCCTGGCTTGGATGCCCGGATCATCGCGGAGGAACATCGGCGCTGGAACCAACAGCACGCCGAACCCCTGCGAGCGTTCATTCATTCTCATCACAACGAACGCACGCCCAACCGCCGTCTGCGGATCGGCTACGTCTCGCCCGACTTTCGCGAACATCCGGTCGGCCGTTTCCTCCTGCCGCTGCTTGCTCAGCATGACCACGCCACCTTCGAAATCTATTGTTACGCCCAAGTCCCGGCTCCTGATGTGGCGCTGTCCACCACCGCACAAGCCGTTATCGACAATCCGCTGCTGCAACGCTCCCGCCGCGAGCTGCTGGAGTTGCGCCACTTGCGAGACATGCTGCGCGCGGAGGTCGATCTCGCCGTCGGAACCTACCCTGCTCCGCCCGGATTGATTGCCCAATGGTTCGATGCCCAGACCGCGCTGATCGAGTCTGAAGACCGGTACATGCGCGCGCTGTTCGTTGCGCAAAACCCCTATGAACTGATCGTTCAGTACAACACGCACATCAAGCGCTCGGTATTCCTCGCCAGCGAGTTTGCCGGCCGCGAGCGCGCCATGCTGGCCAACGCGATCGCGTCAGGGCGGCCAATCACGCCGGCCACGCAGGCCAATCTGGACCGCTGGCGTGGTGTCGTTGAAGAAAACCTCGACGCCATCCGGCAACTGAAGTCCAACCCCGAGATGCCGCAGTCGCTGGTCAACGCCATCGGGGTGATGGAGCAGCGCTTTCTGGGGTCGTTCGACAGCGTGCGCAACAGCATCTATGCCGCCAGCCGACAGGCCGATGAGGGCACCGCCGTCACTTACCCGCTGACGCCACCACAGTGGATCGCCGAAGCGACCCGCGCCATCGATTCGGTGATTGCCGTGTCGGCGAGCATCAGCCAGTCTGCCGACGCGGTGTCGGCGCAGCAGACGCACGAAAGCCTGCGCGACATGGCGGCGTTGGTGCTGATGTTTGGCGTGCTGATGGTGGCGGTGTGGGCCTCGGTGAAAGTGGCGCGTGCCACCGCACAACCGCTGCTTCAACTGCGCGACGCGGCACGCGACTTCGAGGCGCACGGTGACCAGAACGCCTTCACCGCGTTGGCGCAAGGCGATGAGGTGGGGCAGGTGTCGCGCAGTCTCGCCGAGATGGCAGGCCGCGTGCGCGAGTCGTTGGCGCTGTTGTCAGCAGAGAAGCAGGCTGTGGAGTCGCGCGTGCAGCAGCGCACCACCGAGCTGCGCGCGCAACAGAGCCACGCAGAACACTTGGCCCACACGCTGGCCGAGCAGAACGACAAGCTCGGCATCGCAAACCGTTACCTGATTGAACTCAACGCCGAGCGCAATGCGTTTTTGAACCTGTGCACGCACGAGCTGAAAAGCCCGCTGGTATCACAGGTGGCTTTGATGGACTTGCTCAAGGACGAGAGCGACGCGCGCGAGCGCAGCCGTTTGATCGCACGCCTCGACGCCTCGACCGAACGCATGCTCACGCTGGTACAGAACCTGTTGCGCGTCAGCGCTTTGGAAGTCGGTGCACAGCACTTTGCGAATGGCGCAGTGGACCTGGGGGGCGCACTTCGCGAAGCCCTGGCGCTGAATGCACCCAGGGCGCGCGCCAAGCACATCGCGCTGCACTGGGACGATGTGGCGACACCGCGCATCGTCGGTGACCGCGCCGCCGTGGTGCAAATCGCCGACAACCTGCTGTCGAACGCGGTCAAGTTTTCTCGGCCCGGTAGCGCCGTTCACCTCATCGTCGATGGACAACGCGACAGCGTCCAACTGAGCGTGAAAGACCAGGGGCTCGGCATCCCGGAGGACGAACAAGCGCTGCTGTTCCGAAAATTCGCCAGGCTCAGCCCGCGGCCTACCGACGGTGAGTCCTCGACCGGACTGGGCCTCGCCATCGTTCGCCAGCTGGCCACCGGCATGGGTGCCGAGGTGTCGTGCACCAGCAAGGTCGGTGCAGGCACCGAGTTCACCGTGCGTTTTCGCGCGCTCGCCATGACGGTGGCGGCTGGCAGCCGCGAGGCAGGAATCGATGCATCCGCTGCCGCCTGAGTTGACGGAGGCACGCACGGTGCGTCCGCACGTGCTGGTGGTCGACGACGACGAAGATCTGCGCGCGTGGATAAAAAGCAAGCTGAAGAAAGTGGGCTACGTGGTCACGCTTGCCGATTCGGGGGATGCGGCGTTGCTGCTGCTGATGCTCAACACGTATGACGCCTTGGTGATAGACGTGCTGATGCCCGGTACGTCAGGTCTCGACACCATCCGCGCGTGGCGCAGGCTGCGCCCGGATTTCGTCTTGCCGGTGCTGTTCCTCAGCTCCAAGGCCAACAAGAACGACATTGCCGCCAGCTTGGAAGCGGGCGGCGACGATTACCTTACCAAGCCGGTCAGCGCCGAAGTGCTGCTCGCCAAGTTGCAAGCCGCCATCCGCGCGCGCAGGCAGTTGCTGGCGCGCTGAAGGCGGCTCGCTGCATCAGGCTCCCAACGCGGTAGCGATCTTTTTCATCGCTTCGCGGTTGCCCAACAGCAGGTCGCGGTTTTGCTCGACCAGGCTGCCCTTCATCGACACCGCCGTAGGCGTGTCGAGGCCCAGCGCTTCCAGGATGGCCTTGGTCACCACCCGGTTGCCACGCAACGTGTCGTGGGTCTGCTCGATCAGGGTGGCGGCGGTTGGAACCCCTGTCAACACTTCCACGCCGAGCTTGCTGGCGATCTGCTTGAACAACATCTGGTTGCGCACAGCCA
The DNA here is from genome assembly GCA_031411695.1 of Verrucomicrobiaceae bacterium. GTDB lineage: Bacteria > Verrucomicrobiota > Verrucomicrobiia > Verrucomicrobiales > Verrucomicrobiaceae > JAIBCL01. The sequence continues at coordinate 22,314 of JANOBO010000023.1, forward strand.
GTGCGTTGTTCTTTTCGGCCTGGGTGCCCGAGCCCGGCTGGGTCGAGCTGACTGCGAAGCCCATCTTGGTGGCAATCTTGGTGGCGATGCTGCGGTTTTCTGCAAGCAGTTCGCCGACTTCCTTCAACAAGGCTTCGTCGGTGGCTTGCGCGGCGACAGGCGCCACAAAACCGACCATCAAGAACGTGGCGAACAAGGAGGCAAGGAGCTTTTTCATGGTGAGTTTCCGATGGTGTTGAAACGAATGGTCAAAAAAAAACGTCTTGGCTCGGGCGGGTTCCCGTGGCCAAGACGTTCGTCTTGTGGACTGATGGAAATCGTCGCTCTGGACATCAATGGTGCGAGTTGCACCATTGATGTTCACGGGGCGGCGATCTCCATCAGCCTGGATTCATCAATGCACTTCGCGTGCCATGGGGTGGATTGCGTTCGGTGTGGGTGCCTTGCTGGCACTGCT